>CBDUCL010000077.1:0-11799 GCA_965365625.1 uncultured Chromatiales bacterium | reverse complement strand
TGGGCGCGGTCGATGGCCTGGTTTTCGGCGGCCGGATTCCACCAGGGGTCGTACAGAATCACGGTATCGGCGGCGGTCAGATTGAGCCCCACCCCTCCGGCCTTGAGGCTGATCAGGAACACCGGCACCCCTTGCTCCTGGAAGCGGGCCACGGCCTCCTCGCGCTTGCGGGTCTGGCCGGTGAGCTTGGTGTAGTCGATGCCGAGTTTCTGCAACTCCTGTTCGATCAGGGCCAGCATGCTGGTAAAGCTGGAGAACAGCAGGATGCGCCTCCCTTCCTCCACCAGTTCCGGTAGCATCTCCCGCAGCAGTTCGAGCTTCGCCGAGCCCTTTGCCTTGCGTGCGCTGTCGAGCTTGACCAGGCGTGGGTCGCAGCAGGCCTGGCGCAGCTTGAGCAGGGCATCCAACACCTCGATGCGGCTGCGGGTGACGCCCTTTTTCTGCAACAGCTTGCGCACCCGCTCCTCCATCGCCAGGCGGATGCCCTCGTACAGCCGGCGCTGGTCCGGTGCCAGCTCCAGGCTGCGCGGGATCTCGCTCTTGGGGGGCAGCTCGGCGGCCACCTTGTCCTTGGTGCGACGCAGCAGGAAGGGCGCAACCCGCCGCGCCAGGGCCTGCTGGCGGGTGCCGTCGCCGTGCTTCTCGACCGGGGTGCGGTAGAGGCGGGCGAAACGGTTCTGATCGCCGAGGAAGCCCGGCATCAAAAAGTCGAACAGGGACCAGAGCTCCCCCAGGTGGTTCTCCATCGGGGTGCCGGTCAGGCACAGCCGGTGCTCGGTGGGGATGACGCGCAGGGCCTGGGCGGCCTTGGACCTGGGGTTCTTGACCTGCTGGGCCTCGTCCAGGATCAGGTGTCGATAGCGCTGGGCCCGGTGCGCATCGAGGTCGCGGGGGATCAGGGCGTAGCTGGTGATCAAGAGGTCGTGCTCCGGGATGTCGGCGAAAAGCGGGTGGCGGTCGGGGCCGTGCAGCACCTGTACCCGCAACCCGGGGGCGAAGCGCTCGGCCTCGCGCCGCCAGTTGCCGAGCAGGCTGGTGGGGGCCACCACCAGGGCCGGGGCATCGAGCCGGCCCTGCTCCTTTTCCCACAGCAGGAAGCTGAGGGTCTGCAGGGTCTTGCCCAGGCCCATGTCGTCGGCCAGCACGCCGCCAAAGCCGTAGTCGGCCATGAAACGCAGCCAGTCCAGACCCTGGCGCTGGTAGCCGCGCAGCTCGGCCTGCAGCCCGGCCGGGGGCTCGGTGACCTCGATGCCGCGGAACTCGCGCAGACGCTTTCCGAGTTCGCGCACCCGGGCCGCTGCCTGGCCCCGCCAGTCGATGCGGCCCTGGCCCAGGCGCTCGTCCAGGTCCATGATGCGGGCGGCATCCTGGCGTCCCAGGCTGAAGCCGCCGTCCGGGTCGGGGCGGAAGCCGTCGTAGAGTTCCACCAGGATGTCCAGGATCGGCTGCACCAGCTCCCGGCGCACCTCCAGCCACTGGCCGGGTGCGGCCTGGGCCAGCAGCGGGCCCTTTTGCTCGCGCTCGAGCCAATCCACCACCAGCGGCAGCAGCGGGATGCGCTGGCCACCGTGCTCGATGTCCAGGGCCAGGTCGAACCAGCCGTCCGCACTCTCCTCCAGTCGGCCGTCCAGGCGGGCGACCTCGGTGAACTGGAGTCGGAAATCTTCGCCCCGCTCGATGCGCCAGCCTTCCGCCTCCAACTGCGGCAGATCCCGGCTCAGGAACTGTTGCCAGCGGCCGGCCGAAGCGGCCAGGGTAGGGCCGGAGAACAGCAGGTCGAGGCTGTCCGCCGAGGATGCCAGCCCGGCCCGCTCCGCCAACTCGAAGCCGAGCCCGGCGAGCCTATCCAGCCAGGACTCCTCGCTCGGAATGTCGCGCTCCACCAGGTACTGGCGCCCGTCTTCGGCGCACTGCACCACCAAGCGCCGGTCTACCGCCACGGGGGCCAGGCGGACGGGGCCATACATCGCCCGCAATCGCGCCAGGTGCACGTGCCGCCCGTCGGCCTCCACGGCGTCCAGCAGCAATAGCGGGCGCGCCGGCTCGGTCACCGGGACGAGTTCGTCCTGGCCGGGCAGCGGCAGGGTACCCAGGCCATAGCGCTCGGCCAGAAAGCCGCCGAGTTCCGGCAGCCGTTTTGGCTCCACCGGCGGCACCCGCAGCAGCCGTTCCAGTTCGGCCCCGGGCAGCGGGTGCTCCAGATGGCCGCATTCGCCGCTGGCTGGGTCCAGGTACCAGGCTGGGGTCAGCGGCAGGACCTGCCACTCTTTGCAGGCCGGCTCCAGCGACGCCTCCAGTTGCCAGGAGCCATCGCGCTCGGTCCAGTCGAGAGTCAGCCGCCGCACCGGCCCGCGCCGCAGCGGCTGGCCGTGTTCCGGCCCCCCGAGGAAGCCGCGCCCGGAGTCGAGGATAAGCTCCAGAGCCAAGCCCCCTTCCTCGCCCGCCAGGGTCAGTTTGCGGGAGAAATAGCCGCTGTCGCTTTGCGCCAGCCGGGCAATGCGCTGGTCCTCGCGACCGACCCAGGGCGGGATGGTGTAATAGGCGTCGATCAGGCGCATGGGATCGAAGCTCTGGGGCTTGCCCCAGCCGCCCCGCTTGAGAATCCGGGACTGCAGAAACTCAAGCCCCAGATTCAGGCTGCCGCCGGTCACCCGCTGGATTTCCAGGGAAAACAAGAGCACCTGGCGCTGGTTGCCTGGGGAGGGCAGATCTTGCGGCCCTGCCGAGCCGCCCAGCCGCATGGTCTGGAACCAGGCATCCAGGCCATCCGCACCCGACCGGCCGCCGTCCGCGGGCGCCGCCTGCAGCCACTGCAGCAGCACCGCCGCCACATGCTTGCAGTTGTAGTCCATGGGACAGCTGCAATAGCCGTCGATCACCAGATTCCGCCCGACCCGTCCGAACTCGATCTCCTGGCGGTATCTGCGGCCGGCGCTGCCCCGCACCTCCGCAACCAACTGGCTTGCCGCCGCTTCCCACCGCAGGGACACTACCCGATCGCCGCGCTGATATTCCCGCCCGCGCTGCATATAAGCATGGCCGCAGGCGCGCTGGATATCCTGATGCGTGAACCTGGGAGGAGAAGTTTTCGGCATGGGCAATGGGTGCCAGACCGCCCGCGTGGCGGCGGTGGTTACAGCAGCCTGAACCGGGGCTCAGTCGAAGCTCTGGCTCAGGATTACCAGCTGGTCGAGACGGTTGCGGGCCTCACCGGAGGCAATGGCGGCGTCCGCCTTGGCCACTCCTTCGGCCAGGCTCTCGGCCAGCCCGGCGGCATAGATGGCCGCCCCGGCGTTGAGACAGACGATATCCCGGGCCGGCCCGGGGTGGTCCTCCAGTACCGAGCGGATCATGGCCAGGCTCTGCTCGGCGTCGTCCACCCGGAGTTCCGTGATCGGGGTGCGGCGAAGGCCGAAGTCCTCCGGCTGCACCGAGAAGCGGCGAACGATGCCGTCCTTGAGCTCGGCCACCTCGGACGGGGCGCCGATGCTGATCTCGTCCAACCCGTCCTTGGCATGCACCACCAGCACGTGTTCGCTGCCGAGCCGCTGCAGCACATTGGCCAGGGGCTCCAGCAGCTCGGCGCTGAACACCCCGAGCACTTGGTTGGGGGCGCCGGCCGGATTGGTCAGGGGTCCGAGCACATTGAACAGAGTGCGCACCCCCATCTCCCGGCGCGGCCCGATGGCGTGCTTCATGGCGCTGTGGTGAGCGGGGGCGAACATAAAGCCGACGCCAACCTCTTCGATGCAGCGGGCCACCTGCTCCGGGCTCAGGTCGAGACGCACCCCGGCCGCCTCCAGCACGTCGGCGGAGCCGGACTTGGAGGAGATGGAGCGGTTGCCGTGCTTGGCCACCCGCGCCCCGGCGGCGGCGGTGACAAAGGCGGCGGCAGTGGAGATATTGAAGCTGCCGGAGGCGTCACCGCCGGTACCGCAGGTGTCCACCAGGTGATCGCCGGGGACCTCGACCCGGGCCGCCAGCTCGCGCATCACGCCGGCGGCCGCGGCGATCTCGGCGACCGTCTCGCCCTTCATGCGCAAGCCGATCAGAAAGCCCCCGATCTGAGCCGGGGTGGCACCGCCGGTCATAATCGCGCGCATGACCTCGGTCATCTCCTCGGCGGACAGGTCCCGGCGCTCGATCACCCGGGCGATGGCTTGTGGCAGGTCCATGGGATCGCTCCTAAACAGGGTTATTGCTCGTTATAAAGTGCGGAACAGCGCAGCGCCTTCCGCCGAAGTCTTTGGGTTCTATGCCTGACCCCTTGAGCCAGGCAGCATGCGGCGGATAACAGCGCGCCCATGTGCCAGTGCCAATCTTCATCAGCGACCGGTGCGCGCCTCACCGCCCTACGTTTTCTTGCCGTAGGAAGCGCGCCCTCGCGCCGACCCGGCGGTGGCTAGATTCCCAGCGTCCGTTCGCGCCGAGGGCGGCGCTCCTACCGCCCCTCGATAAAGTTCCGCAACAGATCATGCCCCTGCCGGGTGAGAATCGATTCCGGGTGGAACTGCACCCCCTGCACCGCCAAGTCCTTGTGACGCACGCCCATGATCTCGTCGGGCTGGCCGTCGGCGGTCTGGGTCCAGGCGGTGACCTCCAGGCATTCGGGCAGGGTCGCGCGCTCGATCACCAGGGAGTGGTAGCGGGTCGCCTCGAAGGGGTTTTCCAGGCCGCTGAACACGCCACAGTCGGCGTGAAAAATGGGGGAGGTCTTGCCGTGCATCACCGCCCGGGCGTGTACAATGCGCCCGCCGAAGGCCTGGCCGATGGACTGGTGTCCAAGGCACACGCCCAGGATCGGGATGCGCCCGGCGAACTCCTGGATCGCCGCCACCGAGATGCCCGCCTCCGCCGGGGTGCAGGGGCCGGGGGAAATGACAATCTGCGCCGGCGCCAGCTCGGCAATGCCGGCCAGGTCGATCTCGTCGTTGCGGAATACCCGCACCTCGGCCCCGAGCTCGCCGAAGTACTGCACCAGGTTGTAGGTGAAGGAGTCGTAGTTGTCGATCATCAGCAACATGATCAGCCCTCCTGCGCGGCGTCGCAGGCGTGGCGGTCGAGCCCGGCGGCGGCCAGGGCCACGGCTCGGAAGATGGCTCGGCCCTTGTTCATGGTCTCCTTCCACTCCAGTTCGGGCAGGGAGTCGGCTACGATCCCCGCCCCGGCCTGGATATGCAGGGTATGGCCTTTGATCACCGCCGTGCGGATGGCGATGGCGGTGTCCATATTGCGCCCGTTCCAGGATAGGTAGCCCACGGCCCCGGAGTAGACCCCACGTTTGACCGGCTCCAGTTCGTCGATGATCTCCATGGCACGGATCTTGGGGGCGCCGCTGACGGTGCCGGCGGGAAAGGTGGCGCGCAATACATCCATAGCGCTCATGCCATCGCGCAGCGCTCCGGTCACGTTGGAGACGATGTGCATGACATGGGAGTAGCGCTCGACGATCATCTGGTCGGTAACCCGCACGCTGCCGATCTGCGCCACCCGGCCGGTGTCGTTGCGGCCCAGGTCGATCAGCATCAGGTGCTCGGCCAGTTCCTTGGGGTCGGCCAGCAGCTCGGCTTCCAGGGCCAGGTCCTCTGCTTCCGTGTAACCGCGGCGGCGGGTGCCGGCAATCGGGCGCACCGTGACCACGCCGTCTTCGAGCCGGGTCAGGATCTCCGGCGAAGAGCCCACGACCTGGAAATCCGCCAGATCCAGAAAGTACATGTAAGGCGACGGATTGAGCCCGCGCAGGGCCCGGTAGAGATCCAGCGGCGGCGCCTGGTAGGGGATCGACAGGCGCTGGGACAGCACCACCTGCATGCAGTCGCCGTCGAGGATGTAGTCCTTGATTCGCCCCACCGCCTGCTTGAAATCCGCCTCGCTGAAGCCGGACACGAAGTCCGACTCATCGACCCGCTGCGGGTTGTCGCAGCGGCGCCGCGGTGCGCCGCGCTGCATCGCCGCGATCAGTTCGCGGATGCGGGCCTCGGCATCGCCCAGGGTGCCGCCGCGGCTCGGGTCCACATGCACGATCAGGAAGATGCTGCCGCGCAGGTTGTCGAACACCACCAGCTCGTCGGACACCATCAACAGGATGTCCGGATTGCCGATCGGGTCCGGATTCGGGCACTCGGCCAGGCGCGGCTCGATATAGCGGATGGTGTCATAGCCGAAGTAGCCCACCAGGCCGCCGTTAAAGCGCGGCAGGTCCGGCAGCTCCGGGGCCCGGTAGCGGGCCTGGAACGCTTCGATCCAGGCCAGGGGATCGGCGACCTCCAGATCTTCCACCACCCGGCCGTCGGTCTCGACCAGGACGTGCTGGCCATGCACCCGCAGCCGGGTGTGGCAGGGCAGGCCGATGATCGAGTAGCGGCCCCACTTCTCACCGCCGTGAACCGACTCGAACAGATAGGAATACGGGCCTTCCGCCAGCTTCAGGTAGACGCTGAGCGGGGTATCCAGGTCCGCCAGGACCTCGCAGACTACGGGTATGCGGTTATAGCCCTGGTCGGCCAGGGCGGTGAAGGCTTCGGGGGTCATGATCGGCTCCAAACGGGTGGGACAAAGGCGGTTCGGGTGACACCGGTCACCCCCGCCATCGCCACGCCGTCTGCGGGATCACGAGAAAGGTTGGAGGCTGCATGGTCTTATCTTATTTCCGTTTCGGCAAAGATAAGGCAAAACCTGCCGCCGGCTCAAGCCGCCGCCTGGAGCAGGGGCTGGATCTCGGTCAGGCGATCGATCACCGCGTCCGGCTCGGCGCTGCGAATGTCGACCCCGTGGTTGTAGCCGTAGCTCATGCAGACGATCTGGAAGCCGGCGGCCCGGGCCGCCTTCACATCGCTCACCGAATCGCCCACCATCAGGGCCTGCTGGGGAGCCACGCCGAAGAACTCGGCGGCATACAACAGCGGCAGCGGGTCCGGCTTTTTCTTGGGCAGGGTATCGCCGCTGACCACGATCTCGAATTCGTCGAACACCCCCAGCTCCTGCAGCAGCGGCTCGGTGAACTGGGCCGCCTTATTGGTGACGCAGCCCAGCCGGTAGCCGGCCGCCTTGAGGTAGTCGAGGCCCTCGCGAATGCCCGGGTACAGCGCTGATCGCTTGGACGTGTTCTCGGCATAGAGGTCGAGAAAGATCGGATAGGCGCGCTCGAAGTCCGTCTCGTCCGGCTCGCCGTCGAGCGCGCCGACCAGGCCTCTGCGCACCAGACGCTCGACGCCGTTGCCCACCCAGTCCCGAACCTTGGTCTCGCCGTGGGGCTCGCGCCCCAGGGCCAGCATCATCTGGTCTACGCAATAGGCCAGGTCCGGGACGCTGTCGACCAGGGTGCCGTCGACATCGATCAGAATCATTCCGGGTTTGCGCAGGGGCATGGGCCTCAGCTCAGCCGGCCTTGGCCAGCTCGGCGCGCATGGCGCCGACGACGCTGTCATAGCGGTTGGGGTCCGCGTCCTTGCCGGCGCCGAAGATAGCGGAGCCGGCGACAAAGGTGTCGGCCCCGGCCGCGCGGATCTCGCGGATATTGTCGACCTTGACGCCGCCATCGATCTCCAGGCGGATATCGAGGCCGGAGGCGTCGATCATCTTGCGCGCCTGGCGCAGTTTGTCGAGGGTGCCGGGGATGAAGCTCTGGCCGCCAAAGCCCGGGTTGACCGACATCAGCAACACCATGTCCACCTTGTCCATCACGTGCTCCAGATAGGACAGCGGGGTGGCGGGGTTGAACACCAGCCCGGACTTGCAGCCCTCGTTGCGGACCAGCTGCAGGCTGCGGTCGATGTGCTCGGAGGCCTCCGGATGAAAGGTGATGTAGGTAGCGCCGGCCTTGGCGAAATCCGGGATAATGCGGTCCACTGGCTTGACCATCAGATGCACGTCGATGGGGGCGGTGACCCCGTGCTTACGCAGGGCCTCGCACACCAGCGGGCCGATGGTCAGGTTCGGGACGTAGTGGTTGTCCATGACATCGAAGTGCACGATGTCGGCCCCGGCCGCCAGCACGTTGTCGACTTCCTGACCCAGCTTCGCGAAATCCGCCGACAGGATGGACGGCGCAATCAGATTTTCAGCCATTGAATATGTCTCCCGGTTGCCGCAGGCCTGCGTTCTGCGGACCCCCGGCTGTTGACTGGTTTCACAGCGAACCCGGGACTTTACCCCAAAGCGCGGCAAATTTCAGCTCCGGGGCAAACTCGGAACCGCCGCAGCCCGGGTACCGGCGTTGCGGCCCGACCTTTTCGCCGTCGGGGTCCGTGCGGTCCGGCTCGCTGGAAGTCGCCTCAGGCCTGGTCGAAGCGGTCGAATTCCATGCTGAACTGGCCGCGGCCGTGGGTCAGGCTGCGCAGCTCGGTGGTGTAGCCGAGCAGCCGGTCGAGGGCGGCGTCACAGTGGATGACGTGGGTGGCACCCTGGTCCTCGGTGTCGAGGATCAGGGCCTGGCGCGCCTGCAGGTCGCCCAGCACGGTTCCCAGGTTTTCCTCCGGCACCACCACCTCGGTGCGCATGATCGGCCGCAACAGCACCCCTCCGGCCGCCTGCAAGGCCTTGCGCAGGGCCCGGGATACGGCCGCCCGCAGGGCCTCCGGGCTCGATGCTGCGCCGAACAGCTCGACCTCCTCGACCCGGATCTCCAGGTCCTGCAGGGGTGCCCCCTCCTGTGGACCGCTGCCCAATAGATCGCGAGCCCCCTGCTGCACCGCCTCGGCCTGGAGCGGGGTCAGTTCGGCGCCCTCGGGCAGCAGACGGGGCTCGGCCAGCACCCGAATCCCGGCGCGCCGCTCCAGGGGACGCACGCCGACCCGGGCCCGGGCCCGCACCTCGCTCTGGCCCCGGTCCAGCTCCAGCAGACGCTGAAAGTGATCCTCCCCCGTCGCCGCTGCGGCCACGGTCTCGCGCAGGGCCACCCGCGGCCGCCCCGCCCGCACCTCTAGCTGGAACTCCCGCTGCATGCGCTCCAACACCATCTGCAGATGCAGCTCGCCCATGCCACGCAGCAGGCGCTGGCCGGTCTCGTCGTCCTCCAGCACCTGCAGGGTGGGGTCTTCCTGCTCCAGCTTGTCGAGCACCTCCAGCAGCTTCTTCTCGCTATCGGCGGAGGCCGGTTCGATCGCCAGGCTGAGCACCGGCTCCCGGGCATCGATCCGCTCCAGGATCAATGGCGCCTCGGGGTCACACAGGCTGTCGCCGGTGCTGGCGTAGCGCAGCCCGGCCAGCAGTATGATCTGGCCGGCGTAGGCCCGGTCCAGGCGGCTGCGCTTGCCGGCGTCCACATCGAACACCCGGGCGGCATGCTCGCGCAGGGGTTCGGCATTGGGGCGCGGGATCGCGACCGTATCGCCAGGGGCCAGGCTGCCCCGGTAGATACGCGCGAAGACATGGCGGCGGCCGTCCCACAGCTGCACCTTGAACGCCAGCGCTGCCAGCGGCGCGGTGGCCTCCATGGCCACCGTCAGGGGCTCCCCGGCCAGGCTCAGGGCCGGGCTCGGCGGGCGATCCAGGGGGCTCGGAAGCAGGCGCAGCACGGCATCCAGCAGGGGCTGCACCCCCAGATTGCGCAGAGCGCTGCCGCCGAAGCAGGGCTGCACCCTTCCGGCCAGGGTAGCGGCGCGCAGTCCGCGCCAGAGTTCCTCGGGGCTTGGCTCCTCGCCGGCCAGGACTCGGTCGGCCAGGGCCTCGTCGGCCTCGGCGGCCGCCAGGTGCAGGGCCTCGCGCTGCTCCGCAAACTGCTCCCACAGGGCATCCGGGCAGGGCTCGACGCTCACCTGCTCGCCCTGCTCGCCGCCGAAGCGCAGCAACTGGCGCTCGATCAGGTGCACCACCCCAGAGCCGTCCGCCAGCGGCAGGGTGACCGGAGCCGGCTCCGCTTGCAGGCGCTTGCGCAGGCTGTCCAGGGCGCGCCCATAGTCGGCCCCCGGGCGGTCCATTTTATTGACGAAGAACAGGGCCGGGAGCTGGAACTTCTGGCGCTGGCGCCATACGGTCTCGGTCTGGGGCTCGACCCCGCGTACCCCGTCGAGCACCACCACACAGCCGTCGAGCACCCGCATGGCGCGCTCCACCTCAATGGTGAAATCGACGTGTCCGGGGGTATCAACCAACTGGATCGTGTGCCCCTGCCAGGGCGCCTTGGTGACCGCGGACGTGATGGTGATACCGTGGGCCCGCTCCTCGGCCAGGTAGTCCATGTGGGCCGCGCCATCGTGGACTTCGCCGATCTTGTGGGAGGCACCCGTGTAATAGAGCACCCGCTCGGTGAGGGTGGTCTTGCCGGCGTCGACGTGGGCGGCGATGCCGATGATGCGTAACAGGGAGAGGTCGGGGGCTTTCATAAGGGGTCGGCTACATACGGGTTGCTGCGGCGCTCCTCGCCAAAACTGGAGCTGGGGCCGTGGCCGGGGATAAAGCGTACATCGTCACCCAGGGGCCAGAGGCGTTCGCGAATCGAGCGCAGCAGCTCGGCGTGGTTGCCGCGGGGAAAATCGGTGCGACCGATGGAACCCTTGAACAGCACGTCCCCTACCAGCGCCAGCCGACTCTCGGGATGGAAAAACACCAGATGGCCGGGGGTGTGACCGGGGCAGTGGAGTACCTCGAGCTCGAGCGCACCGAAGCGCACCCGATCACCCTGATCCAGCCAACGGTCGGGCTCGAAGCTTTCCGCCAGGGGCAACCCGAACGCACGGCTCTGCTCCGCCAGGGCATCGATCCAAAACTGGTCGTCGCGGTGCGGGCCCTCGATCGGCACCCCCAGGCGCCGGGCCAGCTCGCCGACGCCCCCCGCATGGTCGATATGGGCGTGGGTAACCAGGATCTTTTCGATCTCCACCCCGGCCTCGGCGGCCGCCTGCAGGATGCGATCCAGGTCGCCGCCCGGGTCGACGACCGCCGCCTTGCCGGTGCGGCGGCAAACTAGCAAACTGCTGTTCTGCTCGAAGGCGGTGACTGGGACGACAATGACCTGCATACGGATTTCCATGCTCGGCGCCGGCGCGGTCCAACCTCCATCGGCAGCTACCGCGCTTTCTGCTGTGCTTTGTGCTCACTCCCCGCAAGGTTGCGCGGGCGCGAGGAAGAACCGATTCCAGGCGTTACGTTAGCATAAACCGCAGCAGCAGTATCGGGCCCGATTGCGCCCGGCGCCGGGTTGGTTTCGGTATGCAGATGCACGGCCCAACCCGCTCGGGCAGGACGACAGAGGCGGGTACTGCTAATAAAAGAAAGCCGACTCTACCACCCGTTCCTGGCGTACCTGTTCGGCCGCCTGGACTACCAGCCGCGCTACTGGTCGACTCGGGCGAAGCGGCGTTGTTGGATCTGGAACCGGAACACTCCGACCTCATCTGCATAAATCTGTTTTCCCCGGGTTCCAAGGGCGTCGAATTCGCCGCCGAGCTGCGGGACCGGGCCGGTGAAGTGCCGATCCCGGTGGCGACCGCGGCGTACCGCTGCGGCGAATCGCTGACCCTGTTAGTGGTGGACCTGGACGACTTCAAGCAGATCAATAACCGCCACGGCCACAGCACCGGGGATCAGATTCTGCGCGAAGTGGGCGCCCTATTGCGCGAACAGATGGGCAGCGACGAGCGGGTGGTGCGCTTCGGCGGCGAAGAATTCGTCATCGTGCTGACCAGCAGCAAGTGGAGGGCCTTGCGCCGGGCAGAACCGATCCGCGAGCGCATCGGCGAACTCGGCCCTTCGGGCCCGCGGGTCAGCGCCAGCACCGGCGTCGCCCACAGGGCCGAACCGGCGGCATTGGATTTCGACGGCCGATTCCGGGCCACCGACAAGGCCGTCTACCGGGCCAAG
>CBDUCL010000076.1:0-11931 GCA_965365625.1 uncultured Chromatiales bacterium | reverse complement strand
AGCGACCGCGACCAGATGGGTCTATTGGTGAACGAGTTGGGGAAACGGGATTTCGAGCCGAGTAGAGATCACCTAGTGCTGATCTCCGAGTGGGACACCTATTTCGGGAGACTGTTGCCCGAGCAGTTCAAGGCCGCCTTCGAAGACCGGTATCGAGCGGTCGAATCAAGGCCGCCCGACCAGATCCGCTGGTTTACCTATCAGCGGGGCATCGACGGCATAGTGCCTGGGAACAGCCCTCGAACCGAAGCGGGAGCCAGTTCCGAGGGCGCCAAGGAGACCGTGCGCCGGCCCACCGGTACCGGCCAATTCGACTACCTGCGGCGATTGGCGGCCGAGATTGGCGCCCAGGATCGGCAATGGCGGTTGCAGACGGGCCGGGGGGTGCGGGCGGTGGCGGTGCTCGGCAGCGACGTCTTCGACAAGCTGCTGATCCTGCGCGCCCTGCGAGGCCAGTTGCCGGGGGCGGTCTGGCTTACCACCGACCTCGACGTTCAGTTCCTGCACCCGTCGGAGTTCACCGCCGCCCGCAACCTGATCGTGGCGTCCAGTTTTGGCTTGGCGCTGGCGCCGCCGTTGCAGAGTCACACGCCGCCCTTCAGGGACAGTTACCAGAGCGCGAGCTTTCTCGCCACCCGCCTCGCCCTCGACCCGGAGGTCGCCCGCTGGCTGACCCTAGACCCGACCGATGGCAGCGCTGACTACCAGAGCCAACTCAATGCGGCGATCCAGCCGCTGGTATTCGAGCTCGGGAGGGACCGGGCGGTGCCCATGGCCAAGGAGTCGTCGGCTTGGGTTTCGGTCCATCCAGAACCCGCGCCGAGTTTTGCCCAGCCGGTGGCCTGGGCGATGTTCGCGATCGCCGTGCTGGGCATCCTCGCGGTCAACCAGTTGCTGCCCCGTTCGGGGCGGCAGGTATTCGCCGCGATCCTGTTGTTGGTGCTGGTGGGACTGTTTTCCTGGCTGTTACTGTCCAGCGGCGGCGGGGGTGAGCCCTTCGATTGGACCGCCAGCCTGAGCATCTGGCCTACCGAGTTTATTCGCCTGGTGACGCTGTTTTTCGCCCTGCTCTTTGTTGGCCTGGTGATTCGGCGCCTGCGCGAAAACGGGCTCGCCGTAAAGGCCCAGTGGCTCGACGGCGAGATTCCGCCGGATTTGGAACCGCCGAGCCTGGCGACCATTCTCTGGGGGTTACGCTTGAAGCGGATCCGCGTACGCACCTGGGCCGTCGGCGGAGGGCTCTTGGTGGCAGCGATGATCGGGATGATGCTGTCGAACCGGCTGCTCCCCTTGGGTCTGGAGTCCAGGCTCTGGTTCCTGGCGCTGGCCTGGGCCCTGGTGATCTCGCTCTGGTGGTCCTTCATCTACGGCAAGTTCCGGCCCGAGGTGCAAGTGCTCTCGATCAATCAATGGGTTCCCTACACCCCTCCCGGCGACCCCGAGGGGATCTGGAAAGAGTACGAACGCTATGGAGCGACCGAGCAGCGGACCTTGCGCGCACTGAGCTATATGCTGCTCTACGTCGCCTTCGCCTCGGTGCTGATAGCCCTGTTGGGCATGCCCGCCGCCCCTTGCCGAGGCGACCTGGCCTGCACCCTGGACCGCGTCATGATCGGCCTCTGCGTAATGGCAATGCTGTTCCTGCTGTTCCTGGTGGTGGACGCCATTCGCCTGTGCATCAGCTGGATCGAGCTGATGCGCAAATCGGGACTGGAATGGGCGCCCGGTGCCCGGGCCCAATGTGAGCAGTCGTTTCGCCTGCCCCCCAAGCACTGCGCGGCCTGGGTGCAGATCCACATGATCGGGGAGCGCACCGGTGAGATCACCCGCCTGATCTACTACCCGATGTTGGTGATCCTGCTGCTCTTGTTGTCCCGCAGCAGTTATTTCGACGATTGGGGGCTGCCGCTGTCGCTGCTGCTCATCGTCGGCCTCAACTTTGCCATTGCCCTGGCCGCGGCGGCCCGGCTCAACAGCGTTGCCCGCCAGGCCCGCGCCGAAATTCTGGAGCAGTTGCGCCGCGAGCATCTGAAACTGGCGGTGGACTACCACAGCGGCGCCCCCGAGCCTTCGCCCCAAGAGGTCGGGGAGATGATTCAGCAGCTGGAGCAGCTGCGCATGGGCGCCTATGTGGAACTCTGGGACCAGCCCGCGGTGCGGGCAGTGCTGTTTTTGATCGGTGGCATCGGCATTACCCTGAGCGAATACCTGACCCTGATTTGAGCCCCGATTCTCTCCGACGATTGATCAACATCAATGCATGCTGAAATTCTGAAGAAGCATGATGACATTGGTGTAAGCGGGTGTTATCGTCGAAATACGAATCATTTCTATTGGTAACTGTGCATGAGGTCAGGCGAATCCCCCCTTATCGATGACGAACCCCAGCCGCTGGTGCTATTGCCGGTAGGCGGGCATGCGCGCATCGTCGAGATCCGCGGCGGACGCCAACTGAGCCGGCGTCTGCTCGCTCTGGGTCTGCGGGTGGGGGTGGAACTGGACCTGCTGCACCGACGCGGCCGAGGCGTGGTAGTGGGCCGTTCCGGCATCCGCGTCGCCCTCGGGGCCGGGGTGGCGGAGAAAGTCTACGTCCTTCCCCTCGATTGATACCTGCGGCGGCCCGCCCGGGCCGGCGCTCGGAGGTTGCTTTGCTCACCCTAGCCCTCGCGGGTAATCCCAACTGCGGCAAGACCGCCCTGTTTAACCGCCTCACCGGGGTGCGGCAGAGCACGGGTAATTGGCCTGGTGTCACCGTCGACCGCAAGGAGGGGCGCTTCGATCTCCTAGGGCGCGACGCAGCGGTGGTGGATCTGCCCGGCATCTACTCCCTGGACGCCTCGTCGATCGACGAGCAGGTCACCCGCGACTATCTGCTCTCGGGCGAAGCGAGCCTGATCGTCAATATCCTGGACGCCGCCAACCTGGAGCGCAACCTCTATTTCAGCGTCCAGTTGCTGGAGATGGGGGTACCCCTGGTGGTGGCCCTGAATATGATGGACGTGGCCCGCCGCCGCGGCATCGAACTGGACGTGGATGCGCTGGCCGAGCAACTCGGCTGTCCGGTGGTGCCGGTGGTGGCGGTGACCGGAGAAGGCCTGGCCGCCCTCAAGCAGGAGATCCAGGGGGTCCTGGATGGGGCCCACCGGGGCGGTTTTCAGATGACCCACGAGGACAGCGTGGAGCAGGCCATCACCGACCTGGAACCGGCCCTGGTGCGGGCCGCGGCTCCGATCAACAGCCGCTGGCTGGCGCTCAAGCTGCTCGAGGGAGATCCGGCGGCGCTGGCCCTGGCCGGCGCGGAGTCCTTGCCCCGGGCCGAGCATTGGCGGCAGATGATCCAGGAGCGGGCGGGCGAAGAGCCGGACCTGCACATCGCCGATGCCCGCTACGGTCACGCCCACGCCATGGCCCAGCGGGTGATCCGCCACCAGGGGCGGCTCGGTCGCACCCTGAGCGACCGCATCGACCGCCTGGTGCTCGACCGGGTGTTCGGCATCCCCCTGTTCCTGCTGGTGATGTACCTGATGTTCATGTTCACCATCCATATCGGGGGGGCCTTCATCGATTTCTTCGACGGCTTGGTCGGAGCCCTGCTGGTGGACGGGCCGGGCAGTTGGATGCGCGCCCAGGGCTGGCCCGAGTGGCTGGTGGTGCCGCTGGCCGATGGCGTCGGCGGCGGGCTGCAGGTGGTGGCCACCTTCATCCCCATTATCACCTGCCTCTACCTGTTTCTGTCGGTGCTGGAAGACAGCGGCTACATGGCCCGGGCCGCCTTCGTCATGGATCGTTTCATGCGCAGCATCGGCCTGCCGGGCAAGGCCTTCGTGCCGATGATTGTCGGCTTCGGCTGCAACGTGCCGGCGGTCATGGCCACCCGAACCCTGGAAGATCCCCGCGAGCGCCGGCTCACCATACTGATGAACCCTTTCATGTCCTGCGGCGCCCGGCTGCCGGTGTATGTGCTGTTCGCCGCCGCCTTTTTCCCCAGCCAGGGACAAAACCTGGTGTTCGGCCTATATCTGATCGGCATCCTGGTGGCGGTGCTGACCGGGTTGATCATGACCCGCACCCTGCTTGTCGGCAGCAGCACCGGGTTTGTAATGGAGCTGCCGCCCTATCACCTGCCCACCGCCCGCGGCGTCGCCTTGCGCACCTGGGACCGTCTCAAGCTGTTCATCAGCGAGGCGGGACGGGTGATCGTGCTGATGGTTTTGGCCCTGAACCTGCTCAACTCCATGGGCAGCGACGGCTCTTTCGGCAACCAGGACAGCGAAGGCTCCCTGCTCAGCGCGGTCGGCAAGACGGTGACCCCGGTGTTCGCCCCCTTGGGGCTGGATCAGGACAATTGGCCCGCTGCGGTCGGGATCTTCGCCGGGGTGCTGGCCAAGGAGGCCGTGGTGGGCAGTCTCGATGCGCTCTACACCCGCATGGCCCAGGAACAGGCCGGTGCGGAGGCGGCGGCGTCGGAGTTTGATTTGGGGGAGGCATTGGCGGAGGCCGCCGCCAGCGTGCCGCGCAACCTGGCCGAGGTCGGTGCGCTGCTGCTCGATCCCCTGGGCGTGGGGGCGGCCGGCATCGAGTCGTCGGAGGCGGTAGTGGCCGCCCAGGCGGTCAACCCCGGGGTATTCGGTACCATGGCCGCCCGCTTCGACGGCGCGGTCGGCGCCTTTGCCTACCTGCTGTTTATCCTGCTCTACTTCCCCTGCGTGGCCACCATCGGCGCCATCGTGCGTGAGACCAGCCTGGCCTGGGCCGGCTTCGTCGCTGCCTGGACCACCGGCGTTGCCTTCGCCGCCTCCACCGGTTTCTACCAGGCCGCTACCTTCGCCCGCCACCCCTTGAGTTCCGGGGCCTGGTTGCTTGGGCTGGCCCTGGTCCTGGGGCTGGTGATCGGCGGTCTGCGTTATTGGGGCCGGCGCGAGGCCCCGGCTGTCGCGGAGGCCCGGGCGTGATCCTGACCGACATTCGGCATTACCTGGAGCACCGAGGCCAAGCCAGCCTGGGGGACATCGCGCGCCACCTGGATGCCGACCCCGAAGCGGTACGCGGGATGCTGGAGCATTGGATGCGCAAGGGCCGGGTGCGACGCTACCTGGCCGGGGCCGCCTGCGGCGGCTGCAGCCAGTGCGAGGGGAGCGCGGAGGAGGTCTATGAATGGCTCGACGACGCTGGCAGTCGCCTGGGGCTGCGGCCGTTGAACAGCTGCCGGCGCTGAGCCGCTTCAGCCCCCCTGCTTGATCGCAATGCTGTTGATGCCGTTGCGCTTGAGGTTGCTGCGGGCCTGCTCGACCGCAGTGCGACTGGAGTAGGGGCCGCTACGGACCCGGTACACTCGTTTGCGGTCGCTACCTTGGACCGCCTGGATCTCCGCCTCTACCCCGAGCAGGGCCAGGCTGGCGCGCAGGCGTTCGGCGTCCGCCCGCTGGCTGAAGGCGCCGGCCTGCAGCAGGTAGCTGTCCGGCGAAGCGGGCGCTATGGCCTGGGTTTGCTCCGGGCCGGGCGCCGCAGGGATGGCGGTTGCCGGTCGCAGCTGCTCTTGGGGCACCACCACTTCGGTCTCGGGGAGGATGGTGTAGAAGTCGAAGCGCGGCGGAGGGGCCTTGGGGGCGACCGGTTCGGCCGGGCGCGGGGCGGGCCTCTGTGACGGCAGCCCGGGAACCTGCTGGGTCTGCGCCAGGCCGCTTGGGCCGAGCTTGAGCCAGGCCAGGCCGCAGGCGAATACCCCCAGCATCAGCCCGCTGGTGAACCAGATCCAGCAGGGGGCGCGCCGTTTGCCGGGCCGGGGCTCGGCGCGCCGTTTGTAGTCAGTGGCCATCCTACATGCGCTCCGGCGCCGATACTCCGAGCAGATTGAGACCGTTCATCAACACTTGGCGGGTGGCCAGGATCAGCTTCAGGCGGGCGTCGCGCAGGGCGTCATCGTCGACCAGAAACTGGTGGGCGTTGTAGTAGGTGTGCAGGCCGTTGGCCAGCTCCCGCAGGTAGTGGGCCAGCAGGTGGGGCTCCTGGCCCAGGGCTGCCTGCTCCAACAGCTCCGGGTAGCGTCCGAGCTCGGTCAAAAGGGCCTGCTCGTGGCCCTCGGTGAGCCGCTCCAGGTTTTCGCCGCCAGGGGAGGGCTCCACCTGGAAGCCCTTGTCGGCTGCCTGGCGCAGCACGCTGCAGACCCGGGCGTGGGCGTACTGCACGTAGTACACCGGGTTGTCGTTGCTCTGGGATTTGGCCAGGTCCAGGTCGAAGTCCAGGTGCTGTTCGCAGCGCCGCATCACATAGAAGAAACGGGCCGCATCGGTGCCCACCTCTTTGCGCAGGGAGCGCAGGGTGACGAAGGAACCGGAGCGAGTCGACATCTGCACCTTCTCGCCGCCCCGGTAGAGGTTGGCGAACTGCACCAGCAGCACCTCCAGCTTGCCGGGGTCGTCCCCCAGGGCCTCCAGGGCCGCCTTGACCCGCGGCACATAGCCATGGTGGTCCGCGCCCCAGACGTCGATCACCCGCTCGAAGCCGCGTTCCAGCTTGTCCATGTGGTAGGCGATGTCGGAGGCGAAGTAGGTGGTCTGACCGTTCTCGCGCTCCACTACCCGGTCCTTCTCGTCCCCGAAGGCGGTGGAGCGGAACCACAGGGCCCCCTCCTTCTCGTACACATGGCCGGCCGAACGCAGGCGCTCCAGGGCTCGATTCACCGCGCCGCTCTCGGTCAGGGTGCGTTCCGAGTACCACTCGTCATAACGCACGCCGAACAGCCCCAGGTCGTCACGGATGTCGTCGAGGATGGTATTCAGCGCCAGCTCGAACACCAAGCGATAGCGGTTGTCCCCCAGCAATTGCTTGGCGCGGGCGATGAGGCCGTCGATATGGGCCTCTTTGTCGCCCTCGGGGGCATCCGCCGGCACCTCGGCGAACACCGTTTCGGCGTCCACCCGGTAGGCGTCCCCGTGTTCCCGATGCAGGCTCGCTGCGATGTCGAGCACATAATCGCCCTGGTAGCCATTGGACGGGAACGGCAGCTCTTCCCCGCACAGCTCCAGATAGCGCAGCCAAACGCTGGTACCCAGGATGTCCATCTGGCGGCCGGCGTCATTGACGTAGTACTCCCGGTGCACGGCGAAGCCGACCGCTTCGAGCAGGTCCGCCACCACCGCCCCGTAGGCCGCGCCCCGGCCGTGGCCCACGTGGAGGGGGCCGGTCGGATTGGCGGAGACGAACTCCACCTGCACCGGCTTGCTCCGGCCCAGGTCGCTGCGCCCAAAGCGGTGGCCCTGCTCCAGGATCTGCGGCACCACCAGGTACTGGGCCTGGGGGGCGAGGCGGAAATTGATGAAGCCGGGCCCGGCGATCTCCACCCCCGCGACCAGCTCCGAGGCGGGCAGGCTGGCGACGATGTCTTCGGCCAACTCCCGGGGCTTGCGGCGGGCGATGCGCGCCATCACCATGGCGATATTGCAGGCGAAGTCCCCGTGCTCCGGGTTCTTGGTGCGGTCGATCAGCGGCTCCGGCAGTTCAGCGGCCGGGATCTTGCCCGCGGCGGCCAACTGTTCAAGGGCCTGGGTGACCAACTGCTGGATCTGGCGTTTCATGCACGGGCTCCGGCTCGGGACGGCTAAACCGCTTAGCATATCAGCAAATCGCCAGACCCGGATAGACAAAGCCGAAAGCGAAGCCGAGGTGCCTAATCCGCAGCCCTCAGACCGAGAAAGTAGGAGCGCCGCCCTCGGCGCGATACTCAGACCGGATAAGGTAGGAGCGCCGCCCTCGGCGCGATACGCCCTCGCTCCCGCTCCCAGCGCCTCATGGGCGCGAGGGCGCGCGCCGGAACCGTTATTTCAGCCGTGGGCGCGGGCACCGAGCGGCTAGGCTCAGTGCTCAGTTCCTCTTCCTCAGTACATCTCCTGGGGATCCACATCCAGCGACCAGCGCACCCGCCGCGCCTCCGGCAGCTCCGCCAGCCGGCCTACCCAGGTCGCCAGCAATCGCTGCAGCGGCTCCCGGGTCGGGGCCTGCAGTAGCAGTTGGTAGCGGGTACGTCCGGCGCGTTTTTCCATCGGCGCCGGCACCGGGCCGAGCAGTTCGAGCTGCGGCGCGGCAAGCTCCTGGGCGGCGGTCAGGGCGGCCTGCAGGAATGCCGGTGGCGCGGCGGCGTCCTGCGCTTCCACCCGCAGCAGGGCCTGGTGGCTGAAAGGCGGCAGTCGGGCCTCGCGGCGCTCCGCCAGGGCGGCCTCGGCGAAGGCCGGGTAACCCCGGGTCAGCAGCAGCTGCAGCAGGGGGTGGCCCGGGTGGCGGGTCTGGATCAGCACCCTGCCCGGCTTCTCGGCCCGGCCGGCGCGCCCGGATACCTGCACGATCAACTGGGCCATGCGCTCGCTGGCCCGGTAATCGACGCTAAACAGGCCCTGGTCGATATCCAGGATGCCGACCAGGGTAACGTCCGGGAAGTGGTGCCCCTTGGCCAGCATCTGGGTGCCCAGCAGCAGCCGGTGGCGGCCGTCGCGGATCTCCCGCAGCAGCCGCTCCAGGGCCCCCTTGCGGCGGGTGCTGTCGCGGTCGATGCGGGCGATGCCCTGGTCGCCGAAGCGGGATTGCAGAAACTCCTCCACCCGCTCGGTGCCCTGCCCCAGGGGCTGCAACCGGTGGTCGCCGCATTCCGGACAGGCCTGGGGCAGGGGCCGGTTGTGGCCGCAGTGGTGGCACCAAAGGCGCTGGTCGGAGCGGTGCAGGGTCATGTGGGCGTCGCAGCGCCGGCAGTCGGAGATCCAGCCGCAGCCGTCGCAGGTCAGCACCGGCGCATAACCCCGGCGGTTGAGAAACAGCAGCACCTGATTGCCTGCATTCAACTCTTGTTCAATCGCCTCGATCAGGGCCGGGGACAGCCCGGCGCTGGGGCGCACCCGGCGTAGGTCCAGCAGCTCAACGCGCGGTTTGGCGGCGCCGCCGGCCCGCTGCGGCAGGCTTAGGTGGCGATAGCGCCCGGCTTGGGCATTGCGCAGGCTTTCCAGGGACGGGGTGGCCGAACCCAACACCAGCCGGCAGCCCCGGCGCTGGGCCCGAATCACTGCCAGGTCCCGGGCCGAGTAGCGGAAGCCCTCGGTCTGCTTGAACGACAGGTCGTGCTCCTCGTCGACGATCACCAGTCCCAGGTCCGGCAACGGGGTGAACACCGCCGAGCGGGTGCCCACCAGCACCCGCCTGCGGCCGGAGGCGGCATCCAGCCAGGCGCGTTCGCGCTCGCCCTCGGAAAGACCGGAGTGGAACAGGGCGATGGGCAGTCCCAGACGGCGGCGGATGCGCCGCAGCAACTGCGGGGTTAGGCCGATCTCGGGCACCAGGATCAGCACCTGGCGCCCAGCGGTCAGGCTGGCCTCGGCCAGGGCCAGGTAGACTTCGGTCTTGCCGCTGCCGGTAACCCCGTCCAGCAACACCGGCTGAAAGCCGTCGCCGTCGTCCAGCATCTGTTCCAGGGCCTCCCGTTGGGCGGGGTTGAGATCGGGCCCGGCGGCCGGCTGCGGCGGCATGCTGGGCTGCGACACCAGCTGTACCGGCTCGGCCCAGCCTTTGTCGCGCAGGCTGCGAAGTACCCCCGCGCAGTCTCCGCAGCGCAGCCCGAGTTCGCTTCGGCTAAGGCCCGCGGGCCGGGTGCCGAGCTCGGCCAGAAGCTGGGCCTGGCGCGGGGCCCGCCCCAACTGCCCCAGGTCGACCGCCGCGCCGGCGGCGGTCAGGCGCCAGCCCGGCTCGCCGGGAGCCGAAGGCGCGGCCCCCTGGCGCAACCGCCCGGGCAGGGCACCGAAGATCACCTCCCCGATCGGGTGGCGGTAGTATCCTGCTGCCCAGCGCAGCAGCTCGAGGTCGGCGGCCGGCAGCAGGGGTTCGGTGTCCAGCAGCTCCAGGGCCGGCTTGATGCGCTCCGGCGGGAACCCCGAGCCCGCGCCCAGTTCCAGCAGCAGGCCGCAGCGGCGGCCACGGCCGAACGGCACCCGCAGCCGCATCCCGGGTTTCAGGGCGCTGGTGTCTACCCCCGGCGGCGCCCAGTAATCGAATACCCGGTACAGGGGAGCGGCAATTGCCAGGCGCAAAACGGGGGCGGAGGACATGCGCGGATTCTACCCCGGAACCCGCATCTCCGGGGCTCGCAGTTAGCGGCAGACATTCACTGGAATTCTCTCGGAATTGGGCTAAGCCCCGGTCCCAAAGAGGCTTTTTCGTTTGTCCACAGAAGCTGTGGATAACTTTGTGGGCAAAACCTGAGTGTATGCTACCAGGCGTTGCGAACGTTGGGTCTCGGTTGCATTGTCCAAATTTTGGACGCTTTGGTAAACTATAGAGAAATCAGATAGATAAGATAATGCGCCAAAAATTGTGGGCTGCCGCCGAAGTAATCCCCTCAGAGCCTTGCGGAATTGCCGAGCGGTGTGTATAAACGCCTCGATTTAGGCGCTTTGGGCTATTGCATCGAGCTGGGTTTTGCGTTAAGCGCGGCCGAAAAAGAGGAGGATCATGACCGACTGGTGTCAAATCGCCGGGCGCATCGCCGCGGCCAGCGGAGAGCCCTTTGACCCGCTGCCGCCGCGCAGCATCGGCGGCGGCTGTATCAATGCGGCGGTGCGCTTGAGCGACGGTCGGCGCAGCTACTTCGTCAAGACCAATGCGGCTTCGCGGCTGGAGATGTTCGAGGCTGAGCAGGCCGGGTTGCAGGCGCTGGCCGACAGCGGGGCGATCCGGGTACCGCGGCCGGTCGCCTCCGGCGTTGCCGGCAGCCAGGCCTGGTTGGCCATGGAATACATCGAGCCCGGCGGTGGCAAACCGGGCGCCGCAGCGGCGGCCGGCCGGCAGCTCGCGGCCCTGCACCGCTGCCTGGGCGCGCGCTTCGGCTGGTATCGGGACAACACCATCGGTTCGACCCACCAGCCCAACGACGAGCGTGACGACTGGGTTACCTTCTGGCGCGAGCAACGGCTCGGATTCCAGCTGGAACTCGGGGCCCGCAACGGCTACGGCGGGGCCCTGCAGCGCCAGGGCGAACGATTGCTGGAGCGCCTACCAGCCCTGTTGGAGCACGCACCCGAACCCTCGTTGCTACACGGCGATCTATGGAGCGGAAATCTGTCCTACGACGCCGAGGGCAACCCGGTGATTTTCGATCCTGCCGTCTACTACGGCGACCGGGAGGCGGATCTGGCCATGACCGAGCTGTTCGGCGGCTTCGGCTCCGACTTCTACGCCGCCTATCGCGAGGCCTGGCCCCTGGACTCTGGCTACGGGGTGCGCAAGACCCTCTACAACCTCTACCACATCCTCAACCACATGAATATGTTCGGCGGCGGCTACCAAGGCCAGGCCAAGGGTATGATCGACCGACTGCTGGCGGAGTTGGGGTAGGCGGTGAGACGTAAGGCGGCGACGACCTTCTCTCGATGGCGGGATCTGGACCAGCGCTCGGGCTCGGGTGCCCGTTGCCGGGCGCCGCATACCCAGGAGTCTACGAATACAAATCCGGGTCGGCAGGGAGTCGGAGGAAGGGGCGCTGTTTGCCGTCGGGGTAATCTGGGCGTCTTGCCCGGCTTTGTTTGGCAGGCTACCGACGATATCGAATGCAGCAAAAAGTGTCTGGATTTCCTTCCATGGGCGCGCTCACGCCCGCTTCCAACGCAGAGCGCGACCGGGCCCGGGCCCTTTGCCTAAGCCCCCTTCTTTCCCTTGCCACCTTTCTTGCCCTTCTTACCCTTTTTTCCCTTCTTTCCTTTTTCGGTCCTCTTGACCTTTTCGAGGTTTTTCGCTGTCTTGACTCTTCCACCGGGCTTTTCGTTTGACGCCTTCTTGCGTTTCTTGTTGCCCCGTTTGTCCTGCCCGCGATTTTTCTGGGCTGCCCCGATGGCAGACTCTGTTATTTCATCCTCATAGCCAATCCTCTCCGTCAAACCGGTTTCGGACGCCGGTGTTTTC
>CBDUCL010000075.1:0-11974 GCA_965365625.1 uncultured Chromatiales bacterium | reverse complement strand
GGACTTCACCCGCACCCAGATAAACATGCTGACCGGCGGGCTGTGCATGACCAATCCGAGCAGCCCGCGCTGCACCCCGCTGCAATTCAGCAACGTGGATGCCGAGTTCTACGGCGCCGACGCCGGCTTCGGAACCTCCTTTGGCGAGAACTGGCTGCTGGACGGCACCGTCAGCTACGTGCGCGGCAAGCGCCGGGATATCAATGATGACCTGTACCGAATCGCTCCCCTCAACGGTCTGCTCGGTCTGACCTACCAGGCGTCGACCTGGTCGATCACCGGGCAAGGGGAATTCTACGCGGCCCAGAACAAGGTTTCGAAGACCAACGCGGAGCAGGAGTCCTCCGGCTACGCGCTGTATCACCTCTATGGCCGCTACGAGCCGCGGCGCGATCTGACTATCCGCGGCGGCGTGCGCAATATCTTCGACCGTTTCTATCAGAACAACCTGTCGGGATACAACCGGGTCCGAGCCGACAGCGATGGCGACCCAGTGGATCTGGCGGTCGGCGAGCGCGTCCCGGGGCCCGGGCGCAACTTCTTCCTGCAGGCGCAACTTACTTTCTGAGCCTGCTCGATTCGGCGGTCTCCTCACCGTTTTGCGGTCTCGGCCTGCTGTGCAGGCCGAGGTCTCCTTTTCTTTGGTCTTACGGAGAGTTCGTGGGGCGATTCGCCGAGATCGATGCCAATCCAGTGTGGGTTAGGCGCAGGACCGGCGTAATTCACCGAACCATTGCGAAGCAATGCTTTCAATATTTGGGGAAAGCCTGTCGGCGCGAGCTGGTGGGTCCGCTACGCTTGACCCACCCTAAATTCTTGAGGCGTTACCCAAAAACCGCCGGCGGCTGTTGGCCTTCGCGGTAGTCTACCCGCCCTCGACCTCGGGGTCCTTGCCTGGGAGTTCCGGCCCCCGGTCAACTAAGGCGGAATTTAGTTCGCGCAATAGCGTCTCCATATCCTGTGTCGCCATAGGGTAGCTTATGTGGAATCCCTGGGCCTCGTCGCACCTTTCTCGCTGCAGAAACTGCAGTTGGCCAAGTGTCTCTACCCCTTCGGCCGTGACCCGCACTTTCATCTTCCCCGCCATTGCAATAATGGCGCAGGCAATCGCCTGATCATCCGAATCTTCGGTAATGGCGTCAATGAAAGAGCGATCGATTTTCACCCGGTCGATCGGGAATTGTTTTAGATAGCTCAGACTGGAGTAGCCTGTGCCAAAATCGTCGACGGCGAGTTGAACACCAATCGTCTTTAGCCTACCGAGGATAGCAATTGCGCGCTCCGCCTCCTTCATCAGCACTGTCTCGGTAATCTCCAATTCGAGCAAGGAAGGATCGAGGCCTATCTCTTGAAGGATTCGCGCCACAGAGTCGGGAAAGCTTTCCTGGGAGAATTGGAGAACCGAAACATTCACCGCGATGCGCCCGATGCCCATGCCCCCATCACGCCAGTCTTTGATCTGTCGGCATGCCGTGCGCAGAACCCATTCCCCGATCGGGATGATCAACCCACAATCCTCCGCGATGGGGATAAACCTCAACGGAGGTACCCTGCCAAGCGCATCATTGTCCCATCGCAGCAATGCCTCTAGCCCCAGAATCTCACCGCTGGCGAGGTCCAACTGCGGCTGGTAGTGCAGGGATAGCTCGCCGCGCTCAATCGCATGGCGCAACTCGTTTTCGAGGTTCAGGCGCAGGATCGCCGATTCATTCATGGAGGCATCGAAGAAGCGTACACTGTCGCGTCCGCTGCGCTTTGCATAGTACATCGCAATGTCCGCGTGCTTCAGCAGGGTTTCGACATCCTTCCCGTCAGAGGGATACACACCGATCCCGATACTCGGCGTAACTACAATGGTCTGTTCGGCCAGGGCGATCGGCTCATGCAGCGCTGTGCGTATTCGGTTTGCCACAATGGCTGCATACTCTGGCTGTTGCAGCGAGGGTAGCAGCACTGTGAATTCGTCGCCGCCGAGCCTGGCGAACTGATGATCACCCCCCTCGTCCAGGGAGTGTGAAACGGTATCGCCAGCCCGCAGAGTGTCGGCGATTCGCTGCGCTACCGTACGCAAGAGTTGATCGCCTATGCTATGCCCCAAGGTATCATTGATGCGCTTGAAGTTATCGAGATCTAGGAACAAAACGGCCAAGGATTCTTCGTGACGTTTGGCGAGTTCCACGGCCTGCTCCATCCGCACTATGAACAGTTCGCGGTTCGGCAGCCCGGTCAGGCTATCGTAATAGGCCAGTTTCTGGATCTCGCCCTCGGCCTGCCATTTCTGTCCCAAGGCCAGGGCGAGTTGGCGTACCTCGTACGGGTGAAACGGCTTTTGAATGTAAAACAGGTTACCCGCAGGGGGTACGAGCCGCGCCAGTTTCTGCGGGTGCATATCCGAGTACGCAGTCGCGATCACTATATTCACCCGCGGATCCAGGCTGCGAATTTCGGTGGCCGCCCAGTCGCCGCTAGCGCCGGGCGGCATCCGCATATCGATAAAGGCGCTGGAGAAACGCCGGTCCTGTTCGAGACTCTCGCGCACCGCCTGCACCCCCGCCTTAGCATCATTTGCGCAAACCAGCTCGAATACGGGTTTGTCGACGGATGCTACTGCAGTACCTGGGTTGCCGAACAACTTCGTTTTGAGATCGTTCACCACCGGGCTGACGGCCGTGACATCAACACCCAGGACCCTCCGATACGCGTTCAGAACGTCAGGCTCGTCATCTACCACCAACACGCGTATCGCTTGCTTGGCGTTCGTGTCCATGGTCTACCCCTCCGATTCGATGCTTGCCTGAACACCGAAATCCGCCAGCGGCAACCACAAATGCATGCAGGCTCCGCGACCCGGCCCGTCACTTTCGGCGCTGATTCGCCCGCCCAGTGCCTGTACCGTGTTGGCGGTCCAATGCAGGCCATAGCCGGAGCCAGACCTGTTCTTGGTCGAGAAGCGGCGCTCGAACAAACGGTCGAGGAGATCCGTCTCGATGCCCCCACCGTTGTCGTCAAACCGCAGATGTGCCATTGGTCGCCCGTCATGGTTTTCCCGGCTCGCCGATACGGTTATTCTACCTGGGCTCGACTCGGCTTCCGTGATCGATTCGGCAGCGTTGACCAGCAAGTTGGTCACCACCTGGCTGAGCGCGGCGCGTGCCCCCGCAACCGCGCCGACCTCCTCGAGACTTGGGGTAATATCGATTTCGAGGTCGCTCTTGGTCTCCGGGGCCAATCCGTTGATTGCGTCGGGCACGATTGCGGCCATGTCCACCGGTTCAATGACCCGCGCCGAACGGCTGAAATGCTCCTGATCCGAGACAATTTCCTGCACCTGCATAACCATCCGTAGGGCAGCTTCAACCTCTTGTTGGCTTCGCTCGACGAGATCGGCCAATTCAACGCCGGCGAGCTCGACGAACCGAGCAAGGTCACCGCGCCGCTCGGGAGGGGTAAATGGTGCGGCCAGTTCGGCCGCCGCCTGCCGCATCTCGGCCACCGGCGCCGCTCCCAGGTCCTGACTCAATGTCGAGAGCTTGACGTTCAACGGGGTGACGGCGTTGCCGATGTTGTGGAGTACGCCAGCGGCCATCTCCGCAACGCCGGACCGGAAGGATTGGTCGACCAGGCGCCGTCGGGCCTCGGCGAGCCGGCGGACCATAATGTCGAAGGTCCCGGCCAGGATACCGATCTCGTCCCGGCGTTTCAGGTTGAGATGGACCTTCAGGTTATCGTCGGCCCCGATTCGCGCAGCGTGATCCGTCAGTTTCGAAAGCGGCTGCAGCATCGCCCTACGCAACGCAAACCAGAGCACGAACATCATGATCAGGCCGGTAATCGCCAGGGACCAGAGCGCCAAATTCACCGCCGCAGCGCCGCGGGCCGAGATGTCGCGGGGCGTATCGACCTGGAGCGCCAGCACCGGACGGCCATAGAGATCGAGCAAGGTGCTTCGGGCCTGCCAGCTTTCGGGTGCTTCGGTGAAGCGAACCGGAGTAAAAGCCAACTTTCTTCCGATGTCGCCAGTCGAGCCTTCGGCACCCGCATGGTCAGTCGGAGTAACCGCCAATGGGAGCTGAATCTGGTCGCTCAGGCGCTTGGCGGCGGCGGCATCCAGAAACCGCCCCATAATAATAGTGCCCGCTGCGGGTCCCCCGCGTTCATTGGTCAGGATCGGTTTGGCGACGATCAGCATCGGCTCTCGCTGGGTCCGAATGATTCCCCTGACGTCTCCGGTCATACTGGGCGATTGCAGCAGGGGATGGGTCTCGTCCAGACCGCTGCCGGTCAACTCGCCCAGATCCAGTTCCTCGCCGGTTTCGAGATCCACCGCTTGATTCCAGAGCGCCTTCCCGGAAAGGTCGTAGATACCGAGAAAATTGTTGCTCATGTCCACCAGGGTGGTGCCGATGTCCAGATTGGCATCGAGATAGCCAGGCATCTTTCCCTTGGCGAACTTGTAAGTATCCGTCCAATACGCCCAATCGGATACCAAAGGCTCGATCTGCGCGAGTTCGCGATCGATGGCCTGCACGGCGCGCTCCGCGTTTTTGGCGGCCTGTTGCCGTTCCAGGGCCAGGAAGCTGGGCATGATGACCATTCGCTGAATCGCCAAGCTCAGCAGGCCCGATACCAGAAACACCAGGACCACAATGAAACTGACTTTTCGCGCGAGCGACATAGTAGGCGCCTCGGTTGGAACGATCGTCGTTGTCGAGGTTCAGCTATAGACCCGGCTCGAGCAACGGGAAGTCGTCATCTTTGTCATGGGTCTGTGGGCGCCAGTATGAGGTTCGTTCGGCGCCTACGCAAACGTTGACCCATATCTCTTCCTGAAGCGATTTAGAGTCACGAATAGGGGATGAGTAAACCCCCCGGCTTTAGCCGGCAATCGAGGCCGTCGCGAAGCGACTCCTTGTACGGACGGCGGCTCAATATATTGAATGTGGCATATATTTACCGCCGGCTCGTTTTTCAATCGGCCGAATCGCCGATCAATCCGGCTTTCAGCGGTAACCCGAAACCACCCGTTTGAGCGGGTGGAGTGTTCATATTGAAGGCTTCCGGAACGCGGCTTCACCCTGGCGGAATCGGCCTGGCCGTAACGCGGTCAATTTTCTACAAATCCGTGCGCTCCGCGCTGACTAAGACCGTCACAGAAAGCCTGTTTGGGCCTATCCTTGTAGTGAACCCTCGCCTTCCGATTCGCCCTCGCAGGGCAGGTCCGGCTTGGTGATTGGACCCTGTGCCGACTGGAAGGGCGCATGGGGCCGTGGCGGAGCCAAGCCACACCGCTGCCTGGAACGGAGTCCGGGTAATGGAGGGGGTGATTTCCATCCGCTACCGGGATGCCTGCGGTCGTGACCCATGCCACCCGTCACCAACGAGAACGCCAGCGCTCCCTGATGCAGGCCGCCCTGCTGGCGGGGCTTGGGCCATGCTCGATGGTCCGCCCATGTCTGGCTAGCCGGAGGGCCGCATGTTGAAAATGAACCGAGAGGCCATCGCCCGGGCAGGGATATTGCTAGGGCCGGCGCTTGCCTTGCTCGTGGCCACACTGTTGCCGGAAGCGTCCGGTCCGGGAGAAACAGGATTGACCGCTGCCGGGCGAGCCACCCTGGCGACGGCGGTCTGGATGGCCACCTGGTGGCTGACCGAGGCGGTGCCTCTGGCCGCCACGGCACTCCTCCCAGTGGTGCTCTTTCCCCTGCTCGGCATTGCCGATATCGGCGCCAGCGCCGCGCCATATGCCAACCCCTTGATCTTCCTATTCTTGGGCGGATTTCTGCTGGGGCTGGGAATTCAGCGTTTCGGCCTGCACCGGCGGATCGCGCTGCGCGTGCTGCTGTTGGTCGGGTCGAGCCCCCGGGCCCTGATCGGTGGGTTCATGTTGGCGGCGGCGCTGCTGAGCATGTGGATCTCCAATACCGCGACCGCCATTATGATGCTGCCGATCGGGGCCAGCGTCCTGAAAATGCTCGAAGAGCATCGATCGAGGGAGGCGGGTGCCTCCTGCACCCCCGCGCAGATGCGGGCGTTCGGCACCGCCCTGGTGCTCGGCATCGCCTACGCCTGTTCGATCGGCGGTACCGGAACCCTGGTCGGCACCCCGCCGAACCTGGTGCTGGCCGCGTTCGTAAAGGCCCACTACGGCGTGGACCTGAGCATGGTCGGTTGGCTGGCAATCGGATTGCCCTTGGTCGCCCTGCTCCTGCCGCTGAGCTGGTGGTACCTTACCCGGATCGCCTTTCGGGTGCCCGCAACCCCCTTCCCCTGCGGGCGAGCGCTGTTGCAGGCCGAGCTGGCAGGCCTCGGCGCCATGAGTCGGGGCGAGCGGGTGACACTGGTTGTCTTCTTGCTCACCGCAAGCGGCTGGTTGCTGCGCCCGCAACTGGTCAGCTGGACCGGCATTGCCGGGATCACAGATGCCGGTATCGCCATGTTTGGGGCCCTGAGCCTGTTCGTGATTCCCGTTGACCGCGAGGCGCGCGAATTTGCACTGGATTGGGAGACCGCCAGACGGGTGCCTTGGGAAGTCCTGATACTCTTCGGTGGCGGACTCAGCCTCGCGGCGGCGATAGCTGCCAACGGCGTCGACGCCTTCCTCGCCTCCGGCCTTGCGGGGCTAGGCGGCGTTCCGCCATGGGTATTGGCGCTCGCTGTCGCCACGCTGGTGGTGTTTCTCACCGAGATCACCAGCAACACCGCCGTGACCACTACGCTGATGCCGGTGTTGGCGGCGACCGCCATTGCGACCGAATCGTCCCCGGGTATGCTATTAACCACTGCGGCGCTGGCCGCCAGCTGCGCCTTTATGCTGCCGGTCGCGACCCCACCGAACGCCATCGTGTTTTCGTCGGGCTACGTCACCGTCGGACAGATGGCCAAAGCGGGGTTGGGATTGAACCTGATCGCGATCCTGGTGGTGACGGCGGTGGTCTCCCTCGGTGCCCGGCTGGTCCTGAGCTAGCCCGAGCTGTCGCGCCCGTGCCCACCACGGAGGACCCGCAGGAAGCTACAAGACCGATTTCGCTTGCTTCGCACTAGAGCAGCCCAACAATGACAGTCGTGCCCAATTCTTCAACGAGTTCGATCTGGCCGAAGGTTTTTGCCTGCCTGGGCGTTGTTATCGTTACCTGCGGCTTGAAGAACTATCTGGCCGTGCTCGTGACGGACACCCCCCTTTGTCCCTATCTGTGCCCGTCTATGTTTCCGAGCGAACTCCATTTCCATTATCCTTTGCTGGAGACGCTATTCGAGACCCAAAGGTGGGTGCTGGAACAACCTCAACGGCTCGCCGATAGGCTGTTCCTGGACCCCTGGAATCTATCGACCATCCTGCTGTTCGCGCCCGTCTACGAGGAGCTGATTTTTCGCGGACCCCTGTTCCTTGCCAGGAAACTGGTCCCCAAATACCTGTGGTGGTCTATCGGCGTCGCGCTCGCCGCCATTTTTGCATTGAGTCACGGTCGCAACGGGCTGGCGTTGCTTCCCTTGTTAGTGCTTGGCATCTGTGGCCTCTGGTTGATTGCGGCCACCCAACGCTTTTGGCCGGCGATTGCTTTGCATTTTCTGCACAATTTCTTCTCCGCATCCGCCCTCGTCTATCATTCGCTTTCGCTCAGCGACTAGCTGCTTGAACCTGGAAAGAGCAGCAGACCGCTCCGTTCTGACAGCAAGGTGCTGATAGGAAGCGATAGGCCTTCGCTTCATCGACTTGCGATCCAGGTTTCTGGGCGTATGTCACGCTTGCGGCGGCAGCACGGCCGCGTTGCTAGTTCCTGGAATAGATCGCTAATCCCCGTCGTCGCGCCTCGGCTTTGGCTTCCTGCATCGCCCTACCTCCTGCATTATCCATGCAGTCGTTGCCCTGCGCCCCCGCAAGCGCACCCACCACCGCGTTCCACGGCAACTTTCTAGGTTGAATGAGGGCGGACCAATGCGTTGAAGGGGCCAAGTCGCCCGTTCAGCCGCGTGAATTCGCCGCCCAAAAGCCCCAGGCTCTGCTGGAGCGCCAGTCAAGCGGGGGCGAGCGAAAGGATAGCGCAGCCTCGCTCTGTGGTGCGGTAGTCCTGGCTCAGCCCTGGCAGCTCTGCCTGCCAGCGGCCAAGGATCTCTTGCTCGTCGGGCCGCGCGGCGTCGTCCAGAAACAGCCGGCAGCCGGGGGCGAGCCGTTTCCGCAGTAGGGGTAACGCGGGGTATCGGGAGTGGCGCTGGATAAAGCCCGGCGGACCGTCGATGACCAACAGGTCGATGGCGAGCTCGGGCAGCCGTTCCGTGTCGTACCAAAGGTAGTCGTCCGCGCCGAGCCGGTATGTTCGCAGCGGGGCATGGATCACTTGGGCCCATTCCGACAGGCCGAATTCCGCCAGCTCGGCGACCGTTTTGGCGGCGTATTCTTCCCCGTTCTCCATGCTGATGACCCGGCCGCCGCCGTTGAGTTGGCAGCAGCGCGCCAGCACCAGGGTGCTCAGTCCACTGCTACATTCGACGATGGTCTGGGGCTGCTCGGTTCGGCAGTGATCAATGAGTAGGTTCAAAAAGGCCGGTTCCGCCGACCAGATGGGTTCTATTGGCAACGCCTGGGCCAGCCCCAAGCGCTGCTGGATGGAAGCGTAATCGTCTTGGTCCATATTCCTGTCGGTGGGTACCGGTCGAACGGCGAAGGCGCCGAGAAAAACGGAGTTTTGGAAACGCTCGGCCTGATGCCGGTAAGGCACTGAATCCGGCCGGGCTGGGGCGCAAATCACGCCAGCTCCTCAGCTCAGGCCGGGAAAGGCCACCCGCAGCTGGTCCCGATTACTGATGACGTCGGCCAGGCTGTACTGGTCCAGACTGGCGAGGAAGGCGAGCTGGGCCTGGTTCAGGACGCCCACCAGCCCGCAGTTGCCGGCGATGGGGCAGGGCGGATTATGACAGTCTACCAGGGGCTGGGGCGGCTCGGTGGCCCGCACCAGTTGGCCCAGGCGCACCTGTGCCGGGGTGCGGGCCAGGCGAATGCCGCCTCCCTTGCCCCGCAGGCTCTCCAGGTAACCGAGGTTGGAGAGCTGGTTGGCGATCTTCATCAGATGGTTGCGTGAGACCTGGAAGTTCTCTGCCACCTCGGCAATGGTGACCAGTCTTCCCTCGGCCAGGGCCAGGTAGATCAGCAGGCGCAGGGAGTAGTCGGTTTGGCGGGTCAGACGCATGGGCACAAGGGCTTGGGTAAACGGCTGCGCCAAGCCTAACACTTGCACCAGCTTTGCACCAAGGAGCCCCATGTTCGTGCTGGCTTTTCGCGTGCCCGCATGCGTCAGGGGGCCGGCCGTTGCAGCTGCAGACCCCGAGGAATCCCAATCTTTCAGAGTATTATCATTCGCTTATTGCGCTGCCGATAGAAACTGGCACAAAAGATGTATTACCGAAGCATGTTTTGAAGCCTTAGCCGGGAAGAATCGCAAGCAAACATGCAAGCGCAGACCGCAGAGCCTCTGGAAGTCTCAAACGCCCGCCCGCCGGCTTTCTCCGAACTGCCCGTATTGGTCGTGGGCAGCGGCCCGGTGGGCATCCGGGCGACGCAGGAGTTGCATCGCTTGGCGCCGGAACGGCCGCTGGTGCTGTTCGGCGCCGAGCCCTGGGCGCCCTATAACCGCGTGCGCCTGTCGGCCCTGCTCGCGGGCCAATCCGGCGCCGAGGAGCTGGATCTGAGCGCCAGCTTGCCGCAAAGCGAGCACCTGCTGACCCGCTTCAATGTCCCGGTGCTGCGGATCGACCGGCCAGCGCGCCAGGTCGAAGACGCCGAGGGCCAGCGCTACCCCTATCGCGCGCTGATCTTGGCCACCGGCTCCCGGCCATACATCCCGCCCATCCCCGGAATCGAGATTCCGGGCGTCTTCACCTTCCGCGATATGACCGACGCCGAGCGGCTGCAGGCCCGGCTGGCCCGCAGCCGCCGCACCGTGGTGCTTGGGGGCGGGTTGCTGGGGCTGGAGACGGCGCGGGCCATGGCCCGGTTCAATACCCGCATTACGGTGGTCGAGCACAATGATCACCTGATGTTCAACCAGCTGGACCCGACTGCCGCCTCGCTGCTGCGCCGGGACGTCCAGGGCCTGGGCATCCGGGTGATCTGCGGCCAGGGGGTGCGCCAGGTGTTGGGAGTATCCGGGCTCGAAGCGGTCGTGCTGCGTTCGGGCGAAGAATTGGCCTGCGACACCCTGGTGGTGGCCGCCGGCATTCGCCCCAATCTGGACTTGGCCCGAGACGCTGGCCTGAAGACCCGCCAGGGCATCCTGGTGGATGACGGCCTACGCACCAGCGACCCGGCCATCTATGCCGTCGGCGAGTGCGCCGAGCACCGGGGCCAGGTCTATGGCCTGGTGGCCCCGGGCTTCGAGCAGGCGGCAGTGGCTGCGCACCGGATTCGGGGCAGGTCGGCCCAATACCTCGGCACCCTGTCAGCGGCCAGTCTAAAGCTGGCGCAGCGGGCGGTGTTCAGTTTGGGGCAGGTGCAGGACACCGCTTGGCCGCGGGTGTCCCGTGTTTTCGAGGACCCGGAGCAGGGCGTCTACCGTAAGCTGATTCTGCGCCGGGGCCGGCTGTGCGGCGCCCTTGGGGTGGGCGACTGGCCCGAGCGCCATCGGCTGCAAGAGGCCCTGTTGCACGGGCGCCGGATCTGGCCCTGGCAGCTGTTGCGCTTTTGCAGCCAGGGCCTGCTGTGGCCCGAGGAGCAGGATCTGGAGATCCACGCCTGGCCGGCCGACGCCACCGTCTGCAACTGCACCGGGGTGTCGCTGAGCCGGCTGCGCAGCGCCATGGCGGCGGGTGCGGCCAGCCCGGCGGCGCTAACCGAGGCCACTGCGGCCGGCAGTGTCTGCGGCTCCTGCAAGCCCCAGCTGGCAGCCCTGTGCGGCCAGGCTCGGCCGGACCCGGTGGCGGGCTGGAAGGGCCTGGGCGCCTGGGCGCTGGGGGCGCTGTTGCTGTGCCTGGCGGTGCTGCTGGCGCCGGTCATCCCCTATCACGGTAGCGTGCAGCCGGCTCTGGCGTGGGACTGGCTGTGGCGCGACAGTCTGGCCAAGCAGGTGACCGGCTTCAGCCTCCTGGGCTTGGGCGTCTTGTTGTCCATGCTCAGCCTGCGCAAGCGCCTGCCCCGGTTCTCCTGGGGCAGCTTCGACGGTTGGCGCTGGTTGCACGGGGCGATGGGGCTGTTGGCGGTGCTCGCCCTGGTGGCCCACACCGGACTGCGCCTGGGTCACCAGCTCAATTTCTGGTTAATGCTCTGTTTCGTGCTGCTGCTGCTGGCCGGGACGCTGGCCGGGGGCGCCATCGCCTGGGCCCACAGGCTGCCCCAGCGCGCGGTGATCAAGGCCCGGCGGCTGGCTCTTTCGGCCCACATCTGGCTGCTCTGGCTCCCCTCCGCGCGCGCCCGGTCGAGGATCGCCCGTGCGGGCGGCCCACTATCATAGCCGAACCGGGTCAGGCGGGTGCGGACCGGATTCGCACCGCCCGGCGGCTGGCCCTTTCGGCCCACATCTGGCTGCTCTGGCCTTTGCCGGCGTTGCTCGGCTACCACCTGCTCAAGACCTACTACTTCTGAGGCCGGACATGGGCAGCAAGCGAAAATTCCTGTGGACCGCCTGGCTCCTGCTGACCCTCGGCACCGGCCTGGCGTTGGGCTACAGCCTGCATTGGGGCGGTGATAAGCGAGTCTTTATGCCCGGCCCCCTGACCCACGGCCACCATCAGCTTGGCCTTGCCTGCGAAGCCTGTCACGGTGCCGCTTTCGACGGCCCGGAGGCAATGCAGGAGCGCTGCCTGGGCTGCCACGGCGAGCAGCGGGTCAAGCCCCAGGACTCTCATCCGCCGGCCAAGTTCAAGGACCCCCGCAACGCCGACCGCTTGGCGGAAATCGACGTGCTGCGCTGCGTCAACCTGGACACCCTGGTCCTGGGGGGCTGGCTGGCGCGGGCCCACCGGGTGCCCCTGGTGTATGACGCGCACG
>CBDUCL010000074.1:0-12081 GCA_965365625.1 uncultured Chromatiales bacterium | reverse complement strand
TGACCACCGTGCCGTTGGCCGGCTGGGTGACGCTGTCGATGGCCTTGGGGCCGGCGTCCACGTCGGTGTCGTTGGCCAGCACGTCGATGGTGGTCGCCGGGGCGTCCTCGCTCACCGTGGCGCTGTCGGCGACGGCAATGGGGGGTTCGTCGATGTCGTTGAGATCGATGGTGACCAGGGCGGTGTCCTGCAGACCTGCACCGTCGCTTACTTCCAGGTCCAACGTGAGGCTGGGGTTGGTCTCGAAGTCCAGCTGGGCGCTGTCGACAACCCTGATTTCTCCATTCGCGGGATCGACCGCAAAAGCGCTGCCACCACTGCCGCCGGTCACACCAAAGCCAAGCGTGTCGCCGACGTCGGGATCGCTGGCGGCAAGGGTGCCGACCAGGGTGCCGTTGGGGCTGTTCTCGTCGATGGAAAAGGCTTGATCGGCGATTGCGGGCGGCTGGTTCCAGAATAGATCCGCGCGCAGACAGAGACGGCCGCCGTCGACCATGGCGAAGGCCGCTGACAGGTCATCGTCGCCTCCGTCCCCGCTGGTGTCCGTACCGAGCAATGGGACGCCGTCCCAATCGCTCGGGTCGCCGTCGGGCGTCACAGCAGCCCAGACCAGTCCGACCAGGCTACCGGCCAACGTAACCATCAGCACCAGGCTGTAGACACCGCGGTGACGGCGGATGCCATAGAGGCTGAGCCCCGCCAATAACAGGGCCAGAAGCAGCAGACCAAGCCGCTGCAGACTCGGGATCGCGGCGGGATCGCCACTCAGCAGGAGCAATGGGAAGCCGGCCCCGGCCTCCCCCAGCATGGCGTCGGCATCGACACCGGCGGTGTCCCGGGTGGCGAAGGCGACCCGCACGCTGGGGGCGAAATTTCCCAGATCGGCCAGCTCGACAAAGGTCTCGACCAAGTCCGCACCGCCGCCGCCCAGGGTCAGACCTACCGGCCAGCCACCCAGGCTGACCATTAGCTCGGGCCCGAAGCTGTCGGTCGGCGGGTCCACGCATTCCCTGCGCACCACCTCGGTGACCGTACTGTCGGCGTAGCGGGTGATCAGGATCTGTTCGACGCCGGAAAAACTACCCTCGCTGGTCACTACCGAGCAGCCGCTGCCCGGGTCGGCGTCGAGGTCGAACAATACCAGCAGTTCCCCCGCGAAGGGATGAGTCGAGAAGACCAAGCCGAGCCAAAAAAGCCAGAAACGAATACGAGAGACAGCTTCCACTGCATTATCCTTTAGGGGGTGCGTTTTCTGGCCAGCCGGCAATCCGCGACTGCGATTGATTATTGTTTAGTGTTACACTTTTTCACCGAATTGCAAAAAAATAACGCCGGCATTGCTTGGCCGTAGCGGTCGAAGCGGCCGCTAGGAACGGATACAGGCGCCAGCCGGGGCCGACCGGAGCGGCACAACAGGCGCAGACCTCAGAGCGAGATCCAGGGGGTAATTCGATCCTGGTGGGCCAGGGTCAGGCGGGATTCAAGGGCCGGCACGGCCTCCAGCAGGCGGTTGCGGGCCAGTTCCGGACGATTGTTCTTTTCACTCAGGTGTCCGACCAGGACCTTGCGCAGCCGGCCGTGGTCCAGCCGCGCCAACAGTTGGGCCGCCTGCTCGTTGCTCAGGTGGCCGTAGGGGCCGCCTACCCGGGCCTGCAGGCGCTGTGGATAGGGGCCTTGGCGCAGCATCTGCGGATCGTGATTGGCCTCCAACAGCAGACCGTCGCAGCCGTTCAGGCAGTCGACAATGTGCTGGGTGATGGAGCCGGAGTCGGTGAGCAGGCCCAGTTGCAGGCCATCGGCGGCAAATACGGCTTGGCAGGGCTCTCGGGCGTCGTGGGGTACCGGATAAGGCCGCACTTGGAGCCCCCCGAGTTCGATGCAATGACCGTGGCTAGTGAACACCCGTGCGTCGGGGAGTTTGCCGCAGCGGCCGGACATAAGGGTTCCGGCGCTGGCCCAGACCGGAATCCGGTAGCGACGGGCCAGGGCCCCTACCCCGCGGATGTGGTCGGCATGCTCGTGGGTGACCAGCACCGCGTCCAGGCGCTGCGGCTCGACCCCCAGCAGCTCGAGCCGGCGCTCCAGTTCGCACAAGGCGAAGCCGCAGTCTACGAGCACCCGCACTCCCCCGGCCTCCACCAGGGTGGCGTTGCCCCGGCTGCCGCTGCCGAGCGAGGCGAAGCGCACCGGCCGCGGGCAGGCTAGCGGATCTGTTCGTCCAGCAGGGTCAGGATGCGGGTGGCGGTGGGCGTGGTGTCACGCTTCCCCTCGCCATCCAGCACCAACACCCGAGTCTGCCCGCCCTGTGGCTCCAGGCTGACCTGGTACTCGGCGCCCTGGTCGGGCTTGTCGTCCTGCCAGAAGGCCATCTTGGATAACAGGCCCTTTTCCTTTCGTAGTTCGGGGTCGCGGTAGCGCACGAAGTAGACGCCGGCACTACGGTCCCGGTCTTCCACCAGGAAGCCGACCCGGTCCAAAGCGACGCCGGTGATGCGCCAGGCCCGGGAGAAGTCTTCTTCGATTATCAGTTCGGCCTGGCCGTCGCGGCCCTTGATCAACTGGGAACGGGGCGCGCGCTCCTCTTGGCGGGCCAGGCTGCGGCGCGCCCGTTCCTCGGCCACACCCAGGTAGACCATAATCCGGCGCAACATCTCGACCTCAAGTTCAGGGTCGTTGGGCCTGGACTGCCAGACCGGGCGCTCGGTGTCGCCTTGGTCGGTAATCTTCTGCTGCATGCCGCGGTGGGTCAGATACAGCTCAGTGCTGCCCGGCTCCTCGCTTGTTTCCAGGCGCACCCGGTACTGGTCCCGGGTACTTGCCGCGTACAGGCCGTCAAAAACGCCGCGCACCGCGTCGGTAAGAAAGTCGTTCCGGATATCGGCCCGGTTCTCCAGCCAGCCGGTTTCCATAACGCCGATGGTTGGGTCTTCCTCCACCAGCAGGATGCCATTGTCGCGCCAGAAGTCGACTACCTTTGGCCACACCTGGTCGGGCGTGGCCTGGATCACCAACCAGCGCTTGTCGCCGTCCTTTTTAACGTCGATGAAATCAATATCCGGGAGTACCGCTGAATCACCGGTACTGCGCGGCGCGGTCTCGCGCTCGGCCGCATATTCGGAGTAGGTGGCAGTTTCGCCCGGGGCCAGATCCGGCACCACCAGGGTATCGGAAGGAGACGGGCGAGTCAGATCCGGCGGGACTTCCAGGTCAGCGCTGCCTACCTTCTCCCGCTTGTAGTCGACCTTGCGGTCCGGCAGCACCTTTTGCACGCTGCTGCAAGCCGCCAACAAAGCCACTAGCAGGCCGCCGATGAAAATTTTTACCAAGGTTGCGGGCATATAGATTCTACCGTCCAGAATTAGATTGTTGGTTGCTCAGCCAGCGGCCGGGGCGCCGGTCAGAGGACGCCGGCCTGGGCCATCGCTTCGCGCACCGCCGGGCGCGCGGCTTCCGACAGCCAGGTCAGGGGCAAGCGAATTCCCTGCCCGGCCAACCCCAACTCCTTCATGGCCCATTTCACCGGGATCGGATTGGACTCCACGAAGAGAGCGCTGTGCAGCCCGGTGAGGCGGGCGTCGAGGGCTTCCGCAGCGGACCCGTCACCGCTCAGAGCCGCGGCACACATCCGGTGCATCAGCCGCGGCGCCACGTTGGCGGTCACCGAGATCACGCCGTCGCCTCCGAGCAGCATGAACTCCCGGCCCGTGGCATCGTCGCCGCTGTAGAGACCGAACTCAGGCCCGCACAGCTCGCGCAGCCGCGCCACCCGCGCCAAGTCGCCGGTGGCTTCCTTGAGGCCGACAATGTTTTCGATCTCCGACAAGCGGCCCGCAGTCTCCGGTTGCATGTCGCAGGCAGTGCGGCCGGGCACATTGTAGAGGATCTGGGGGATATCCACCGCCTCTGCCACCGCTCGGTGATGCAGGTACAACCCCTCCTGGGTAGGCTTATTGTAATAAGGGGTCACCAGCAGGCAGGCATCGGCCCCGGCGGCCTTGGCGCAGCGGGTCAGGCTGATCGCCTCGGTGGTGGCATTGGCACCGGTGCCGGCGATTACCGGGATGCGCCCGGCGGCGAGTTCGACCACTTGGCGGATCACCGCGCAGTGCTCTTCCTCGTCGAGGGTGGCGGATTCCCCGGTGGTACCCACCGCCACGATGGCGTCGGTGCCCTGCTCCAGGTGAAATTCCACCAAGCGCGCGAGGCTGGCGTCGTCGACGCTGCCGTCGGCGTGCATCGGCGTGATCAGCGCCACCATACTGCCTCGAAACATAGCGGGCTCCCCGGGTTATGCAGTAAAGAGGGGAATGGTATCCCCTAGGCCAGTAAACTGACAAGCCGAGTCGGCAAGTCACCAGTCCGAACCGGCGTCTGGTCGGCCTAGGTTGCGGAATCAGAAGGGCCGCCCGCAGGCGGCCCGCTGACTGAAGAAACGAGCCCCATTCCTAGGGTTCAATACAGACGCCTCAGCTGCCGCCAGTGCGCATAGCCGGGACCATGAAGGTAAAGGTCGCGGATATAGCTACGCTGCCACGGCGGCCCGAAACGATACGCCGGGTCGTGGACGTAGTTATTCCGCCACGGGCTCCATCCCGGCCCCCAGAAGGCGCCTACCTCGCTCGGAAGCGCCACGAGCGCCGCAATTCCAGCCGCCGCGAGAATTTTCAGCAGTTTGTTCATGGCCAACCTCCTTGGTCTAATCGACACTTTCCCAATTTCCTGTATAACCGATGCCGTGAAATTCCGCATTGCCGCTCGTCATTGCGCGGCGTTGTGCACTGGCTCGGAGGAATCGGGGAGTGGGGAGGTTGAATCGCCTCCGGCACCCTCAGCGGCACCAGAGGCTAAGTACTCAGGCCTCGAAAGGGTGGCGCAGAACAATGGTTTCCGCGCGGTCGGGACCCGTAGACACTATGTCGATCGGGGTGCCGCTCAGCGCCTCGATCTTCGCCAAGTAGGCGCGGGCATTCTCGGGCAGCTGGTCATAGGCGGTCAACCCGACGGTGGACTCCTCCCAGCCGGGGAGCTCGATATATTCCGGCTGGCAGCGCTCGAAGAGATCCGCGCCCGCCGGCGGGGTGTCCACCAGCTTGCCGTCGAGGCGGTAGCCGGTACAGATCTTGAGGGTCTCCAGGCCGTCCAGCACGTCCAGCTTGGTAATGCACAGACCGCTCACGCTGTTTACGCGCAGGGAACGATTCAACGCCACCAAATCGAGCCAGCCACAGCGGCGCTTGCGCCCGGTGGTGGCCCCGAACTCATGGCCCTTGACCCCCATGTGCTCGCCGTCGGCATCGAATAGCTCGGTTGGAAAGGGGCCCGCCCCGACCCGGGTGGTGTACGCCTTGACGATGCCCAGGATGTAATCGAGATCCCTGGGTCCGACGCCACTGCCGCTGGCGGCCCCGCCGGCGGTAGTGGTCGAAGAGGTGACATAGGGGTAGGTACCGTGATCGATGTCCAGCAGCGCCCCCTGGGCCCCCTCGAACAGCACGCTCTCACCGTCTCTGCCCATCCGGTGCAGGATGCCCGGGATGTCGTCTACCAGAGGCGCCAGTTGCTCGCCCTGAGCCAGCGCCTTGTCCAGTACCTGCTGGTAATCCACCGGAGCTGCCTTGAAGTAGTGCTCAAGAGCGAAGTTGTGGTACTCCATGACCTCGCGCAGGCGCTCCTTGAAGTGCTCGGGGTCGAGCAGTTCGCCGAGACGGATGCCACGGCGCGACACCTTGTCCTCGTAGGTGGGCCCGATGCCGCGCCCGGTAGTGCCAATAGCCTTGTTACCGCGAGCGATCTCCCGTGCCTGATCTAGGGCGATGTGGTAGGGCAAAATGAGCGGGCAGGATTCGCTGATGGCGATGCGCTCGCGGGCCGGGATGCCGCCCTGTTCCAACATCTCCAGCTCCTCCAACAGGGCGTCGGGAGAGAGCACCACACCGTTGCCGATGAGACAACGCACCCCGTCGCGCAGGATCCCGGACGGAATCAGGTGCAGCACCGTCTGATGGCCGTCGATGACCAGGGTGTGACCCGCATTGTGGCCACCCTGGAACCGCACCACCGCCGCTGCCCGGTCGGTCAGCAGGTCGACGATCTTGCCCTTACCTTCGTCACCCCACTGGGTGCCGATCACTACGACATTGTTACCCATGATTGCACTCTACGGTCTGAAGAAAGTCTCGATTCGGTGGTGGCGGCCGGCGTCAAACCGACGCCAGCTCCCAATTCCCGGCGCGCTGCACCAACACCCGGTTGCATCCCATCTCGGCGGCCCCCTGCGCCTGCCCGGGCAGGCCACGCACCACCCGCAGGCCCTGGTTCCGCAGCTCTTCGATGCGATGACTAAGCGCCGGATCCGAAGACCAGGGGGCGAACACCCTCGAGGCCGGCTCCGGCTGCGGGCAATTGCCGAGGCGCAGCAGGGTCTTGAGATCGGTGCTAAAGCCCGTGGCAGGGCGCGCACGGCCGAAAACCTGGCCGATGTGGTCGTAGCGTCCGCCGCGGGCGATCTCCTGCCCCAACCCGGGCACAAAGGCGGCGAACACCACTCCAGTATGGAAGTGGTAGCCGCGCAATTCGGCCAGATCGAAATGCACCGGGGTCTCCGGCAACCAAGCGGCGACCAACTCGGCGGTGCGCTGCAGATAATCCAGGGCCGCCTTCACCTCGGAATCGGCATCCGCCAGGCGCCTGCGCGCCTCGCTCAGCACTTCGTCGCCGTTGAGCTCCGCCAGGGTCTCCAACATGCGGGCGCTGGCCGGGTCGATGCGGAATTCCGCCAACAGCTCTTCGATCTCGGGAATCGCCTTGCGTTGCAGGGCGTCGAACAGCGCCTTTTCCTGCTCGGGCACCAGACCGGCCTGTCGACTCAAGCCGCGGAAGATACCGACATGCCCCAGGTCCACGGACAACTCGCCGATCCCGGCCACCTCCAGGGTGCGCAGCATCAGAGACAGGATCTCGACATCGCTTTCGGGACCCGCATGGCCGTATATCTCGGCCCCGATCTGCAACGGACTGCGAGAGCCCGCGAAGCCGTCGCCGCGGGTATGCAGTACCGTTCCGAGATAACATAAACGGGTCGGGCCTTCCCATCTCGACTGGCGAGCGTCAATGCGCGCGGCCTGCGGGGTGATGTCGGCGCGCACGCCCATCAGCCGCCCGCTCATCTGGTCGGTGAGCTTGAAGGTCTGCAAATCCAGGTCGCTGCCGGTGCCGGTCAGCAGGGAGTCCAGAAACTCGACGAAAGGCGGGATAACCAGCTCAAAGCCCCATCGGTCGTAGAGGTCGAGCAGGTCGCGGCGCAACCGCTCCAACGCAGCGGACTGGGGCGGCAATACCTCGTCTATGCCTTCCGGCAGTATCCAGCGCTCGTTACCCATGGGGATTGGATCCGAAACAGCATTGCGGGGCCGCCGGTTGCTCGTCGCGGGGCCCGGTTGCCGGTAGAGTCGATTCTTTCATGCGTTCGCCTGGCTGGCTCCGCTCCCGGCCCGCCCGTTCATTTCAAAAGATACAGCAGTCCAACCCCGGACAGCATGCTAAACAAGCCCAGCACTCGCAAGCTGCGGTCGCTCTGCTCGGCCATCAGCAGGAGCGCCTGGCGCAGGCTGGCCGGATTCAGAAACGGCCAAATCCCCTCGATAACCAGGAGCAGAGCCGCCGCCAGCCAGAGTTCCTGCCACATGCCACAAAAAAGCCGGGAGATTCCCGGCTAGCTGACCCGCAACGGGTCAAGGCACCCAGCCCCGTCCCGCTCGAGCCGCCGCATTGTGCCAAAGCCGGGGCGGCTTGTCCATGCCGCCCCGATGGACTTTCTGGCCGGGTTCATGCCGGTCAGTCTTGGCGCATCTGGTTGAAGTAGCGGAAGAACTCCGAATCCGGCTTGATCACCAAAAGGTCCGAGCGACCGTTGAAGATCCGGCGATAGGCCTCCATGCTGCGGTAGAAGCTATAGAACTCCTGGTCCTGGTTGTAGGCCCGGGCGTAGATGTCCGCCGCCTTGGCGTCGCCTTCACCGCGCAACTGCTCGGCTTCGCTGAAGGCATTGGCTAGGATCACCGTGCGCTGGCGATCCGCATCGGCCCGGATGCGCTCGGCCGCCTCGGAGCCCTGGGCGCGCAGGTCGCGGGCCACCCGCTCGCGCTCGGCGCGCATGCGATTGTAGACCGATTCGCTGACTTCCGACGGCAGATCGATGCGTTTGACCCGAACGTCGATGATCTCCACCCCCAACTCATTGGCCTTTTCGTCGGAGTCCTTGGTCAACAATTCCATGATCTCGGCGCGTTCGCCGGAGATCACCTCCTGGACCGTGCGCTTGCCGAACTCGTCGCGCAGGCTGGTATTGATGCGCTCGGACAACAGCAGCGCGGTGCGGTCCTGGTTGCCGCCGGTGGAGCGATAATACTGAGCCACGTCCGAGATCCGCCACTTGGCATAGGAGTCGACGATCACGTCCTTCTTTTCAAGAGTCAGGAAGCGCTCCGGACGAGCATCCAGGGTCTGGATGCGGCGGTCGAACGTTTTGACGTTGTTGAGCACAGGCACCAAGAAGTGCAGCCCTGGCTCGTAGTCGGTATCGACGATCTCGCCCAGGCGCAACTTCAGGGCGACCTCGCGCTCGTTAACAATGAACGTCGCCGAGTAGACTACCAGGGCCAATATCAGCGCGCCGATCGGGACGAAAAGTCTGGAAGCCCCCATTAGCGTATCCTCCTGCCGCGATTAACTTCACGCGCCGGCGACTGGGCCGGCTGCTGCGTCGCCTGCTGCCCCTCAAGGCTCGACAGCGGCTGATCGGTGCCCGATCGCGACTCCAACAGCCGGTCCAAAGGCAGATAGACCAGGTTGTTGCCCCCCTCGACGTCGAGCATTACCTTCGACGAGTTGGTCAACACGGTCTCGACGGCGTCCAGGTACATACGCTCGCGGGTGACCTTGGGCGCCCGATTGTATTCCGTCATCACCGCCAGGAAGCGGCTGGTCTCACCCTCGGCCTCCGCGATCACACGATCGCGGTAGGCATTGGCATCGGCCAAGCGGCGAGAGGCCGCGCCGCGTGCCTTGGGCACCACCTCGTTGGCATAGGCCTCGGCCTCGTTCTCGATGCGCTCCTTGTCCTCGCGCGCCTTGATGGCGTCGTCGAAGGCACTCTTGACCTGCTCCGGCGGCTTGGCCGGTTGCATATTGATACTGGTCACCACCAGCCCGGTCCGGTAGTCGCTGAGCAGGTCTTGGATGCTGGCCTGGATGTCGGTCTGGATCGCACCACGGCCCTCGGTGAGGATAAAGTCGAGGTCGCTCTTGCCGATGATCTCGCGCACGATGGTCTCAGTGGCATCCTGCAGGGTCTTTTCCGGGGTACGGTCCTGAAACAGGTAGTCCGCCGCGTCCTGGACCCGGAACTGCACGGTAAGTTCGATATCGACGATGTTCTCATCCCGGGTCAGCATCTGGGCCTTGTGGGGAAAGGTCTCGATACGGTCCACGTCGACCTTCATCACGTCCTCGATCGGGTAGGGGAAGTGCCAGTGCGGCCCCGGCTGCGTGACCTCGCTATAAGCGCCGAAACGCAGCACTACGCCGCGCTGGGCGGGCTCGATGATGTAGATGCCCGAGGCCAGCCAGACCACGAACAAAATGCCCGCGATCAGTCCGATCCCAGCCGTACTGGGGCCGCCCCCTCTGAGGCCTCCGCCCTTGGAGCCGCCCCCGGAAGGCTTGCCGCCCCCGAACAGGCCGCCGAATTTCTGTTGCAGCTTGCGCACCACCTCGTCAAGGTCCGGTGGCCCCTGATCGCCGCCTTTGCCGCTCCAGGGATCTTTGTTACCGCCACCCGGTTCGTTCCAGGCCATGAAAAACTCCAGATCAGTAGGATTCTCGGAGGACCGCCCCCAATCCGCTCCGGCAGCAAGCCGGTTGAGACGAAGGCAACCCGATACGTACAGTCTCGCGATTCTAGGGGGCTTGCCTGCCGGTATCAAGCGATAAGACGGTCGCGCAACGCCAACTCCTGGCCCAGCAGCCGCTCGAAATCTCGCTCGGTCAGCACCACATCCAGCTCCCAGCCACCATTATCTGTCACTTGTTCGGCCAACACCCGCCCCAATTCGAACAGGCGCGCCCGCAGCCTGCCGTCCTCCGGCCCCAGACGCAGATGGTGGCGCACGTGGGCGCGGTGGAAGAACTCGGCTAGGGCCTCGAGCAACAGTTCCACGCCAACCCCGGTGCGAGCGCTCAGCCAGACCCGCCGGGCCAGGCCGTGGTCGCCACGCTCGATACGCGGCTCCATTCCCTCAATCAAGTCAATTTTGTTGTAAACCTCGATCTGCGCCACCCCCTGCGCGCCGATCTGGTCCAGCACCTCGTTGACCTCGGAAATGCAGTGGGCGCGCTCCGGGCTGGCGGCATCTATGACGTGCAGCAGCAGGCTGGCGCGACTGGTCTCTTCCAAGGTTGAGCGGAAGGCCGCCACCAGCTCGTGGGGCAACTGGCTGATGAAACCCACGGTATCGGCCAGCACTACGCTGCCCTCCCCGGGAAGTTCGAGGCGACGCAGGGTGGGGTCCAGGGTGGCGAACAGCTGATCCGCGGCATAGACCCCGGACGCGGTAATGCGGTTGAACAGGGTCGACTTGCCCGCATTGGTGTAGCCGACGAGCGAGATGGTAGGTACCTCCGCCTTGCTGCGCGCCTTGCGTCCCTGCTCACGCTGGCCGGAGACCCGTTGCAGGCGCTTGCGCAGATGCGTGATGCGCTGCCCGAGCAGGCGGCGGTCGGTCTCGAGCTGGGTCTCGCCCGGGCCGCGCAGGCCGATACCGCCCTTCTGCCGCTCCAGATGGGTCCAGCCCCGCACCAGGCGGGTCGAGAGGTGGCGCAACTGCGCGAGTTCCACCTGCAGCTTGCCCTCGAAGGAGCGGGCGCGCTGGGCGAAGATGTCCAGGATCAGGCCGGTGCGGTCCACCACCCGACATTGCAACTCGCGCTCCAGATTGCGCTCCTGGCTGGGGCTGAGTTGATGGTCAAAGATAACCAGCTCGGCAGACTCGGCCAGGACCAACTGCCTTACCTCGTCGAGCTTGCCGCTGCCGATGAACAGGCGCGGGTCGGGGCTGCGACGGGCAGCGGTCACCAGCCCCCGAGGCTCGGCGCCGGCGGACTCGGCCAGCAGCCGAAACTCCTCCAGCGCCGGCTCCTGTTCGCCCGGGCCCTGCCCCTGGTCCATGTGAACCAGGATGGCGCGCTCTCCGCTCTTGGGGCGTTCGAACATCCTTGACGTTATCGGTAGGGTAGGTGTCGCCGCCGGCAGCGATCTAGCGCTGCCGGCCGGTGAGGGACAGGGGCTCGGTGGCTCTTCCTGGATACGTCGGCGCAGGCACGGCTCGACAGCGAGGGATCAAAAATTGCCAATTTCCGGGGGGGTATCTGGCTGCTGGGTCTGGAAGCGGATATTACGCGCCGGAACTACGGTGGAGATCGCGTGCTTGTAAACCATCTGGCTGACGCTGTTCTTAATCAGCACCACGAACTGGTCAAAAGATTCTATCTGTCCTTGCAGCTTGATCCCATTGACCAGAAAAATGGAAACCGGAACCCGCTCTTTTCGGAGCGCGTTCAGGAAAGGGTCTTGTAGACTCTGCCCCTTGGACATATTCTTTTCTCCTTATTGTGATCGTAACGGCGGCGATTTCCACTTACAACTTATGGTCTGGCCGCCGAAATTACAATGATACCATTTTTTGTCCGGCTAAATCCGGGCCCGAGATGCGGTCGTCACCCCTCTAAAAACAGGGTTATGCGCTCCAGGGCCTGGCCCAAGACATCGCCCTGCGCCTCGTCCAGCCAATGCACTTGCGGGTCCGCGCGCAGCCAGGTGAGCTGGCGCTTGGCCAACTGGCGGGTAGCCGCCACCCCCCTGGCGACCATCTCTTCGCGCCCGTACTCGCCGAGCAAATAACCCAGCAGCTGGCGGTAACCGACCGCACGCATCGCCGGCAGGGCCGGCGACAGACCTCGCGCCAGCAGCCCTCGAACCTCGTCTTCTCCTCGGACCGGGACCCTCTCCCGTCTCGGACCGCATCC
>CBDUCL010000073.1:0-12101 GCA_965365625.1 uncultured Chromatiales bacterium | reverse complement strand
GACGAACACGATCGGGATCTCGCGTAGCACCGGGTCCTGCTTGAAGCGGCGGCAGGTCTCGAAGCCGTCCATCTCCGGCATCATCACGTCGAGCAGCACCAGGTCCGGCGCCACCGAAGGGGCGATGCTCAGGGCCTTGGCGCCGCTGGTGGCAAAGAAGATCTGGTGGCCGAGGGGCGCCAGCATCTCCCGCAGCAGGTCGAGATTGGCGGTCTTGTCGTCGACGATCAGGAGTTTGGCCGAGGACGCTTGGCTGGGTTCGGACATGGTGTCGGTTCTCTCGGGTTCGACGCAGGGGAAGCTGCGGTGCTGGAATCGGCGATCCTTAGCCGCCAAATTAGCAAATCGGCGCCGCCGGGAGAAGCGCTGGCCCGCCGCTGCCGAGCTCGCGTAAGATGTGGCCCGGGTCCTCGCGCCGGCGTTGGCGGCGGGTGGGTTGGAGTGCGGCTCGGGGGTGGAAGGATGGGAAAGGCGCGTGTGGTGCTGACGGTCCTGCTGACAGCGCTGCTGCTGCTGGCGATGCTGGTGCTGGACCTGAATCTTCCGCCGGGCGTGATCCACGGCATCCCGTATGTGGTGCTGATCTCGCTGAGTTACTGGCTGCCCTGGCGCTGGGCCCCGGCGGTGCTGGCTGCCGTCAGCAGCCTGCTGCTGGTGTTGGGTTATGTCTATTCCCAAGCCCAGATTGATACACGGGCGTTGGTGCTCAACGTAAGCCTGGAGGCGGCGGTAATGTGGGTGACCGCCTTTCTGGTGATGGGGTACCGGGCTTCCTCTCGCTCGCTGGAGGATCGGGAGCAGCGCCTGCTGGCCCTGGTAGCGACCGCCGTCGACGGGGTCATGATTATCGACGCCGCCGGCACCGTGCAAGAGTACAATCCGGCCTGCGAACGGTTGTTCGGCTACCGGGCCGACGAAGTGATCGGCAACAACGTGAAGATGTTGATGCCGGCGCCGTATCGCGACGAGCACGACCAGTACCTGCGCCGCTACCGCAGCACTGGGGTGAAGCGCATTATCGGCATCGGCCGCGAGGTCGAGGGCCGCCGCAAGGATGGCACCACCTTCCCGCTGGAGCTCTCGGTGGGGGAGGCGCGCCCGGGCTCGCAGCAGGTCTTCGTCGGTATCATCCGCGACATTACCGCGCGCAAGTCGGCGGAGCGCTCCCTGCGGGAGGCCAAGGAGCAGGCCGAGAGCGCGAGCCGCGCCAAGTCCCTGTTCCTGGCCAATATGTCCCACGAGATTCGCACGCCGATGAACGCGGTGCTGGGCTATACCCAGTTGATCGAAACCGACCCGGAGTTGCCGTCCAACTACCGCCGCCCGCTGCGGGCGATTCGGGCCGCGGGCAGCCACCTAATCGGCCTGATCGACGACATCCTGGATATATCGAAGATCGAGGCCGGTGCCATGGAGCTGAATCTTCGCGAATTCGACGTTGGGGATCTGATCGAGGACGTTTCCCAGATGTTCGCGATCCGTTGCGAGCAGAAGGGGCTGGAATGGCGGGCCGAGGCACGCATCGAAGACCGGGCGGTGCGTGGCGACGACCGCAAGCTGCGTCAGGTTCTGATCAACCTGCTGGGCAATGCGCTCAAGTTCACCGAGCGTGGAGAGATTCGGCTCGAGGTAGAGCAACGGGACCATCGCTATGTGTTCAGGGTCGAAGACACCGGGCCCGGTATCACCGACGAGGCGCGCGAGCGCATTTTCGAACCGTTCCAGCAAGCGGAGGAGGGCAACGCCAAGGGTGGCACCGGGCTCGGTCTGGCGATCACCCTGCGCCAGGTCGAACTCATGGGTGGCGCCCTGGAGCTGGACTCGACCCTGGGCGAAGGCAGTCGGTTTCAGTTCGCCTTGGAGTTGGCGCCTGCCGAGGGCGCCCTGAGCGCCGACGAAGAGCAGGCTCGGACCCCGGTGCATCTGCTCGCGGGCCATCGGGTCCGGGCCCTGGTGGTGGACGACGTGGAGGACAATCGCGAGGTACTGAGCGGGTTCTTGGAGCGGGCCGGGGTCCAGGTCGCTACGGCCGCAGACGGGGCCGCGGCGCTCGACCAGATAGCCGCCAGCCGGCCCGACATCGTGTTCATGGATGTGCGCATGCCGGTGATGGACGGGCTCGACGCGGTGCGCGAACTGCGGGCGCGCTGGTCCGCCGATCCGATCGTCTGCGTCGCCATCACCGCCTCCGGCCTGTTGCGCCAGCGCGCCTTCTACCTGGATGCCGGCTTCGACGACTTCGTTGCCAAGCCGTTTCGCTTCGAGGCGATCTGCCACTGCATCCAGCGCCACCTCGGGGTCGAGTTCGAACGCTTGCCCGGCCCGGCGGCAGCCGCCGAGTCCGAGCCCGAGGCCGCCGGTCGCGAGGAGATGCGCCTCCCCCCGGCCCTACGCAAGCGCCTGCTGGAGGCGGCGCAGGTCAATGCCTTGACCGAGATCGAAGCGGTGATTGCGGATCTCAAGCAGGGCGACCCCGGGGCCCGGGTCCTGGCGGAAGAGCTGGATCGGCTGCTGGCGCGCTACGACACCGATGCGATTATCGAGCTGGTCGAGCGGCTGGGCGCAGAGGCGGGCCAACCGGTGTAGAATCCCAGCCAGTTCAAAATGGGCATCAGGGGTGACGCATGACGCAAGGCAGCAATCCGGCGTTGGCCGCAGAGCAGGCTTGGGCCGACTGGCGCCAGGCGGCGGCGGAGGCCGGGGTGGACTGGGTCCCGGGGCCGGAGCTGGAAGCGGAACTGCTGCGGGTCTGGGAGGCCAGTGACTATGTGCTGCAGAGCTGCCGCCGTGACCCCCGGTTGCTGGCGGAGCTGGCTGCTGGCGATCTGCACCGCACCTATGCCCCGGGCGACCTGCGCGGGCGACTGACGAGCGCCCTGGAGGGGGCCGCGGACCAGCCGGCCCTGGCGCGGTTGCTGCGCCGCTTCCGGCGCCGGGAGATGGTGCGCATCATCTGGCGCGACCTGGCGGACCTGGCGCCCCTGGCGGAGACCCTGGAGGACCTCAGCGAGCTCGCCGATGCCTGCGTCGGAGCGGCCCTGGAACGGGTCTACGCCTGGGGTTGTACGGAGATGGGAACGCCCCGGGACCCGGCCGGGGAGCCCCAGCCCCTGGTGGTGCTGGGCATGGGCAAGCTGGGGGCGCGCGAACTCAACCTGTCGTCCGACATCGACCTGATCTTCGCCTTTCCCCAGCACGGCAACACCGATGGCCGCCGCCAGCTCAGCAACGAGCAGTTCTTCACCCGGGTCTGCCAGCGCCTGGTGCAGGTGCTCGACGCCCAGGACGCGGACGGCTTCGTGTTCCGGGTCGACACCCGGCTGCGTCCCTTCGGCAGCGCCGGTCCCCTGGCCATGTGTTTCGACGCCATGGAGGACTACTACCAGTCCCAGGCCCGGGAGTGGGAGCGTTACGCCATGATCAAGGCGCGGGTGATCGCCGGCGATGTGGCGGCGGGGGAGGAACTGCAGGCGATGCTGCGGCCCTTTGTCTACCGCCGCTACCTGGACTTTGGCGCCATCGAGTCGCTGCGCCGGATGAAGTCCCTGATCAGCCAGGAGCTGCAACGCAAGGGCATGGCGGACAACATCAAGCTGGGCCCCGGCGGCATCCGCGAGATCGAGTTCATCGGCCAGGCGTTTCAACTGATCCGTGGCGGGCGAGAGCCCGATCTGCAGGTCCGCCCGATCCTGCGGGTATTGGAAAGGCTGGGGGCCAAAGACTACCTGCCGGCGCATGCGGTGCGCGAGTTGAGCGAAGCCTATATATTCCTGCGTCGGCTCGAGAACCGCTTGCAGGCCTGGGCCGACCGCCAGACCCACCTGCTGCCGCCCGAACCCGAGGCCCGGCTGCGCCTGGCCCGCAGCATGGGCTTTGCGGATTGGGATCAATTGAAGCCGGTGCTGGAGCGCCATCGGCGGCGGGTGCAGGGCCACTTCGACGCGGTGTTCGCCGCCCCCCAGGCGGAGGACGAGAGCCCTGCCACCCCGGTGACCGATCTCTGGCGCACCAGCGGGGACGGCGAGCGCGCCCTGGCGGCCTTGCGCGGCGCCGGGTTTCAAGACCCGGAGGCGGCCCTGGAGCGAATCTGCGCTTTCCGCGCGTCACGCTCCTGTCGCAGCCTTTCTACCCGCGGTCGAGAGCGCCTCGAGCAGTTGATGCCGCTGCTGCTGGAGGCGGTGTCGGCCCTGGAACTGCCGGACCTGCCCCTGGAACGGCTGCTCAAGCTGCTGGAGGCCGTGGTCCAGCGCACCGCCTACATAGCCCTGATGGTGGAAAACCCCATCGTGCTGTCCCAATTGGTGCGCCTGACCGCGATCAGCCCCTGGATCGCCGCCCTGCTGACCCGTTACCCCCTGCTCCTGGACGAACTGCTCGACCCGCGCCGCCTCTACTCCCCGCTGCACCGGCGCGAGCTGGAGGCGGAGGCCGATAGTCTGCTCGGCGACCTGGACCCCGAGGACCTGGAGCAGCAGATGGAGCGCCTGCGCCAATTCGCCCAGAGCAACCGCCTGCGCGTGGCGGCGGCGGACATCACCGGCGCCATCCCGCTGATGGTGGTGAGCGACTTTCTCACCGAGATCGCCGAAGTGGTGTTGGCCCGGGTACTGGACCGGGCCTGGACGCATCTCAAGGGGCGCCACGGCCGGCCGGCCGGCACCCAGGGCGACCCCGGCGGCTTTGCGGTCATCGGCTATGGCAAGCTGGGGGGCATCGAGCTCGGCTACGGCTCCGACCTGGACCTGGTGTTCCTGCATGGCGGCGCGGCCGGCGGCAGCAGCGACGGCGCCCGCCCGCTGTCCAACGAAGTGTTCTTTGCCCGCCTCGGGCAGCGTATCATCCACATGCTCGGCGCCCAGACCCCCTCTGGCGTGCTCTATGAGACCGATATGCGGCTGCGTCCCAACGGCGCCTCCGGCCTGCTGGTCAGCTCCCTGGAGGCCTACCGCAGCTACCAGCTCGAGGAAGCCTGGACCTGGGAGCACCAGGCCCTGATTCGGGCCCGGGCGGTGGCGGGAGACCCGGAGGTGACGGCGCGCTTCGCCGAGATCCGCAAAGAGGTGTTGGTCCGTCCCCGCGACCCGGAAAAGCTTCGCCAAGACGTCTGCGAGATGCGCGAGCGCATGCGCGCGGAACTGCAGCGTGGCGGGGCCGACCAGTTCGACCTCAAGCAGGGTCTGGGCGGTATCGCCGATATTGAATTTATGGTTCAATATGCCGTTTTGCGATGGGCCCATGAGCACCCGGATCTGCTGGAATTCAGCGACAATATCCGCCTGCTCGATGGTCTGGAGAGACACCGGCTGCTGGCGACCGAAGAGGCAGGCGGCCTGCGCGATGCCTACCGCGCCTTTCGCGCCAGCTATCACCGCAATGCCCTGCAGGAGCTGCCTGGCCTGGTGGCGGGGCGGCGCCTCGCAGACGAGCGCGCGCGGGTGAGCGGGCTTTGGCAGCGCCTGATGCACGCGCCTGCAGGCGCGGACTGAACAACCTTTCGGGAGAAACCGATGTCGACGATGGCGGACCGTGACGGGGTGATCTGGCTGGACGGCGAACTCGTGCCCTGGCGCGACGCCAAGGTGCATGTGCTCACCCACACCCTGCATTATGGCATGGGGGTGTTCGAGGGAGTGCGCGCCTATCAGACCGATCGGGGGACCGCCATCTTCCGGCTTGAGGAGCACACCGACCGGCTGTTCAATTCGGCCCATATCCTGCGCATGCCGATGCCCTTCGACAAGGAGACGATCAATCAGGCCCACAAGACGGTGGTGCGCGAGAATGGACTCAGCAGTGGATATATCCGGCCGATGGCGTTTTACGGCTCCGAGGGCATGGGGCTGCGCGCCGACAACCTGCGGGTGCACGTTATGGTGGCAGCCTGGTCCTGGGGCGCCTACCTGGGCGACGAGGCGATGGAGCACGGCATCCGCATCCGCGTCTCTTCGTTCACCCGCCACCACGTCAATATCACCATGTGCAAGGCCAAGGCCAATGGCAACTACATGAACTCCATGCTGGCGCTGCAGGAGGCCCTCGAGTGCGGCTATGACGAGGCCCTGCTGCTGGACAACCAGGGTTTCGTCATGGAAGGCAGCGGCGAGAACGTTTTCTTGGTGCGCGAGGGCGTGGTCTACACCCCGGACCTGACCTCGGCCCTGGACGGCATCACCCGCAAGACCGTGATCTCCCTGTGTGCAGAACTCGGCATCCCGGTGGTGGAAAAGCGCATCACCCGAGACGAGGTCTATGTCGCCGACGAGGCCTTCTTTACCGGCACCGCCGCCGAGGTCACGCCGATCCGCGAGGTCGACGGCCGGGCCATCGGCAGCGGCGACCGTGGGCCGATCACCGAGCGCCTGCAATCGATGTATTTCGACCAGGTGCATGGCCGGCGGTCAGAAAACCCGCACTGGCTTACATTCGTTTAGATCCCCTGTGAGGAGAAAGAGATGGCGGAGCAATCGGCCAAGCCGGGCGCCGATACAGGCGCCAAGAAATACAGCGTCAGCCGCAAGGACCTGCCGCTGAGCTGTCCGACCCCGGAGATGGAACTGTGGAACATGCATCCGCGGGTCTACCTGCCGATCGAGCAGAGCGGCCATGCGGTCTGCCCCTATTGCGGGGCCGAGTTCGAACTCGAAGATTGAACGCCCGCCGGCGGCGGGCTGTGGCGACCCGTGACTGAGCCCCGGCGCCTGCTGGTGGTCGGCCCCTCCTGGGTCGGCGATATGGTGATGGCCCAGAGCCTGTTTCAGGTCCTGCGGCAGCGGGAGCCGGAGCTGGGAATCGACGTGCTGGCCCCGGAATGGAGTCGCCCCCTGTTGGAGCGAATGCCCGAGGTCTCCGCCGCGATCTCCATGCCCCTGGGCCACGGCCAGCTCGGCCTGCGGGCGCGCTGGCGCCTGGGGCGCAGCCTGCGCCCGCGGGCTTACGACCAGGCGATCCTGCTGCCCAATTCCCTCAAGTCCGCCCTGGTCCCCTTCGCCGCCCGTGTTCCGCGCCGCACCGGGTGGGTCGGCGAGCAGCGCTACGGCCTGCTCAACGACCTGCGGCGGTTGGATAAGCGGCGCCTGAAGATGACGGTGCAACGCTTTGTCGCCCTGGGTCTGGACCCGGATGCCCCGCTGCCGGAGATCCCCCCGCCGCGCCTGGCGGTGGAGCCCGCGTCGCGCCGGCGTGCCCTGGCCGAGCTCGGCCTGGAGCCTCCCCGCGCGCCCCTGCTGGCGCTCTGCCCCGGGGCCGAATACGGCCCGGCCAAGCAGTGGCCTGCGGAGTACTATGGCCGACTCGCCGCTGCCCGCCGGGCCGCGGGCTGGGAGGTCTGGCTGTTCGGCTCCGGCAACGATCGCAATGTCTGCGCCCAGGTCGATGCCGCCGCCGGCGGCGGTTGCCGCGACCTGGCCGGGGCCACCAGTCTAGGCCAGGCGGTGGACCTGCTGTCCCTGGCCGCCGCGGTGGTCAGCAATGACTCTGGGTTGATGCATGTGGCCGCGGCCCTGGAGCGGCCCCTGGTGGCGGTCTACGGATCTTCCGATCCGGGTTTCACCCCGCCGCTCAGCCCGCGCGCTCGGGTGCTGTCCCTGGGCCTGGAGTGCAGCCCCTGTTTCCAGCGCGAATGCCCCCTTGGCCACCTGCGCTGTCTGCGGGATATCGGGCCGGAGCGGGTGGACGCACTCTTGGATGAGGTGGCGGCGTGAAGGTCCTGCTGATCAAGACCTCGTCCCTCGGCGATCTGGTGCATACCCTGCCGGCGCTCACCGATGCCGCTCGCGCAATGCCCGAGCTGCGGGTGGACTGGGTGGTGGAGGAGAACTTCAGCGAGATTCCGTCCTGGCACCCGGCGGTGCGCTGGGTGATTCCGATCGCCCTGCGGCGCTGGCGCCGGCGCCCGCTGCGCTCCCTGCTGGGCGGCGAGCCGAAGGAGTTTCTGGCCTCGCTGCGCCGGCTCCGCTACGACCGGGTTCTGGATGCCCAGGGCCTGCTGCTCAAGAGCGCCTTGGTGGCGCGCCTGGCGCGTGGGCACCGGGTTGGGCTCGACCGCCGCTCGGCTCGAGAGCCCCTGTCGGCGCTGGCCTACCAGGAGCGCATTTCGGTGCCCCGGGGGCAGCACGCCATCGAACGCAACCGCCAGCTGTTCGCCCAGGCCCTGGGCTACGATTGTCCGGACGGCGAGCCCGACTACGGGTTGCGCCCGCTGTTGCCTTCCCAGACGGCGGTGGAGCCGCGGCTGCTGTTTCTGCACGGTACCACCTGGGCCACCAAGCACTGGCCCGAGGACTACTGGCGTGAGCTGACTCAGCTGGCCAGCGCTGCCGGCTACCAGGTCCGCCTGCCCTGGGGCAATGCCCGGGAGATGGCACGGGCGGAGCGGTTGGCCGCCGCCGCACCGGGGGCCCGGGTGCTGCCGCGCCTGAACCTGTCGGAGATGGCCGCCGAGCTGGCGGCCGCCGCCGGGGTGGTGGGGGCGGACACCGGCCTCTGCCACCTGGCCGCCGCCCTCGAGGTGCCAGCAGTGACCCTGTATGGGGCCACCCGCCCGGAGCTTACCGGTACCCGAGGTCCCGGCCAGGCGCACCTGCTGGCGGACTTCCCCTGTGCCCCCTGCCTCAAGCGCAGTTGCGCCTTCACCGGCGACACCCAGGTCGAGCCGGCCTGCTATGCGAGCCTGCCGCCGGCCCTGGTTTGGCAAACGCTGCAACCCCTGTTACGGACCTGAACGCCATGCGCATGGGCTTTGTCCTTTTCAAGTATTTCCCTTTCGGCGGCTTGCAGCGGGACATGCTGCGCATCGCCCTGGCCTGCCGTGACCGCGGCCACGAGGTGCGGGTCTACTGCCTGAGCTGGCAGGGCGAGGTGCCCGAGGGTATCCAGGTCGAGACGCTGCAGCTCCAGCGCCTGACCAATCATGCCCGCTACCAGGCCTTCTATCGGGCACTGCAAGCGTTGCTGGAGCGCGACGATATCGAGGGGGTGGTGGGCTTCAACAAGCTCCCGGGGCTCGATCTCTACTATGCCGCCGATCCCTGCTTCCGCGAAAAATGGCTGCGGGAAAAGAACTGGCTGACCCGGCTGGGGGCCCGCAACCGGGTGTTCCTGGCCTACGAGGCGGCAGTGTTTGCCCCCGCCAGCCGCACTCGCATCCTGATGATTTCGCCCCAGCAGCTACAGGTCTATAGCCGCCTCTATCGTACCCCGCGCGAGCGGGTGCACCTGCTGCCGCCAGGCATCTCCCGGGACCGCATGGCGCCGCCGGACGCCGCCGCGCAAAGGGCCGAGTTCCGCGGCGAGTTCGGCCTCGGCGATCGGGACCTGCTGCTGCTCAGCGTCGGCTCCGGTTTCCGCACCAAGGGCCTGGACCGCAGCCTCAAGGCCATGGCAGTGCTGCCCGAAGACCTGCTCCAGCGCACCCGGCTGTTCGTCATCGGCCAGGACAATCCAGCCCCGTTTTTGAAGCTGGCCCGGCGCCTGGGCCTGGAGGACCGTTTCCGCATCTTTCCCGGCCGCGACGACGTGCCGCGCTTCCTGCTCGGCGCCGACCTGCTGCTGCACCCGGCCTACTACGAGAACACCGGCACCGTGCTGCTGGAGGCCCTGGTCTCCGGACTGCCGGTGCTTACCACCGCCAGCTGCGGCTATGCCTTCCACGTCGAGCGCGCGCAGGCCGGGCGGGTGGTGCGGTCGCCCTTCGACCAGGGCCAGCTGGCCCGGGACCTGGCGGCGATGCTCACTTCCCGGGACCGCGAGCAGTGGTCGCGCAATGGCATCGAATACGGCCGCCGGGAGGACCTCTACCGCATGCCCGAGCTGGCCGCGGAGATCATTGTGGATACGGTGCGGAGGCTGGCGCTTTGATCTGGTTGGCGCCCGAGTTGGAACGGGCGCTGAGCCAGGCCCTGGGCGGGCGGCCCGACATGGCCCGCATCTTCAATCTCCCGGGTCGCATCTATCGGGAGCCCGCCGGGGTCAACCGCCGCACCCTGCGCTTCGAGGCCGGGGGCCGGGGCTGGTTCCTCAAGCTGCACTGGGGCGTAGGCTGGGGCGAGATCGCCAAGAACCTCCTTGCTCTGCGCCTGCCGGTGCTCGGGGCCATGCACGAATGGCGTGCCATCCGCCGGCTCGAGGCCCTGGGGGTGGAGACCATGGCTCTGGCCGGCTGCGGTCGTACTGGCCTGAGCCCGGCTCGGTTGCGTTCCTTCGTCATCACCGAAGAGCTGACCGACAGCGTCAGTCTGGAGGACTACTGCGCCGATTGGCCCCAGCATCCGCCGCCGCCGGGCTTGAAGTGGGCGCTGATCGGGCGCCTGGCCCGGATCTCGCAACAGCTGCACGCCAACGGCGTCAACCACCGGGACTACTACCTGTGCCATTTTCTATTGCGCCGGCCCTGGGACGGCGACCCCGCCAGCCTGCGCCTGCCCCTGATCGACCTGCACCGGGTGCAGCTGCGCCGCCACACCCCGAAGCGCTGGCGGGTCAAGGACATCGGCTCGCTCTGGTTCTCGGCGATGCAGATTGGGCTGACCCGGCGCGACCTGTTGCGCTTCGTTCGTGCCTATGGCGAGGGCGGACTGCGGGCCGAGCTGAGGGAGCGGGCCGACTTCTGGCAAGCGGTGCACAAGCGGGCTCTGGCCCTGGACCGCACGCGGCCGCCGCCGGCCGGCTGGCCGCAGCGCATTGCGCTGGCGGACGACGTTGGCGCCTTGACCGCACTGCAGCCGGTGCGGGTGCTGCCCGGCAAGCGTTGGGTAGGCCGTGCCGAATGGCGAGGGCAGGCGGTCTACGCCAAACTGTTCCTCGACCGCAAACGCGCCCGGGTGCACCAGCGCCGGGAGCTGGACGGCCTGCGGGCCCTGGCCGCGGCGGGGATCCCGGCCCCCGGCCTGCTGTATGCCGGGGAGACCGCAACCGAGCAATGGCCCCTGGTGCTATTGACCCCCATCGAGCCGGCCCAAAGCCTGGCGGAGGCCTGGCCGGGCTGGGACCCGGTGTCGCGGCGTCGCTGGCTCGGGCGGCTGGTCGCGCTGCTGGCGCGCCAGCACGCCGCCGGCCTAGTCCATGGGGATCCGCACCTGGACAACTTCCTGCTCGCTGGCGACGAGCTCTACACCCTGGACGGGGCCGGGGTGCGGATCGGATCCCAGGGCCTGAGGGAGACGGTCTGTCTGGACAACCTGGCCCTGCTGCTGGCCCAACTGGCCCCGGAATTCGACGTCTGGAGCCGGGAGCTGGAAGCTGCCTATCGGAGTGCTCGCGGCTGGCCTGACCCTGGGCCCGGCGACCTGGGCCAGCGAGTGGCGGCGGCCCGGGAGCGCCGCTGGCGGGCATTCCGGGGCAAGCTGTGGCGCGATTGCACCCGCTTCGAGCGCCGGGAGCACCCCTATGGGCTGCAGATCCTGGAACGGAGTCTGGAAAACGAGGCCCTGCGCAACCTGCTGGCGGACCCGGATGCGAGCTTTCCCGGGCCCGAGCGGGCGCTCAAGAACGGCAATACCTGCACCGTCTGGGCCGCCCAGGCCGGGGAGCGCCGGCTGGTGATCAAGCGCTACAATGTCAAGAATCCCTGGCACGGCCTCAAGCTGAGCCTGCGCCGGGGCCGCGCCTTTGCCTCCTGGGAAGCGGCGCAGCGGTTGGGGTTCCTCGGTATCGCCACCCCCCGGCCGGTGGCTCTGGTGCGGCTGCGCCGGGGCCGGTGGCGGCCGCTGGCCTACTATGTCAGCGAGTACCTGCCGGGGCCGAATGCCCTGAGCTGGTTTGGCGACCCGGCGGTGGATTGGGCCGCCAAACAGGCGATGGCTGCCCGTATCGCTAGGCTGCTGGTCCAGCTCAAGGCCGAGCGCCTGGTGCACGGCGACCTCAAGGCGACCAATTTCCTGATCGGCCCGGACGGTCCGGCCCTGATCGATCTGGACGCCCTGCGCCACTACCCGGGCCGGGGCTTCGCCCGCGCCTGGCGCCGGGACCTGGCGCGCTTCGCCCGCAACTGGGCCGAGGACCCGGAATTGGACAGGCTGTTCGCCGAACTGCTGGCGCCGATTGGCGCGCCGTCCCCGAAGCGGGGATAATTCCCGCCAAATCCGAGCTTATGGTAGCCAGATGAT
>CBDUCL010000072.1:0-12228 GCA_965365625.1 uncultured Chromatiales bacterium | reverse complement strand
CCCGCCTCTTCGCGCAACCAGCGCAGGGTCCGAGCGAGATTGGTGACCTGAATGAAGGGGATGGTGTCGGCCGCGCCGCTGGCCACCTTGCAGGCGGTGGGGGTCAGCCCGGCGGCCCGGTCCTTGGGGGTGATTACCGCGTGCACCCCGGCGGCATCGGCGCTGCGCAGGCAGGCGCCCAGGTTGTGAGGGTCCTGCACCCCGTCCAGGATTAGCAGGAACGGCGCTTGCCCCAGCCCCTGGAGCAGTTCCCGCAGGGCCTCTTCTCCCAACGCCGCGGCCTGGCGGGTGCGCGCCACTACCCCTTGGTGATTGGCGCCGGGTACCAGCCGTTCCAACTCCGCCCGGTCGACCTCCTGCACCGCCACCCGGGCTTCCCGGGCCAGGCGGCGAATCTCGTTGATTCGGCCGTCCCGGCGGCGCGCCTCGATCCATAATTCCTGCACCGCTCCGGACCCGTGCCTGAGGGCGGTGCGCACGCTGTGCAGACCCGAGATCAGCTGTTCCGGCTCCACTCAGCGTCCTCCGAACCGGCGCCAGCAGCGGCGACTGGCCACTACTTTTTCGTCTTGGCGACGGCTTTCCGCTTCGGCTTCTTGGCCTTATCGGTGCCGGCCTTGGCGGCCCCGTCGGTCTCTTTGGCTGTCGCCTTGGGCTTGCGTCGACGGCGCCGCTTTTTGCCACTGGTCTCCGCTGGCGCCGCCGTCACCTCGGCGCGCGCCGGCGCCGCCGTTTCCGGCCCCTGACCGGGCTTGGGCTTGCGCCGGCGCCGCCGCTTCTTTTCGCCGGTTTCCGGTTGCTGAGCCGCATCGCTCACTGGCTGGCGATCCGGCTCGGCCTCGGGCTTGGGCCCGCGCCGCCGCCGACTGGGGTGGCCACCACGCCGGGAGCGGCGCTCGCCGGAATCTCGACCCTGCCTCTCGGGCAACATGAAATCGATCTTTCGGTCGTCCAGGTTGACCGCGGCTACCCGCACCCGAATCGGGTCGCCCAGGCGATAGACCTTGCCGCTGCGCTCGCCGGTCAGGCGGTGTCCCGCCGGCTCGAAGTGGAAGTAGTCATGCTCCAGGGCCGTGACGTGCACCAGGCCGGTAACGTAGATCTCGGACAGCTCGACGAACAACCCGAAGGAGTTGACCCCGGCGATGATACCCGGGTACTCCTCGCCGACCTTGTCCAGCATGTACTCGCATTTCAGCCAGTCGACGGCATCGCGGGTCGCCTCGTCGGCGCGCCGTTCGGTGCTGGAGCAGTGGTCTCCCAGGGATTCCAGCTCCGGTTGGGAATATTCGAACTCCAGCGGTTTGGCCCCGCTCAGCAGGTGCTTGAGCGCCCGGTGCACCAGCAGGTCCGGATAACGGCGGATGGGCGAGGTGAAATGGGTATAGGCGGGAAACGACAGGCCAAAATGGCCCAGGTTCTCGGCGCTGTACTGGGCCTGGGACATCGAGCGCAGCAGCACGGTCTGGATCAGGTGACGATCGGGGCGATCCTGAACCGAGTCCAGCAAGCGCGCATAGTCCAAGGCCTGGGGCTTGGCTCCACCGGGCAGCCGCAGCGCCAGCTCGGCGAGGAATTCACGCAGGTCATTGAGCTTCTCCTCCGGCGGGCCCTCGTGGTTGCGGTACAGGGCGGGGATGCGCTTGCGTTGGAGCAGCCGCGCCGCCGCCACATTGGCCAGCAGCATGCATTCTTCGATCAGGCGGTGGGCATCGTTGCGCACCACCGGGACCACTCGTTCCACCTTTTGCTCGGCATTGAACTCGATGCGGGTCTCGGTGGTGTCGAAGTCGATCGCTCCGCGGGTCGCCCGAGCGCCGTGCAGCACTTGAAAGAGCTGGTACAGCTGTTGCAGATGGGGCAGCAGCTGGGCGTATTTGCGGCCCAGCTTGCGGTCCTGGTCCACCAGCATCGCGGCCACCTGGTCGTAGGTGAGCCGGGCATGTGAGCGCATCACCGCTTCGACGAAGCGCGAACGGAGGATGCTGCCGTCGCGTTTAATGTACATCTCGCAGCACATGCAAAGGCGGTCGACCTGGGGGTTGAGCGAACACAAGCCGTTGGACAGCACTTCCGGCAGCATCGGGATTACCCGGTCCGGGAAATACACCGAATTGCCCCGGCTGCGGGCCTCCACGTCCAGGGCGGAGCCGGGCGTGACGTAGCTGGAAACGTCGGCAATGCACACCAGCAGCCGCCAGCCCTTGGGGGTCGCCTCGCAGTAGACGGCATCGTCGAAGTCGCGGGCATCGGCGCCATCGATGGTAACCAGGGGCAGTTCGCGCAGGTCGGTACGCCCCTGTTTCGCCGCTTCCGGCACCTCGGGACTGAGCCCGGCCACCGCCGCCTCCACGGCCTCCGGCCACTCCAGCGGCAAGCCGTGGGCGCGGATCGCGACGTCGGTCTCCATGCCCGGGGCCATGTGCTCGCCCAGCACCTCGAGAACTCGGCCGACCGGCTGGCTGCGGGGAGTTGGCTGCTCGACGATTTCGGCCACCACCATCTGGCCGCTCTGGATGCCGGCGCAGTCCTTCTCCGGGATCACCACCTCGTGGGTCAGCCGCTTGTTGTCGGGCAACACGAACCCCACCCCGCTTTCGCAGAACAGCCGGCCCACCACTTGGTGGGTGTTGCGCTCCAGCACCTCCGCCACCGCGCCTTCCCTGCGACCCCGGCGATCGATGCCGGTGACCCGCACTACAGCCCGGTCGTCATGCATCAAGCCACGCATCTGGCGCGGCGACATAAACAGGTCGTCGCCCCCGGCATCGGGCTTGAGAAAACCGAACCCGTCCGGATGGGCAATCACCCGGCCGGCGATCAGGTCCCGGCGGTTGACCAGGCAGTAGCCGTTGCGCCGATTGCGCAGCAGCTGGCCGTCGCGTTCCATGGCATTGAGGCGCCGGCGCAGGGCCTCCAGGTCGTCGTCGCCCGACAATTCCAGGGCGGCGGCCAGCTCGGCATAGTTGAGCGGTGCGCCCTGAGCCTCCAACAGTTCGAGTATGAATTCGCGGCTGGGTATGGGATTGTCGTATTTGCGGGCTTCACGGGCGCGGTGGGGATCCTGCGCTCGCGGGGTTGCGGGGCTTTTGCGTTTCGGCACTGGGCGCTCTGTCCTCGGGGTAAATAAACGCCTAGTTTACCGTTGACAGGCGCCCCTTGTCTCGGTAAAGTTGCGCCCGCTTTGGGTTAAAACCCCCGCGCACCTGCCGAGGTGGCGGAATTGGTAGACGCGCATGGTTCAGGTCCATGTGGTAGAAATACCGTGGAGGTTCAAGTCCTCTCCTCGGCACCAGAAAACGAAACCCTTGATCGAGTCATCGGTCAGGGGTTTTTTGTGACCGGCGTACCGGCCCGAGCCACCGGCGCCCGTCAGAGGAGGTTCCCCGGTGGGCCGGAAGCGGCTATGCTTTGAGTTGGGAGTGCTGGAATTCAAACCGGTCGGGGCTATCCGCAGTTAGCGGACTTTGCTTCAGCACGAGGTCAGGATCGACCCCAAGGGCCGCTACAACAGGGATGCCGTGAAGCCACTCCGAGACAAAGGAGCGTCTGTACGCGTGCAAAGCCGGCGGCCCGCGAGCCAGGGTAAGGCCGCGTGGCCAGTCTACGCGCGCGCTGTCGCACTCACCCTGGGCCTGATCTACCCCATTGCCACGCTGCAGATGCTGCACTTCTACGGTACGGCAACGGCCAGCTTCTACCTGATACCCACCCTGGTTGGGCTGATCATCGGCCTGCTCCTTGGCCACTCGTCGCTCTTGTCTCGGCGCCTGGCGGGCAAGAATCTGCAATTTCGCGCGGTGGCGGACCTGGCCCATGAGCTGACCTGTTTCCGGCGCTTGGATGGCAGTTTCGAATACGTATCCCCATCGAGCCGGCAGATCACCGGCCACGCCCCGGAGGACTTCTACCGCGACCCGGAGTTGATGGAGCGCCTGATCCACCCCGAGGACCGGGAGCGTTGGGAGCGTTATCGTGCGGGGCGGGTTGAGAGTGCGCGCGAGGAGAGCCTCGACATCCGGCTGTTGACCAAGGACGGCCGGGTAGTCTGGGTCAATCACCAGTCGGGGCCGGTGTTCGACGAGCACGGCTGCCGCTTGGGGACCCGTTCCACCAATATGGATATCACCGAACGCAAACGGGCCGCCGAGCACATCGAGTACCTGGCCTATCACGACGGCCTCACCGGCCTGCCGAACCGGCTCGAGATCGCGCGCCGCCTGCAGGAGCAGATCGAGCGCAGGAGCGCCGAGGCGAATTACCGGAGCTTCGCCCTGCTTGGCTTCGATCTGCGCCGCTTCAAAAACATCAACGACAGTTTCGGACACGCGTTTGGCGACCAGGTGATCCCTCGGGTTGCCGCGCGCTTGCAGGCGGCGAAGCCCAGCGAGTCGGTGCTCGGACGCGTTGAAGGCGACAAGTTTGCGCTCATCGCTCCCGACATCGAGACCGGCGCGGCAGCCGAACAGCTGGCTTCCCGAATGCTGGAGGCAATCGAACGGCCGCTGCAAATCGACACCAGCGAGATCTATCTCTCCTTTAGCGTCGGCTACACCCTCTTTCCCGAAGACGGCGACAGCCCCGAGACCTTGCTGCGCAATACCGACGTTGCGGTAACCCGGGCCAAGAACGAGCCGGCAACCCGGGTCGGCACCTACCGCGAGGGGATGATCGATGCGGCGCACCACTTCATCACCACCGAGCACCGCCTGCATCAAGGGCTGAAAAACGGCGAGTTCGTACCCTACTACCAGCCTATCGTGGACCTGCGCAACCAACAGGTCTGCGCGCTGGAGGCCCTGGTACGCTGGAACCATCCTGAGCGTGGCCTGACTGGCCCTGACGAGTTCCTGCCGGTGGCAGAGGCCACCGGCCAGATCTCCCAGCTCGGGGAGTATTTATTTGAACGCATAGTGGATGACCTGCGGGGTTGGGAGATTGCCGGTCTACGGCTGCCCATAGCGGTGAATCTTTCGATTCGCGAGTTTGCCGACCCGGGCTTGTGCAAGCGCCTGATGGATCGGCTCTCGGCGGCCAACTGCAGCGTCGGGCTGGTCCGCCTCGAAATCACCGAGCAAGTGTTCATCGGCGACCTGGATCTGGCCCGCAGGCGCCTTCAGTGCTTCCGCGAGTCCGGATTCTGCATCGCCCTGGACGACTTCGGTAGCGGCTATTCTTCGTTTAACTACCTCAAACACTTGCCGATCGACAGCCTCAAGATCGATCGCGCCTTCGTTGTCGACCTGGCGACCCAGGCCCGCAGCCGCGCCATCCTGCGCGCCATTGCCGGCGTCTGCCGAGAGCTGGACCTGGATGCGGTAGTCGAAGGCGTGGAAACCGATGCCCAGCGTCAAGCCCTGGTGGACATGAATTTTCAAACCGCCCAGGGTTTCGTCTTTCACCGCCCGCAGCCCGCGCAAGAGATCAGCCGCTTGCTTCTCGGCGCCGAAGCTACCGCTGCCGCCGCACCCCTCACCCTGCCCGCAAGGGCTTGATCCCCATACGGCGGTGCCCGCCCCCGCCCGGCACACAAGCCTGTAAATCGCTTGCTATTGACCGGACGGTCCAGTATACCGCCGTCATGAGCAACAGCATCGACACCCGTCAACGCATCCTGGTCAGCGCCTGGGAGCTAATCTACGCCCGCAGCTTCAGCGATGTGGGGGTGCAGGCAATCTGCCATCACGCGGACGTCAACAAGGGCAGCTTCTACCACTTCTTTCGCTCCAAGCAGGAGTTGGTCCTGGCGGTCCTTGACGAATTTGCCCTCGACTTCGAGCAGGACCTAATCGGCCAGGCCCTGCGCCCGGAGCTGGCGCCGCTGGCTCGCCTGGAGCAGCTATCGGAGCTGGTCTACCGCTTCCAGCAGGCGGTCGCCGAGGTCCACGGCCAGGTCCTGGGCTGTATGTTCGGCAACCTCAGCGCGGAGCTGAGCAGCCTGGACCCCGAGGTGCGGCGCCGGATCGAGGGCATTTTCGACCGCCTGCGCGAGCGCTTGGCCGAGACCCTGGAACAGGCGCAAGCCGACGCCAGTATTCCGCCCATCGACAGCCGCGCGAGCGCCGACGCCATGCTCGCCTACCTTCAGGGCCTGCAGTTGCTGGCCCGAACCCGCAACGATCCGGAGTTGATCCGCCGCCTGGGCCCGGCGATGCTGCAGCTGCTGATCGCGCCTGGGGACGGCTGAGGCAAAGCCCGCACAGGCGCTCAATCCTCCCCCATGATCCGCGCCAGCCGGCGCTCCAATGCCTCCAATCCCATCTGCCGCAGGCGCTCCAGATTGTGCTGGGGGATCGCCTCCGGGTGCGGATAATTTGCCAGCGCCTGCTCCAGCAAGTCCTCTCGCAGCAGGTGGAACATAGGATGCGGCGAGCGGTTGGTATAGTTGGCCGGGTCATCCGTCGGGGCATCCTGAAACCGGTAGCGGGGGTGAAAGCTCGCCAGTTGGACCTCGCCAGCCAGTTCCAGATCCTCTAGCGCCTGCTCCGCGGCGTACAAAACGTCCAGATAATCATCGAAGTGCAGTAGCCCCTCGGGCACGATCCACAGCTCGGTTTCGACCGCTGCCGCCGGCGCCTCGACAAAGGCCAAGATCTCTTCCATCAGGGCGCGGAATATGGTCGCCGGCCGGGTCTCGGAGCAGACCCGGTAGGCTACCCCGCCGCGCTGCAAGGGGCCTGCGGCAAATGGGCAGAGATTGAGCCCGACTACGACCTCGCGTACCCATAGGTCGGTTTCGGCGATAACCTTCTTTTCGTTCATACGGGCAGGTCCGGGTTCGGTATCAATTGCGAAATGGGGGCATAACAGATCGATGCCCGGGTCCCCGTGCCCCCACCGAGAGCGAGCCCAGAGAATCCAGTGTAACAGCTGTTCGGGCAGCGTCTCCCAAACTCCGGCAGATTCATTCGGCCCATGCAGACCGGGCGCGGGCGCCGCGGTTTCACCGCAGAAGGAAGCCTCTCGCTCAGCCAGCCACCGGAACCGCGGTCACCACAAAGCGCAGCGGGCCGCCGGCGATCGGACTGTCGAAGGGATAGCAGGTCACCAGCAGCAATTGCTCCGGGCCGGAGTCGGCGCTGACCCGCGCCTCCCGGGCGTCGACCACACGAGTGCCGGTCACCGCATAGCCGAACACACCCCGGATGGTTTCGACTTCGATCCGGTCGCCCACCCCCAGCTGCTGAAGAGACCGGAAATGGGTGTCCCGATGGCCGCTGACCAGAATGACGCCGCCCTCGCCCGGCATGGCCGAGCGCGGGTGGTGGCCCGGGGCGAAGGCCAGCACGTGGCCGGAGTCCCCTTCCAGCACGATCCAGTCGGCACCCAAGCTCGAGCTCTGAATCCGGGCTACCGGCCAGTGATCCGCCCAGGGCCAGGGAGGATGGTCACCTTCGCCTTCCAGGGTCCGCTCCCACGCCTGGGCCAGGAGATGCTGGGCCAACAGCGCCTTGGCCTGGATCCAGCCCCCCTGTCCCAGCAACAGCAGGCCGGCGAGGCTCAACAGGAACCAGACCCGATGCCTGCTGCCGCGCTGGCTCACGCTCGGATCCTCGGTAGCAGGGCCTGGCCGAACCTGAGCAGTCCGGCGAGCCCCAGCAGCAGGGTACCGAGCAGGGTGTACAGGGTCGACCAGGTCGCGCCTTGGCCCAGGCCCAGCGATTGCGTGGAACCAGTGTGTACTGGGGTTCCCGGCGGCTGCCAACCGGCCGGCAGATTGCCGTCGATGGCGTGGGTCGACCCATCGCTCTCGGGCGGCCGAATCGGGGTGACGTCGACCGCCACCAGGCTGGTGTAGGCGCTCACCAGGTGATGGGAGAGGCCGATGGCGGTGACTTCCGACCGAACCTTTTCGGCGTCGGCACCGGCTGCACGCCGGCGCATCCACTGACGGATCTTGGCGCGCGCCCAATAGACCCCGAGCCCTGCCTGGTCTTGCGCCGCGTTGAGGCTGAGCCGGCTCTGCCACTCGGTGTCGCCGATACGCCCGGAGACCTCCGCTTGGTCTGGCACAGCATCGAAGCGCATGGCGGCCACCAGCGGCTGACCCTGGTAGAGGTCCGGAATCGGACTTGGCAGCGCATCGGCGTCTACCGGCAGGGTTAGGGCGAGATCGGTCATGGCCGGTCGCTCCAGTTGTCGGAACAGCCGCGACATCTTCTCGGCCACCTCCCGTTGGTTGCCGATAAAGGTAAAGGTCCCGCGCCCAGCATGCGCCGCCTCGGTCATGAAGTAGCTGTTCGGCGCCGATCCTATGCCAACCGTGAACAGCCGGCGATTCCCCAGACGCTGGCGGATGAGGCCGAGCAGTTCGGCCTCGTTGGCCACCGCGCCGTCGGTGATGAATACGATCTGGCGCAAGGTCCGGAAATCCGCATCGGGTATCGCAAAGGCCGCCTCCAGGGCCGGTTTCATTTCGGTGCCCCCTTCCGCGTCGAGACCGGCGACATAACCGAGCGCCTCCGCTTTGCCGCGGTCGTCGGCGGCACGCAGACCGGCAAAAAGGCGCTGGGTACGGGAATTGAATTCGATGACCTCGAAGCGGTCCCTCGGGTCCAACCCACGAATGGCCTCGATCAGGGCCAGCTTCGCCTGGCGAATGGAGGCGCCGCCCATGGACCCGGAGGTATCGATAATAAAGACGACTTCGCGCGCGATGGCAGACGGCTCGCCCGCATCCGGCGGCATCACCATTAGCAGGCCATAGCTGCCGGTTTCGCTTTGTTCGGTGAAGAAGGCAGCCCGCGGCGTGGAACTCTCTGCCGCGGTCCACTCCAGCAGAAAATCCCGGTCCGCCGGCACCGGCCCTGCGAGCAGGCGAATCTCCGTGCTGCCATCCGCCGCGGTGGCGCGTTCGATCTGGTGATAACGGCTGACCACCTCCCCTAACGGGAAGCCGGGGTTGAGGCTCAGGCTCAAGCTGACCGGATTGGGCGCCGACGTTTCGGACATTGGGTCCAGCGGGACCCGGTTAGGGACCTCACCCGGCAGGATCGCCCAACCGCCGTCGAGGCTGACCTGCTCCTGGAGCCGGGCGTTGGCCGCGGGCCGGTAGCGCGGGGTCATAGCCATGGGAAAACGCAGGCTGAACCGGTCGTCCTGCCAGCGCAGCGGCTGCTGGTATTGGATCTCCACGCTCACCTCACCCTGGGGGGGGATGTTGGCCACCGAGGTGGTGAACAGGTTCGGGCGGTGCTGTTCCACTAGGGCACTGCGCTTGCCCTGGGTCTTCGCTTGCTGGTAGGTCCGGCGCGCGGCCTCCCGCTCCGCGATGCGGCCTTCGATCACCCGCTCCCCGACCTGCATTCGCAGGTGGTCGACCGCTGCCTCCTCGGGGAGCGGGAAGGCGTACACGGCTTCCACCCAATCGGTGCCCGGATTGCGAAATCTCTGGGTCAGGGTGGCGCGGGCGATAGGCCCGGTCACCCGCATCTCGACTCGGGTTTCCTGGATCGGGGCAAGCCGGTAGCGGCCGGCTTCAGGGGTCTCGATCAACAGTTCTCCCTGGGTAACCTCGTGCAGACCGATTTCGCCGCTTGTGGCTTGACTCGCGAAGGGCCAGCCGCAAAGCCAGAGGCCGAGCAGGCAGGCGGTGAAGGCGGGACGGGTGATGCTCGCTAACATGGCGAACCTCCTGGTTGCTTGTATGACGCTCCCAGGATGCGGCCCGCATATGGGTTTAGAATGAAGTCAGTGTGAAGTCCGGTGCAGACGGAGAAATCTTGCCATGCCAGTCGATCGCCCCCTGATTCTACTGATCGAAGACGAGGCGCCGATCGCCGACACCGTCACCTATGCGCTCCGAACCGAGGGCTTCCGCACCGACTGGCACCAGACCGGCGGTGCGGGTCTCTCGGCTTTTCAGGCAGCGGCTCCGGCCTTGGTGATACTCGATATCGGGCTGCCGGACATGAACGGCTTCGATGTCTGCCGGCGTATTCGCGAGCAGGCCGACACTCCGGTGATCTTCCTCACGGCCCGCTCGGGTGAAATCGACTGCGTGGTCGGGCTGGAGATCGGCGGCGACGATTACGTGGTAAAGCCGTTCAGCCCGCGGGAACTCGCCGCCCGAGTCCGGGCGAGGTTGCGCAGCCGTCATGCGACGGCCGGGCAGGCCCCGTCGGACGACCGCTTCGAGGTCGACGACGACGCCCAGTGCATTCGGCTCGGGCAGCGGGACCTGGGGCTGACCCGCTACGAGTTCCGACTGCTTCGCCAATTGCTGCGGCACCCGCAGCGGGTGTATTCCCGGGATCAACTGCTGGAATTGGTTTGGGAGGAGCCCGAGCAGAGTTACGATCGCACCGTGGACACCCACATCAAGACACTGCGGCGCAAGATCCGGTCGGTGAACCCGAGGCTGGACCCGATCCGCACCCACCGCGGCCTCGGCTATAGCTATTCCCCGTGAGCATACGCAGTCGCATCTTTCTGGCCTTTGTGCTGACGCTGGCCTTGGGTGTATTCGGCCTGGCTTGGTGGGTTCAGGCCGGAATCAAACCCCGCTACCTGGAGGCCCAGGAAGACCCGTTGGTCGACCTCTCCCAGTTGCTCGCCAGTTTGATCAGTGTCCAGGCCATCGTGCCGGACCCGGCCAGCGGCGAGCCCAGGCTGAATCTCGGTCTACTGGCCCGAGTATTCGAAGACCTCCAGCGACGCCGGATCTCGGCGCAAATCTACTCGCTGCAAAAGGACCGGGTGGATATCCGTGCCTATGTGACCGACCGCCAGGGGCGAGTGGTATTCGACTCGGACGACGGGCGTGACCTGGGTGCGGACTATTCGCAATGGCGGGACGTCTACTTGACCCTGCGCGGCGAGTACGGGGCCCGGGGTACCGAGGGCGACCCGCTGTTTCCCGAGGGAACCACCATGTACATTGCCGCTCCGATCCTGGTAGAGGGCGAGACTATCGGCGTGGTCAGCGTCGGCAAACCGACCGCCAATGCACAGCGCTTCATCGACGACGCGATCGCCAAGTTGCTCTTGGGCGCCCTCCTCGCGGCCCTGGCTGCCGGGCTGGTCGGCCTGTTTCTTCACCGCTGGCTTACCCGCCCCCTGCAGCGAATCACCGACTATGCGCGGGCGGTGCGCGCTGGGGAGCGGGTGGCGCTGCCCGAGCTCGGGAGCAACGAGGTGGGACGGGTCGGCACGGCGATGGCGGAGATGCGCGCGGCGCTGGACGGCAAATCCTATGTGGAGTCCTATGTCCAATCGCTGACGCACGAATTGAAGAGCCCGCTGGCGGCGATTCGCGGCTCGGCGGAACTCCTGGAAGAGACCATGCCCGCGGCTGACCGGGCGAGATTCCTAGAACATATAAGGGCTCAGGTCGAGCGGATGCAGGAGTTGATTCAACGCCTGCTGGACCTGGCGGCGATCGAGAACCTCTCCGGCCTGAAGGACAGGAGCGATATTCTCATCGACCCCCTGGCGCGGCAGGTGATCGAGGGATTGCAACCGCTGGCCTTGCAGGCCGGTGTGGATATCGAGTCGTCGATCCAGGGCGAGCCGAATCTCCGAGGAGACGCTTTCCTGCTGCAGACCGCGGTCCACAATCTGGTCAAAAACGCGATCGAATGCTCGCCCCCGGGGAGCGCGGTGCGCCTCAGCGCGGCGCAGGAAGGGGACCATATCCTGATTCGGGTACGTGACTGGGGGCCGGGCATCCCGGAATACGCCCGCAAGAAGGTGTTCGATCGCTTCTACACCCTGCCGAATCCCGAAGGGCGCACTGGCTCGGGACTGGGGCTTAGCTTTGTAAAGGAGATTACCTCGCTATTTAGCGGTAGCGTGACCCTGAGCAGCCCGCCGGGCGGCGGCACGCTGGCCGAAATCCGACTGCCGCGAACCTCGCCAAAGGCACCGCACCCGTGATTGCTCGCCGGTTCGTTTACAGCGTCTCGATGCAAAGTCTAAACGCCTGGGTAACTCCCTGGAGAGACGGTCAGCATGCAACAGCCGAAAAAAATCGGCCTTTCGATCGAGCCAGTTTTTCTGATAACGATTACCTGCTGACAGAGAAGCGCGACCGATCGCCGAGTCCAAAACAATCAGCTTCCAGCCAGTTCCAAATCATGTGCTTCAAGCTTCGCCGCCATTCCCGCCCCGGGCAACCCCCAAAACAGGTACAAAGCAGCGAGCTCGGACATTGCGCGTTTAGGCTTCCTTAGGGAAGCGCTTTAATAGCGTTTCCCGTGCGGGGCAGGACGCCCCGCCATTTTCAGG
>CBDUCL010000071.1:0-12265 GCA_965365625.1 uncultured Chromatiales bacterium | reverse complement strand
CGTACCCCGGCGGAGTCCCCTCCCTGGCGGCGCGGGCGCGACCTGCTGCTGGCTTCACTCTGCGGCATCGGCATTGCAGCGCTGAGCTTCGCCATGTTGAGCCGGCCGGCGAACGGCATCTCCGACTTCTTCCTGGCCGAGAGCAAGCCCGGGGGCGGCGGCACCAACGTGGTGAACGTAATCCTGGTGGACTTCCGGGGCTTCGACACCCTGGGCGAGATCACCGTGCTGGGCATCGCAGCGGTGGGTATACTGTCGCTGCTGACCGGCCTGCTCCTGCCCCAGCGCCAGCGCGACGACCTGGGCCGCCCCTGGGCCCGGGACCGGCGACCCTTGATACTCTCCACCGTTGCCAAGCTGCTGCTGCCGGTCGCCCTGCTGGTCTCCGCTTTTCTGTTCCTGCGCGGCCACAACCAACCCGGCGGCGGATTCATTGCCGGCCTGGTGGCCGGGGTCGCCCTGATCCTGCAGTACATCGTCGACGGCACCGCCGCCACCCGGCCGCGCCTGCCCTGGGATAAACAGCGCCTGATCGGCATCGGGGTGCTAGTAGCGGTACTCACCGGCATTGCCAGCTGGTTCGTCGGCTTCCCCTTTCTCACCACCAGCTACACCTACGTGACGCTGCCCATTGTCGGCAAGTTCGAGCTGGCCAGCGCTATGTTCTTCGACCTTGGGGTGTTCCTGGCGGTGGTCGGCACCGTGCTGGTGATCCTGACCCGCATCGGCGCCCTGAGCCCGCGCGAGGAGGAGTTCTGATGGAGCTGCTGGTCGCAATCGTGATCGGGGTGATGACCGCCGCCGCGGTCTATCTGCTGCTGCGCGGCCGCACCTTCCCGCTGGTGCTGGGTCTGTCCGTGCTCGGTTATGCGGTAAACCTGTTTCTGTTCGCCAGCGGCCGCCTGACCCTCGACAGCGCACCCCTGGTCGAACAGGGGCTGAGCCGGCTGCCCGATCCCCTGCCCCAGGCCCTGGTGCTGACTGCCATCGTCATCGGCTTCGGCATGACCGCCTTCCTGGTGGCCCTGGCCCTGCGCGCGCTGGCGGACCTCGGAGATGATCGGGCGGACGGGGAGGACGCGGAATGAGCGAGCTCGCGATCCTGCCGCTGCTGATCCCGCTGCTCGCCGGGGCCCTGCTGTTCACGGTCGGCGGCGCCGGGCGCGGCCTGGAGCGGGGTATCGGCCTGGCCGCTACCGCCGCCCTGCTGGCGGTTAGTCTGCTGCTTCTGGAGCACACCGCGGGCGGCGACCTGCTGGTCTACTACATCGGCAACTGGCCCGCCCCCTACGGCATCGTGCTGGTGGCCGACCGTCTGAGCGCCCTGATGTTGGCGCTCACCGCCGCCCTGGCCCTCGGCAGCCTGGTGTATGCCTTGGGGGGTGACGACGCCCTGGGGCGGCGCTTCCACCTGCTGTTCCAGATGCAGCTGTTGGGCATCAACGGCGCCTTCCTCACCGGCGACCTGTTCAACCTGTTCGTGTTTTTCGAGATCCTGCTGATCGCCTCCTACGCGCTGCAGGTGCACGGCGGCGGCGCCCCGCGCATACGCGCCGCCCTGCATCTGGTGGTTCTCAACCTGATTGGCTCGGCAGTGTTCCTGATCGGCATCGGCGCCATCTATGCCGCGGCCGGCAGCCTCAATCTGGCCGATCTCAGCGCCAGGGTGGCCGCCGCCGGCCACGAACAAGCAGGGCTGCTGGGCGCCGGCGGCCTGCTGCTGCTGCTGGTGTTCGGTCTCAAGGCGGCTCTGGTGCCGGTCGGCTTCTGGCTACCGCCGGCCTACGGCTCCGCCAGCGCGCCGGTGGCGGCCCTGTTCGCAATCATGACCAAGGTCGGGGTCTATGCCATCCTCAGGGTACACGGCCTGGTGTTCGGCCCCGAAGCGGGACCGGCGGCCTCCCTGCTGGCGCCATGGCTGGTGCCCCTGGGGCTGGTCACCATTACCGTCGCGACCCTGGGGGTGCTGGCCAGCCGCGAGCTGCGCCGGATGTTGGCCTACCTGGTGGTGGTATCGGCGGGCACCCTGGTGCTCGGCCTGGGGCTGGGCTCGCCGGCCGCAACCTCCGCCGCGCTGTTTTATGCGCTCAACAGTACCTTGGTGGCCGGCGGCCTGTTCCTGCTGGCGGGCCTGATCGCCAATGAGCGCGGCCCAGCCCGGGCCCGTCTCGACCAGGCCCAGCCGGTAACCCGGCCGCTGCTGTTGGGAGGGCTGTTCTTTGCCGGCGCCATAGGCGTGGCCGGACTGCCGCCCCTGGCCGGCTTTGCCGCCAAGGTGTACCTGCTGCAAAGTGCCCTGACCCACCCGGCGGCGGTCTGGGTGTTCGCCCTGCTGCTGGGCAGCGGCCTGTTGGTGATCGCGGCCCTGAGCAGGGCCGGCAGCGCCTTGTTCTGGCGCGTCGGAGAGAGCGCCCCCTTGGGCACCCGCAGCCCGCTACTGCCGTCCCTTGCGGCTGCCCTGTTGCTCGCCGGCAGCGCCCTGTTGATGGCTGCTGCCGGTCCGGTAACGGCGTTCACTCGCGCGGCGGCCCTGCAGCTCGAAGACCGCGCCGGCTATGTCGAAGCCGTGCTCGGCAACCGTGGCCTCACCCCCTCCGAATATCGTCCGGGAGGCGCCCCATGAACTGGTTTCCGCACCCCATCCTTAGCCTGTTGCTGCTGGTGCTCTGGCTGTTGCTCAACAACAGCGCCAGCCCCGGGCATATCCTGCTGGGCGCGCTGCTGGGGCTGCTGATTCCCTTGTTCAGCCGGCGTTTTTGGCCGGTGCGGCTGCGCCTGGCTCGGCCGGCACGGGTACCGGGGTTCGTCGGACTCGTGCTCTGGGACATCCTGGTGGCCAATTTCCGGGTCGCGCTGCTGGTTCTGGGGCCCGGCGAGCGCATTCGTCCCCGCTTCGTGGAAGTGCCTCTGGAGCTGGAGGGCGATTTCCCCCTCACCCTTCTTGCCGGCGTGGTGTCCCTGACCCCGGGCACGGTGTCCGCGGAGATCGACGAAGCAGGGCACCGGCTGCTGGTGCATGCCCTGAGCGAAGACGAGCCCGAGGCGCTGGTGCAAGCCATCAAACGCCGTTACGAGACCCCGATTCGGGAGATCTTTTCATGATGAACCTGGTCCTGCCCGCCGCCCTTTGGATGATCGGGATAGCGGTGCTGCTCAACGCATGGCGCCTGTTCCGCGGCCCCGACGCCAGCGACCGCATCCTGGCCCTGGATACCCTCTATATCAATGCCGCCGCCGCCATCCTGCTCTACGGCATCCACCTGGGGCGGTCCGATTTCTTTCAAGCCGCGCTGCTGATCGCCCTGCTCGGCTTCGTCAGCACCATGGCGCTGGCCAAGTTTCTGCTGCGTGGAGACATTATCGAATGAGCTTCCTGCTGGAACTGCTCGCCGCTGCCCTGGTGCTGCTGGGGGCCGGATTTGCCCTGGTCGGCTCCATCGGCCTGGCCCGGCTACCGGATTTCTTCACCCGCCTGCACGGCCCCACCAAGGCCACGACGCTGGGGGTGGGGGCGATTCTGCTCGGCTCGATGCTCTACTTCGGCGCCCAGCAGGAACTGAGCCTGAAGGAACTGCTGGTCAGCCTGTTCCTGTTCCTGACCGCTCCGGTCAGCGCTTATATGCTGTCGCGCGCCGCCCTGCACCGGGGCTGCCGGAGCCTGGCCCCACCGCCCCAGGCAGACGGCGAGGACTCGGGCCAGCGGCGCTGAAGAACCGACCGGCGCTAGGCATTTCCGGTCTCGGAGCCGGAACCCCTGTCCGCGCTCCGCAACTGCTCCGCCATGGCCTCGCCGGTCTGGGGCCGACCCAGCAAATAACCTTGGACTGCGTCGCAGCCGAGCTGCTGGACGAAGCCGAATTGGGCCTCGGTCTCTATCCCTTCGGCCACCACCCCGAGGTTGAGACTGTGCGCCATGGTAATTATCGTACGAACGATGGCTTCGTCGTCCGGGTCGTTGCCCAGGTCGCGTACAAAGGCACGGTCGATCTTCAGTGTATGCAGGGGCAGCTGCTTGAGCCGGCTCAGCGATGAGTAGGCGGTCCCAAAGTCGTCGATGCAAAACTCGATACCCAAGCCCCGCAGGCGCTCGAGAACGCGGCGGGTGGCGCTATGATCGGGGCCGAACAGATTTTCCGTAATCTCCAGTTCCAGGCGCCGCGCAGGAAACCCGGTGCGGTCCAGGATGCCCGCAATCACCTCGGACAGGTCATCACGAATGAAATGGGCAGGCGAGAAATTGACCGCCAGGCGGATCCCGGGCTCGCGCCCGTTATACCAGCGCATCACTTCGCGGCAGGCGGTTTCCAACACCCATTCGTCGATGGCGGTAACCAGGCCGCACTCCTCCGCCAGGGGGATGAACTCGGAGGGCTCGACGCTCCCCTCGTGTTCGTCGCACCAGCGCACCAGCGCCTCGACACCAACCATTTCGCGGCTGCTGGTGGCCCAGCGCGGCTGATACTCTACAAGGAACAGATTGTGCTCCATTGCCTCGCGCAGCCGCGTCTCTAGGGCCATTCGCCGCACCGCACGGGCGTTCATATCGGCGGCGAAGAAAGTGGCTTGATTGCGGCCCTGGTCCTTGGAGCGGTACATCGCTGTATCCGCATTCTTTACAATGGTATCGGCTTCGGTCCCGTCCTCGGGATACAGGCTGATGCCCACGCTCGTGGTCAGGTGCAGGCTATAGCCATCGACCTGAATCGGCTGCGCCATGGCGTCGATCAGCTTGCGCGCCACTTCGGCAACGTCCTCCAGATGCTTGACCTGGACCAGCAACACGGCGAACTCGTCGCCACCGAGGCGCGCCAAGGTGTCACTCTTGCGCAAACAAGCGGTGAAGCGGCGGGCGACCTCTTGCAGCAGCTTGTCCCCGACCGCATGGCCCAGGGTATCGTTAACGTTCTTGAAGCGGTCCAGGTCCAGGAACATGACACCCAGGCGCCCGCCGTATCGCTCCGCCTCGTCGATCGACTGCCGCAGGTGCTCGTCGAACAACACCCGGTTGGCCAGGCCGGTGAGCTTGTCATGATAGGCCTGGTGCTCAAGCTGACTGGCCAACTCGGTGAGCTCCATGGTACGGGCCTGCACCTTGGTTTCCAGTTCCTCCCGGGCGTGCCGCAGTTCCTGATCGCGCAACTGGATTTGGGCCAGCATATCGTTGAAGTCCCCCACCAGGCGGCCGATCTCGTCGCTCGAGATTTCCTCAGCGCGTAGACCATAGTCTCGATCGAGGGAGACGCGCCGGGCGGTGGCCGCCAGAGCGAGGATCGGCTCGGAAACCACCCGCTGTAGCCGGCTCGACAGCAGCCAGGCGGCAAGCAACGTCACCACCAGTACGCCGAGGGCGATGATCAGGTGCAGTAGCCGGCGTTGCTTCCAATGCCGGAAGTCGGACAGGATCAGGATGCTGCCGATCCGTTCGCTTTCGAGCAGAATCGGCGACACCACATAGCTGCCGCCGCCGAGCGAGCCGGCCTCCTCGGGCGGCAGGCTGGACGGCAGCCCCTCGTTGCCGTTATCGCGCTGGTAGACGGCGAAGCGTTCGCCGCCGAGGTCGAACAGGGCGGCGCCGACGATTTCCGCCTCGCGCTCCAGGCTTGATAGGGTCGCAGCGGCCGCTTGTTCGTCGCGGAAGATCAAGGCGGCCACCGAGTTGCTCCCAATGATGCCGGCCTGGGCTCGCAGGCGCTCGTAGGCGGCACTGCGCTGGGAGATCCAGTCGTTGGCCGAAAAACCCACCGCGGAGAGCAACAGGGTGGTGCCGCTGGTAAGCAACAGCAGCAACATCAGCTTGCGGCGGATCGACTGGTTGCCAAGAAACTTCATGGCAACACCTCCGGCGGCGGCGTATCCAAGATGCGGGCCAGCTTCAACAGCTCGGCGCTCATGCGCAGCCCGGAGCGCCGCACCTGTTGGAGATCGACCTCGAAGCCGATACGGGTGCCGGCACGCACCAGGGTGACCATCACTGGATGCCGATGTCCCTCCTCGGGATGCGACTCCAAGGTGAGGTCGGCCACCGTCAGCAGCGGACGCTCCAAGGGCTCATCCAGCTCCCCAGAAAAGTCTTCCAACCTGGCTGCGGGAACCAGCAGGATATGACAGGCTTCGCTTTCGTCGTAGCTGGAGACCTCGGCGATTGCCATGCGGCGCCCGACCGCCCGTTCGCCGCGGATACTGTCGATCGCAACACCTAGGGGGTTGCCCCGATACAGGCAAAGCAGCAGCGGGGCGCCGGGTCCGTCGAAAGCGCTCTCCGGCCAGCTGACGAAACGCGCGATATTCAGAATAAAGGCGGCCTTGACTCGCTGCGAGCGCAGGCTGTCGTTATCCGCACCCGCGGCTGGCGCCATCAGGAGGAGGCCCAGGGCCGCGCAAGCGCCTGCCAGAGCGCGCCGAAAGCGCCGCCCCCGGAGACCAGTGAATCGCCCGGTCAAAGGCCGAGCTTCCATTCCAGCCGCGCCCAGATTTCCCGTTCGCTCTTCTCGGTGTTGTGCTGGCTGCCGAAATCCGCCGCAGCGTCGTAGATGCGCTTATCAAACAGGTTGTCGACTCCCAGCGCGTAGGACCACTGCTTGTTGATACGCCCGTAGCCGAACAGGTTTACCAACACGAAAGCGTCCGGATCGTCATTCCGAAAATCGTTGGTGTCATCGCGCTGGCTGTTGTAAATCAGCGAGAAGCCGGCGGTATGGCGGGCCGCGAACGCGTAATTGAGATTGAAGCTGCCGCTCCAGGGGGCCAGGTAAGGCAAGTCGTCGCCGCTGCCGGTGTCCTCCGCGTCCAGGTAGGCCAGGCCGAGACGCAGGTCCAAGCGCTCGTTGGGACGCAGTTGCAGCAGGGCCTCGGCCCCGCGCATGCGCCAGGGGTCATCGCTGTTCGCGAAGTACTCGTCCGCGCCATCCGGGGTAGGTACCTCGTGAATATAGTCGTCCACCTCGTTACGGAACAAGGTGGCGCTCAGGTTGGCTTGCTCCCATTGGTACAGGTAGCCGATTTCGAGAGAGCGGATACGCTCCGGCTCTGGAACCGGTGGCACGAAGTCCGTCCCCTCCAAGACCTTGAGGTACTCGCGAAAACTGGGGGTGCGAATGGCAGTGCCGTAAAGCAGCTTCCAGGTCTGGTGGTCATCCGGGTTGTAGACCAGAGCCGCCCGGTAGTTGAAGTGGTCGCCAAAGCGCTCGAACCAGTCGTAGCGGCCCCCCAGGGTGAGGCTGACTTCGGGATTGATGTCCCACACGTCCTGCACGAACAGGGCGTAATCGTTGTTGCGGATATTCGGCTCCGACAGCAGAGAGCCGGTAACGGGGGGATCCAAGAAGCCTTCCGCGAAGTGGTGATAGCGCACGAAGTCCATATCTTCGGCCCGCTCGTGCCGCCAGGACAGGCCGAGAGCCAGCACGTGCGCCTGCAGACGTTTGAAGCCGGTCAGCTCGGCGCCGGCCATGATGGCATCCTGGTGTTCCTGGTACCCGAGGCGCCGGGTCTGCTGCTCGATCTCGTGCTCACGCGCATCGTCCCAGGTGTAGTAGGCATTGGCCTCTATCCTCCCGGTTTCCAAAGCGCCCGCCTCGTAGCGCGCTGCCAGGGTCAAGGGGCGCTCCTCGACGAAGGAGTCCTGGGTCTCGGGAATAAACAGGAAGGGGGTATCGTTGCGGTAATAATCCAGCATCAGGGTCAGCCCGGGGAGCGGCTTTGCCTTTAGGAACAGGTTCCGGTAGTCCTCGTCCAGGGGCTGCAAGGTATCGCCGCCGATGAAGCTCCGGCGATCGTCCCGGAATGGGGCGTCCTGGGTCAGATAGCTGGCAAATGCCTGCAGCTTCGGGCTGTTATAAAAGACCGTACCCTTGGCGCGCTCATGGTTGCCGAGTTCCAGGCTGGCCTCGGCCTCGGGCTGGCTGGAGAAGGCCCTGGTCTGCACCGAGATAATTCCGCCAAAGGCGTTGGCCCCATACAGACTGGAGGCGGGACCGAGGATAATCTCCACCTTCTCGATCTTTTCCAGGGGAAAGTTGTCGCCGAGGGAAAAATGCCCGTAGTACAGGTGGCGCATTCGGATCCCGTCGACCATCAGCACCAGCTTGTCGTTGTAGCGGTCGAGCAGCCCGCGAGCCCAGATCGAGCGATGGCGCTTGCGGTACTGATTGAGCTGGAACCCGGGGACGAACTGCAGCAGGTCGTCGAGGCGACGCACCCCAAGTCGGAGAAAATCGGCGCGGTCGAAGCTGTATACGGTGCCCGGGGCCTTGCTGTATTCCGTCTCCAACAGGGACGCCGCAGTGAACACCTCCAACGCCATCAGTTCCTTGAGCGACATCTCGGTGAAGCTGGGTGCCGACTCGTCGGCCGGCGGCTGTCCCCAGGCCAAACCCGTCGCCAGGGCGAGCGCGGAGGCTGCGCAGACAGACAGAAAAGTCGCTTGGCGGCGGCGACGACGAGCTAGGTGCAAGAGCAGATTCCTTCTTCAGTAAGCGCGGGTCGGCGGCGGAGAAGGCGCCGGCTTATCACTGCCAGCTAGATACGCCGAAGATCTTGAAAAGAGCCGATCTTTTGAAGGTCGCCCGCAAGGCCGGAGACCGAAAAGCCGGTCCGGACACTGCGCTTTGGCGACCCCGCACTGCACCCAGACTTGTCGCCGCAACCAGCCGCTACACAGGCGATCGGGGTGAACCCCGGCTTGCAGCCGAAACCCGATGAAACAACCCAGATGATACAACAGTAGCGATCCAAACAGCAGCGTGGTGATTGACCAACAAACAGGCGGAAGTCAACAGGCGAGGTTGCCACGGCTGTCGCGAGGAATGAGCCGACGAAACCCTCCCCATCCCGGGGAGCAAACTAGTTCAGGTAGTGGCCGGCGCTGCCCGGGTGGTGCCCCGATCCCCTACCTTTGGATATAAGGCTTGCGTTCGATCTCCGCATCGATATTGCTGCGTCGGCGATCGCCGCTTTGCTGGCTAAGGCCCGCTTGCAGGCTAACGCGCTCAGCAGGATTCTTACAATTGCGCTTTACATAGGGCCTCACTGTACAAATCCGGTCTTTCAGACGCACGCGGCGAAACTTCCCGAGCGCTGATTCGCCTTTCCGCCCGCTCTGCACCATTACCAACCCATGGCGTTCGGTGCCGCCCGTATCCCTGTCGTGTATCACCAGAAATTTCGCCTTGGTGACCGTGGGCAGGTCTTGGAACGGAAACCGGATTCGGGGTTTCAGGGCCTCTTCGACAGCTCGTCGCAGTTCCTTGCGGGACAAATTCTTTGGGACATCACGAACAAATAGGATCATCTGCAGGGTCTCCTGTTACAGCCACCTCATGAGACGACCGGCCATCCCCTGAAGGGACTCGGTATCCTACCGCAGCTCAATCCATGCTTTGGCCACCGGAGGGTCAAGCGGTTTAAGTATGATTTAAGTAAATGGTACCAAAACCAAAACCCGCGGAACCAAACCGAAACCCTTTCTTACATTCCGTTACAGCGCCCCCCTCCACGCAGACAAAAAAAAGGCTAGGCTCTCGCCTAACCCTTTGCCAGAAGTGGTGGGCCGTGAAGGATTCGAACCTTCGACCTATGGATTAAGAGTGCGCACTATTTCCCTATATATTTCAATAGGATAGCGTACTTTATTTTGGGATCAGATCACTGCAAGTGGTTGTTTCTCGGTGGTGCCTGTCGGCATTTTGGGAAAGAATCGAGCAATGGATTTTCTGTCCACGGGTCACTCAAATCTCCAGATGATTCGCGGGCAGCGCCGGCGCCGAGCCCTTGATCTCCCCGGTGCGCGTGTAAACCTGTTGGCCGCTGGTGCCGGCGCGGCGCACGCGGAGCAGGCGTCTGGCGACGAGCTGCACCGTTGCGGCGCCTTCGCCATGATCGGCGACGATATGGCCGGCGACCAGGGGGTCATGCGGCCGGGGCCGGGCAAAGGGGGCACAGGGAGTTCGGTGTCTTTGCCGCGGGCCAGGGAGCGGCGAACGCTCGGGGTTCCGCCCCCTCCTCTACTTGACTCAATAGATTAAAGAACGGACGGATCGAGCGGCACTGCAACGACTACGCCGGTCGGGCCCGCCACAAGCGGCCGTGGGTCGAACCCGAAGAGCCGATCCGGCGCTTCCTTCTGCAATTGCTGCACAAGGGTTTCATGCGGTTCCGCCACTGTAGGTTCCTGGCCAACTGCTGCCGCCAAAAGCGCCTGGCGGCGATCCGCCAGGACCTCGAGTGCCTAGCGCCCGAGCAAGATCCTGAAACCGAGGCGACGGATACCCACTGCGCATATCCCTGACCGAAATATCGCCCCGGTCGGTTGCGCATGACCGAGGAAATCCCCCCGCAACGTTTTGATGGAGGGTGACGATCCGACTGCCTGAGCAACAGATACCCGGGAATGAGGGCCATGGCCTAGGCAACGGTCGAGGGAGCCCTGGGTTCCCAAGCGCAAAAACCGGAGTATACTCGGGGTAAATGGCGAACAAGGAGCGCCCAAGGAGCGAAGGAACCCAATCAAAACCGCCCAAACTGGCGCCGAAGCCTCTTTAGCGAGGCAGCTTGCTGCGCACCGAGGCGGAAGCCACCAAAAACAATCCCCAAATCGGGCGCTGGCACTTCGTAACCTGGCGTAGCCCGACAGGCGTTTGATCCGTCATGCGCGCAGGCGGAGTGCCAGCGTCGGACTGTGGGGAGGAGATGCACGACGGATAAACGCTAAGACGTTATGTGTAAAAAGCAAATGAACAAGATCGCGTTAATATTTTTGGTTTTGGTCACTGTTGTACGTGCTGAAGATAACCTTCCCAATGATCCCTCATCGCTTCGAGCTTTAGCAGACCAAGGCAATCACGAAGCGATGACGAAACTCGGTTACTTCTATTTCACGGGTAATCAGGTTGAGAAAAGCTACGCAGAAGCAGTGTCTCTTTATACGCGTGCTGCTGAAAAAGGAAACCTCTGGGCCATGAATAACCTTTGCAATATGCACTTGTATGGCGAAGGGGTAGAAAAAAACTTACCGTTAGCATTTCACCTTTGCAGAGAACCTGCACGGGCTGGAAACTCTAGCTCAATGGTAATGCTTGCCGAAATCGTCCTGAAAATCGAAGAAGGGCCATTTTCTGAGGACAAGGATCTAGCAGAAAAAACGGCCTTTCAGTTCTACAAAATGGCAGCTACCCGAGATCATATGCACGGCCAGTACATGCTTGGAGATTTCTATGAAAACGGGCGCGGGGTTCCAGAAAATATAGAAATTGCCAAGGAATGGTATGAAAAGGCCGCCGCACAGGGGCACGAAGAAGCAACGGCTGCGTTGAGGCAGTTAGGTGAATCAAATAACAAGTAATTCCACCGGACAGCAAAAAGCGCCGCTCGTTCCTCGCTCTGCTTGTTGCTTTCAGTGAATTTGGCGTTAGAGGTAATAAGGAGGTCGTAGAAAAATGAGAGGATTTCAAATCACATTATTCGTTCTGGCCATGATTGTGCTTGTGTCTCAAACAACCCACTTTGTTTATGTTAAATATTTCTATGATACAGCTTCGGTTTTAGACGATTTCGCAGAGGAAAAGATCAAGCAGGCAGGAACCCTTGAAGAGTTGGTTGCAGATTATGAGTCTAACTTTAAACAAGTAAAAGAATACGAAAAAGGTAAATCCGACCAGGAATTAAGCAAGATTCGCAGGCCACAAATCGAGCCGTATAAAACCAAACTAAAGTTGGAAAGAGCCATTAGAGACTGGGAGTCAAAGGAAGAAAGCATAAAAAAACTATTGGTTCAGTGGTGTATTGGCTTGGCGGTTCTGGCTATTGGCTGCGCCCTTTATCTTAAAGTAGCGTCTTGGTTAGCAATGGCACTGATTACTTCTGGTCTTGGTGAAATGATCTGGTGGTCTAGTCCATCTCTAAATCTTGGTGGTGCGGTAACTAGTTTTGAGTCGCTTCTAAACCATAAATTAGTACTGTCTATTATCTCGTTAATCGTTGTAATGATTATTTGGGTTATAAATGAGCGCAAACCGAAAAACCTCTAATCGGGTAACCGGGGGCGTCTAACCCCCAGTCCCCACACCACCCTGCATGCGGGTCCACACAGGGCGGATCAAAAGAAGGGAACAAACAACGATGTCAGGCATACCCATGAGCCGTCATCCAAAGGTCACGCACGGAGGAACGCGCCGGCTATATGCGGGTCTCGATTTCGCCAGAACCGTGGTCTGTCCCTGAGGTATCCCCACGAATATCATCCGTCGACTATTGATCGTTGGATCTGTGC
>CBDUCL010000070.1:0-12292 GCA_965365625.1 uncultured Chromatiales bacterium | reverse complement strand
TGCGGGCTGGTGGAGCGCCGGCCCAACGTGGGAGCCCGGGTGGTCAGTCTGTCGAGCCACCAACTGCTGGAAATTTACCACGTGCGCGAGGCCCTGGAAGGTATGGCAGCGCGCTTGGCCGCCACCCAGATGGACCAAGCTCAGGTCGAGGAACTGCGCCGCCTGCTGGAGCAGCATCGGGCGCAGATCGAGCAAGACCCGGGTAACGCCTATTTTCAGCAGGAGGGTGACTTGGATTTCCACTACCGGATCGTGCAGGGCAGCGGCAACAGCCGGCTGATCCGGCTGCTTTGCAACGATCTCTATCAATTGGTGCGGGTTTACCGATACCAGTTCGGCATGGCCAGCCGGCGTGGCCCCCGGGCCTTCGGCGAACATGAACATATTGTCGATGCCATCGAGCGCGGCGACGGCGAATTGGCCGAGCTGCTGATGCGTCACCATATCCGCGCCTCGCGGGAAAACATCGAACGCCTGCTGACCGAAGCCGGACAGCGGTCTGTATTTGGAGGAACTTCGTCATGACCCAGTCAGTTTCCGCCGGCGCGCGTTTCCGCGCCGCCTTGGAGCAGGAGCGCCCGCTGCAGTGCGTGGGCGCTATCAATGCTTATCACGCCCTGTTGGCCGAGGCCTCGGGTTTCCGCGCGCTGTACGTTTCGGGCGGTGGGGTGGCCGCCGGCTCCTGTGGTATTCCGGATCTGGGCATCACCAGCCTGGAAGACGTGCTCACCGACGTGCGGCGAATTACCGACGTCACCGAACGGCCGCTGCTGGTGGATATCGACACCGGTTGGGGCGGGGCCTTTAATATAGCCCGCAGCGTGCGGGCCATGGTAAAGGCCGGAGCCGCTGCCGTGCATATCGAGGATCAGGTGCAGCAGAAACGCTGCGGCCACCGCCCCAACAAGGCCATAGTGCCCCAGCAGGAGATGGTGGATCGCATCAAGGCGGCAGTGGACGCCCGCACTGACGACCAGTTCGTGATCATGGCCCGCACCGATTCCCTGGCGGTAGAGGGTCTAAAGCCTGCCATCGAGCGCGCTCGGGCCTGCGTAGAGGCGGGCGCGGATATGATATTTCCCGAAGCGATTACCGAGCTGGGCATGTACCGTCAGTTCGCCGAGGCGGTGGGGGTGCCGGTGTTGGCCAATATTACCGAATTCGGCTCCACCCCCCTGTTCACCACCGATGAGCTGAGAGCCGCCGGCGTCAGAATAGCGCTATATCCCCTGTCGGCGTTTCGAGCCGCCAATGCAGCGGCCCTCAAGGTCTACCAGGGGCTGCGAAAAGAGGGTACCCAGAAACACCTGATCGAGCTGATGCAGACCCGGGCCGACCTATACGAGTACCTCGGGTATCACGCTTTCGAGCAGAAGCTAGACGCGCTTTTTTCTCAGGAGGAAGCCCAATGACCGAGAGCAATCAAGTCCTGCCCAAGGCCAAGAAATCGGTAGCCCTTTCCGGCACCGCCGCCGGCAATACCGCCGTCTGCACGGTCGGACGCAGCGGCAACGATCTGCACTACCGGGGTTACGATATCCTGGATTTCGCCGAGACCGCGGAGTTCGAGGAAATAGCCTACCTGTTGGTGCACGGCGAACTCCCGACGCCGGCCGAGCTGAACGCCTACAAGAACAAGCTGCGCTCCCTGCGGGGTCTTCCGGCGGCGGTCAAGGTGTGCCTGGAACAGATTCCCGCCTCGGCCCACCCAATGGACGTGATGCGCACTGGTTGCTCGGTGCTGGGCACCTGCCAGCCGGAAAAGGACGGCCATCCCGCCGCTGGCGCCCGCGATATCACGGACCGCCTGATCGCCTGCTTCGGCTCCATGCTCCTGTATTGGTACCATTATGCGGTCAATGGCCGCCGCATCGAGGTCGAGACCGACGACGACTCGGTGGGCGGTCACTTTTTGCACCTGTTGCACGGCCGGCCGCCGAGCGAGGCCTGGGTGCGCGCCATGCACACCTCGCTGATCCTCTATGCAGAGCATGAGTTCAATGCCTCAACCTTTGCCGGGCGGGTGATCGCGGGCACCAATGCGGATATGTATTCCGCCATTACCGGAGCCATCGGAGCCCTGCGTGGGCCCAAACACGGCGGTGCCAATGAGGAGGCGTTCCGCACCCAGAGCCGCTACCGCGGCGCCGACGAGGCCGAGGCGGACATTCGCGAGCGGGTGGCGCGCAAGGAGATCATTATCGGCTTTGGCCATCCGGTGTATACGGTGGGCGACCCCCGCAACCAGATCATCAAATCGGTGGCGCGCGGCCTGTCCGAACAGGCCGGAAATATGACCCTGTTCCAGGTGGCCGACCGCTTGGAGAGCGTGATGTGGGAGGTCAAGCGGATGTTTCCGAATCTGGATTGGTTCTCCGCCGTGTCCTACCACATGCTCGGAGTGCCAACCGACATGTTTACGCCCCTGTTCGTTATCTCCCGCACCAGCGGCTGGGGCGCGCACGTGATCGAGCAGCGCGAGGACGGCAAGATCATACGCCCCAGCGCCCAGTACATCGGGCCGGAGAACCGGGCCTATGTGCCCTTAGCCCAGCGCGCCTGAACGGTCTCTCGGCCCCTAGATTCGGAAATCAGAATATGAGCAAAGCAGCGGTTTTGGACGCCCGACGTCCCGATTTCGACTCCGTGATCCAGGACATCGTCGACTATGTACTGGACTACGATGTGACGCAGAGCCAGGAAGCCATGGAGACGGCCCGCTACTGTTTCCTGGACACCCTCGGCTGCGGTCTATACGCCCTGAACTACCCGGCCTGTACCAAGTTGTTGGGCCCGATCGTACCCGGCGCCGGCATGCCGGGCGGCGCCCGAGTGCCGGGTACCAGCTATGAACTGGACCCGGTGCGGGCGGCCTGGAATATCGGCGCCATGGTGCGCTGGCTGGACTTCAACGACACCTGGCTGGCTGCCGAGTGGGGCCACCCGTCCGACAACCTGGGGGCCATCCTGGCCTTGGCGGATTACCAGTCTCGCCATGCCCTGAGTCGGGGCGGTGCGTCGCTGACCATGGGCGATGTGCTCCAGGCCATGGTCAAGGCCCACGAGGTCCAGGGGGTGATCGCCCTGGAGAACAGCTTCAACCGGGTCGGCCTGGACCACGTGATGCTGGTACGCATCGCCTCCACCGCGGTCGCCGCCGGCATGCTCGGCTGCAGCCGCCAGGAGGTCCTGAACGCGGTCTCCCACGCCTGGCTCGACGGCTCTTCCCTGCGCACCTACCGGCACGCCCCCAACACCGGCTCGCGCAAGTCCTGGGCCGCCGGCGACGCCTCGGCCCGAGGCCTGTTCCTCGCTCTGCTCGCCGAGCGCGGCGAGATGGGCTATCCGTCGGCGGTTAGCGCCCCCACCTGGGGCTTCCAGGACGTCAGCTTCAAGGGCCGCCCGCTCGCTTTCGGCCAGGGCTATGGCACCTATGTGATGGAGAACATCCTGTTCAAGATCAGCTTCCCCGCCGAGTTCCACGCCCAGACCGCAGTGGAGGCGGCGATCACGCTGCACCCCCAGGTGAAGGACCGGCTGGCGCGCATCGCCGCCATTCGTATTCAGACCCAGGAATCCGGCGACCGCATCATCAACAAGACCGGGCCGCTGGACAACCCGGCCGACCGCGATCACTGCCTGCAGTATATGGTGGCCATCGGTCTGCTCAAAGGCTCCCTCACAGCGGAAGACTACGAGGACGCCGTCGCCGCCGACCCCTGGGTGGACAAGCTACGGGGGCTGATGGAAGTGCAGGAGAACGATCGCTTCAGCCGCGAGTACCTGGAGCCCGAAAAGCGCGCCATCGGCAACTCGGTGCAGGTTCTGTTCGACGATGGCACTGCGACCGAGCCGGTGGTGGTGGACTACCCGGTGGGTCACCGTCGGCGCCGGGCCGAGGGCATTCCCCTGTTGCTGGAGAAGTTCGAGCGCTATCTGCGCGGACGCATCCCGGCCAAACCGGCCGAGCAGATGCTGGAACTGAGCGCAGACCAGCGGCGCTTCGAGCAGGCCAGCGTGGACCAGGTAATGGGTCTGCTGATGGTCTGAGGGCGGGTATTCCCGACCTTGCGCCGGGACCGGGAACGCGCTATTGTCCAAGCACTGCGTACTCTGCGTCCTGCCTATCAAGTTTTCGCGGTTTCGTTACTCCCCGAGTTCGTTCCTGCGCCGACCATAGGGCTGCTTACGGGATACACAGTGCTATCCGCTCGGCCGTCAGGCGCGGCCAGGGCTCTACCTGTTATAAGTTGATTTCGAGGTTCAAGTAAGATGTCAGATCGTCAAACCGGCACCGTGAAGTGGTTCAATGACGCCAAGGGATACGGGTTTATTCAGCGTGAAAACGGCTCGGATCTGTTCGTTCACTTCCGCTCCATAGTCGGTAACGGATTTCGCTCCCTCGCAGAGGGTCAAAAGGTCGAGTTTTCCGTGGTCGACGGCCAGAAGGGCCCGCAAGCGGATGAGGTAGTCCCGCTCTAAACAATCAGCCGCAGTATCCGATGCGGCCGCCCCCCGGGGGCGGCCGCATCGAGTCCCTCCCGCCGCCCCTCGCGGCATCGCTCAGAGAGAAACCATATATGCTTACGCTCTCGGTCCGTGGGTTGCCGCGCAGCACCACGGAAGAATCCCTTTCCGCCCTGTTCTCGCAATACGGGGTAGTTCGCTCCATGCGTCTCGTCAAGGACCTGTTCTCCGGTGAGTGCCGGGGCTTCGCCACCATCGATATGGAAGGCCACGAGGCGCGTGCCGCCATCAGTGCCCTCGACGGCAGCGAATTCAACGGTGGCCAACTTCGTGTAGGCATTGATAAGCCCCGGGGTCCCAAGCGGGGCGGGCGCCGGCGCTAGGCGCGTTGTCCCCTGGCCCTCGTTGTGGCGCTGGCAAGCTCGTAAGGGAAGGAAGGCAGTGGAGCCTCGGCCGGCCTTTCGGTGGGGGTAGCGCTGCGAGGTTGAGCCGCGCGCCATTCGCTCAGGCGCCGCCGGATTGGGCGCGGGAATGGATATCTGTGAACGCCGTCCCTGTGCCAGGGAAGATCCTTCGATAATGTTGGATCAGTCTCTGGCGATCAGGCCGGGATCGTAACGGCTCCGAGAGCCGTCACTGGCAGCGGACGGCGCAAGGAGCAGAGCGATGATAAATCGCCGAATCCCAATCCCTCTCCTTCTCTGCGCAACTGCGGCCGCCGCGCTGTTGCTCGCAGGTTGCCAGAGTCAGCCCCACAAGCTGGCGACGCCCGACCATTGGACCCGCATCGATAGCGATAGCTACGTGAACAACACCACGGGCATCGAGATATCCCGTGATCGGTACGCCGATCTGGTGGCGCGCGAGGTCTACCTCAGTATGCAGGGCATCACCCAAGGCAAGAGCTGGTGCGAATTGAACGGTTACCGCTGATTCTTCGATCCGCTAAATGCCAGTAGCGAGGTTTTCCCCGGCTTCCTCGAGCTCCCAACGCCCGCTGGCCGCGCCTGCGCGCCGGTGGCAGTTCCAGCGTTCTGGCCAAAAATATTCACCCGATCTCCTCAGGGTTGGTTTGACATCCGGCATAGCCCGGGAGGTATGATGCGCCTGTCATTCCGGCGCCTCCCTTGCCTATCAGCCGGCTTTGGAAGTGGATATCCCCCAGCAGAGAGGTCGTATGCAACTCGAATTCTACGGCGCCGCCGACGGCGTTACCGGCTCCTGTCACATACTGCGGGTCGGTGGCCACCAGCTGTTGCTCGACTGCGGCCTGGTGCAGGGACGGCGCGAGGCGGAGCGATCCAATCGCGAGCCCTTTCCCTTCGACCCGACCGAGATCGATGCGGTGGTCCTGAGTCATGCCCATATCGACCATTCCGGGCGCCTGCCGCTGCTGGTGCAGCGTGGCTTCAAAGGTCCGATCTACGCCCAGAACGCAACCCGAGATCTGTGTCGGGTGTTGCTGCTGGACGCCGCCAGCTTGAGCGAGCGCGACGCGGTCTATGAGAGCCGAAAGCGGGAAAAAAAGGGCCTTGGACCGGTTGAACCCCTGTTCACTCGGGGCGACGCGGAGCTGGCGCTGCGCCAGATTCAGGGCCTGCCCTACCGTCAGCAGCAGGAGATCCTGCCCGGGGTTCGCATCCGGTTTCAGGACGCTGGCCACATCCTAGGCTCGGCCGCAGTGGAGGTCTGGGCGAGTGAGGGCGACCGCCGCCGCAAGCTGGTGTTCAGCGGGGACCTGGGCCAGTACGACACCCCAATTCTGAACGACCCCGCGGTGGTCGAAGAGGCGGATCTGGTGCTGATGGAGAGCACCTACGGTGATCGCCTGCACCGGGACCGGGAGGAAACGGTGCGCGAGATCGGCGAGGTGATCGCCAGCGCCCGCCACGACCGCGGCAATATATTGATCCCGGCCTTCGCTATCGGGCGCAGCCAGGAGATGCTGTACCTGTTGGGCCAGCACCAGCGCCAATGGGAGCTTGACCGCTGGACCACCTTTCTCGACAGCCCCATGGCCATCGAGGCCAGCGAGATCTATTGGGATTATCCCCAGCTCTACGACGCAGAGGCCACTCGCCTGCGCCGCCAGCATAACGAGATGCCCGTCCTGGAGAATCTGTATTTTGCCCGTTCCGTGGAGGAGTCCCAGGCCATCAACCGCATCGACAGCGGCGCCATCATTATCGCCGGCAGCGGTATGTGCACCGGTGGGCGCATTCTGCACCATCTCAAGCACAACATCGGGCGCAAGGAATGCCACCTGCTGATCGTCGGCTACCAGGTCCAGGGCAGCCTGGGGCGGCGTCTCGTGGACGGTGCGGATCGGGTGCGCATTTACGGTAACGACTATCCGGTGAGGATTCAGATTCACACCGTCGGCGGCCTCTCCGCCCACGGCGATCAGGAGGAGCTGGTGCGCTGGGCCTCCGGCTTTCGCAATCAACCGCGCATCTTTCTGGTGCACGGCGAGGACGGGGCCAAGCGCGAACTGCGCAAGCTGCTGCGCCGCCGCATCCGAGCCAACTGTGAGATCGCCACCCCCGGACAGTGCCTGGACCTGGCGGCGCTCTAGCGAGCCCCTTTCAAGAGGCTTGCGGGGTTCCGAACGGCCTCGCTGCTCTCGCTTTCGGCAACAACCGTGAAACCAACCTAGAGATCGATACTGATGGAAAACATTGAAATCAGCGAACTGATTACCAATCACGTGATCCCCGGGACGATCCATATCGCCGCTGCCCTGGCGATCTTCATCGTCGGTCGCATGGTGGCCCGATTGGTCGTGCGATTGCTCAAGAAGGTTCTGAGCAAGGCCAAGATGGACCCGATCTTGATCAACTTCGTCAGTTCCATCGTCAATGCGTTGCTGCTGCTGTTCATTATCGTTGCGGCCCTCGACCAGCTGGGGGTCAACACCACCTCCCTGATCGCCTTGTTGGGTGCCGCCGGCCTGGCCGTCGGCCTGGCCCTGCAGGGGTCGTTGCAGAACTTCGCCGCCGGCGTCCTGATGATCGTATTCCGCCCGTTTAAGGCCGGCGACTTCGTCGAGGTGGCCGGCGCCTCCGGCGTGGTTGAAGCGATCAATATCTTCAGCACCAGCATGCGCACTGGTGACAACCGCGAGATCATCGTCCCCAACGGCGCCATCTACAGCGGCACCATCACCAACTACTCGGCGCGCGATACCCGGCGCATCGACATGGTGTTCGGTATCGGCTACGAAGCCGACATTCGCAAGGCCAAGGAGGTATTGCACCAGATTCTGAACGACGACCAGCGGGTGCTGAAGGACCCCAAGCCCACCGTCGCCCTATCAGAACTGGCCGACAGCAGCGTCAACTTCGTGGTGCGGCCCTGGGTCAAGAGTGGCGATTATTGGGCTGCCCGCTTCGACATCACCGAGCAGGTCAAGCTGTGCTTCGATGCGGAGGGCATCTCGATCCCGTTCCCGCAGATGGATGTGCATCTGGCCAAGGCCGAGTAATCACCCGAGAGGCCGGGCACGCTGGCACCCTGGGTATTCGGGTGCCTTCCGTGCCGCGGCGATGGAGCTTGCATGAAGATCATCGCAATCCTGGCCATTGTTGCCATCGTTCTGCTCGCCGTGTTCTTTGAGAGCAAACGCCGCGATCAGCTGGCGGCGGTCGCCGCCGGCCTGGGGTTGAGCTTCGAGCGCGGCCAGCAGGCGCTGCCCGCCGAGCTGGATCAGACGGGGTTCTACCTGTTCACCCAGGGCCCGGCCCAGTTGCTCAACCCGATGCGTGGGAGACGCGGCGAATACGAGGTTCTGGTGTTCGGTTATGGGTTCAATGCGGCTTTTGGCGACGAAGGCCAGCGGGCCCTGCCGAATTCGGATGACGATGGGGCTATCGAAACCCGCCTGCAGACGGTGGTCTGGCTGCGTTCCGGGTCTAGCCGCCTGCCGGATTTCGACCTCAGTCCGACGCGCGGGCCCAAACGCAGCGCCGCCCAACAGTTTGGCCTGCAGTCGGTGGGTTTTGATGCCGCCGAGGGGTTTCATCGCGAGTACCGGTTGGCCGCCCGCGAGCCGGAGGGCGCCCGGAGGCACTTCACCCCTGCCGTGCTCGACTACCTGGCCGCTCACCCGGGCCTGGCGCTAGAGGGCCGAGCTGGCCAATGGCTGTTCTATCGCCCAGAGGATCGCACCGCCCCCGACCGCATTGGCGCGCTGATTGCCCAAGCCGAGGAATTGCTGGGCCTATTGGGACCCCGGCCGCCGGAATAACGCTGGCGCTCGTTGGTCGGTCGCTGGCGGCGAGATCCGCTGCTGTCCGGGCGAGCGCCCCGTGACCGCCGACCGCCCTCGGCCCTACACCCTCAATCCAGTGCCACCCAGACCTGTCCGGCTTCGATCTTGACCGCATAGGTGCGTATCGATTCTTCCGCCGGATCTTCCAGCGGCCTACCGCTGCGCAGGTCGAAGCGGCTGCCGTGCAGCGAGCAGCGGATACGGTCGCCCTCCAGACAACCCAGATGCAGGGGCACGTCTTCGTGACTGCAGTTGTTCTCCACCGCCAGGTATACGCCGTCCGCATTGGCCAACAGTATGCGCTGCCCGCGGTGTTCTAGGTGCTTCATCTGACCGGGGGCCAGTTCGTCGGTGGCGGCGACCGGGAAGTAATCGTGGTTCATGCGGTTGCCTCCTGCTTCAGCTCAGGCGAGCCCGAGCCTGGCCCGAGTCCAATACCTCACGCACCCGGTCGCCGGCGGCGGCCAGGCTGTTGGCTCGGCCCAGGTGGTTGAGCATCAGGGCACCGGCGTAGACCAGTGCGTCGTAGCTGGCCCCCGGCTGGCCTTCCAGGGCCGCTAGGCCAGCTTCGGCGGCGGCTTTGGCGGTGGCCTGGATATCCACCGCGATGGCGATCTCGTCGCCGGCTCGGTTGGCCTTGGGTAGGTTGTCGGGCAGGGCAGGGGAACGCAGGCTCTGCACGATACCCAACTCGGATGGGTCGATGGCCACCTCCTGCTCTTCGCCCAGGTCCTGGTAATAGAAGTACTTGCCGGGCTGGCGAAGGGATGGGATCACCCCACCCTCGATTCCGCGCACCAGCAGCGCCGAATCGTAGCCAGCGTGCCGGGCCAGGGTGGCGTAGACGGGCGGGTAGGGCTTGTGCACATAACCGGTCATCAGGTGAGTCTTGCGGCGGCCGGAGATGGGTCTGGTCATCACTTCGACGGTGGTGATGACCTGGCGCTTGATGATCGTTTCGCGCAAGCCCAGCAGGTTGTGCAACTGTGGGCAGAATTGGCGCTGGTCCAGATAGGCCCAGCCGATCGCGGGATCGGCCAGGCGGGCAGCGGCCTGAGACGGGGTCAGATCGACCGGGGCGCCGGCGGCGGCCAGCACCAAGCGGTGGGTTACGCCGTATTTTGGCCCTACCGTCTCCAGCCCCTGGCTGACGGCCGGCACCCCACAAGCGGCCAGTACCGCGGGCAGGAAGGGCGAAGCTGGCAGGCTGCGGTTGTAGCCGTCGTAGGGGTCGGCGATGTCCACCAGTTCGTCCACCTCTGCGCTGACCCGGTCGGTGGCCTGGATAATGGCGTCCAGAACGCCCTTGTTCTCGTCGTCGGTCTCGCGCTTCATGCGCAGGGCGATTAAGAAGATGCCGGCCTGCACCGGATCGACCTCGCCGCGCAAGATGGCGGTCATGCCGTCGCGCGCTTCATCTTGGGCGATGTCCTTGCTCATGGTGGGGCCAGTGGCGATGCGCTGAATGATCGAGCGCATGTTGGCCTGGTAATCGATGCTTTCGCTGCTCATGCGGGATCTCCAGACTCAGCCGGTTGCTGCGAGTGTCGGTGTGTGCCGGTAGCCGTCAAGGCGAAAAAAAACCGGCAGCCCGAACGGGCCGCCGGTTTGATGCTTCGGGTGTCCGGCTCAGGCGGCGAGCCGGCCCTTGAGCTTATTCATGGCGTTCTTTTCCAGTTGGCGGATGCGTTCCGCCGACACCCCGAACTGATCCGCCAACTCGTGCAGGGTGGACTTTTTCTCGCCCAGCCAGCGTGCCTGCAAGATGATGCGGCTGCGCTCGTCCAAGTCGGCCAGGGCTGCGTGCAGGCGCTGGCGCTGATCGTTAGCGCTGTCTTCCCGTTCCAGTTGGCTGGCGGGCTCCATGCGCACGTCCTGCAGAAAGTTCGCCGGGGCGGCTATTGCCGCGTGGTCGCCGTCGTCCTGGTCGGGAGCGTCGTAGGCCAGGTCGTGATTGGCCAGCCGGGCTTCCATCTCCAGCACGGTTTCCGGCTTCACTCCCAAGCTTTCAGCCACTTCTTCGACTTCTTCCTTGGTAAACCAGCCGAGGCGCTTTTTCGAACTGCGCAGGTTAAAAAACAGTTTGCGCTGGGCCTTGGTGGTAGCCACCTTGACGATACGCCAGTTGCGCAGGATGAATTCATGCATCTCGGCGCGGATCCAATGTACCGCAAAGGACACCAGGCGCACGCCCACCTCTGGGTCGAAGCGGCGCACCGCCTTCATCAGGCCTATACTGCCCTCTTGAATCAAGTCGGGAAGCGGCAGGCCGTACCCCGAATAGCCACGGGCGATCCGAACTACAAACCGAAGGTGCGAGAGCACGAGCGTGCGAGCGGCCTCCAGGTCGTTGTTCAGTTGCAGGCGCTTGGCCAAGTCGCGCTCTTCTTCGGCGCTCAGCATCGGAATCTGGTAGGCCGCGCTGATGTAGGCGTCGATGCTGCCCGTCGGCAGCGAAGCCAGTGCGAGTTCTTTGGTCATGCGTAATGCCCCACTAATTTGCTCTGGAATTAAGTCGGAACTCTATATCAAAAAGCTCTAATAGTCTAGCCTGTTCGCGAAATCAGACCGGCCTTGGCCGGGAAAAGTTCCGGCAGGTCCGATCTACCCGATTTTCGCTGCCGGAGGGGCCCGATTCGGGTGGTCGCGGGAAAATCTGCAGCCGGCATGATTCGTGTCAAAGTAATTGGGCTTTATCCGTGCCATTTTGTCATCAAACTGTAATGCGTGAGTCATACCGTCTTAACATAATTTTCACGTCAGCCGAGGGCTGATTTTCCATCCCTGGGAAGGGCGGTCGGGCGGCTTGCAGCCGCTGCCGAGGGACTTGGGGGTTTGCGTGTCGCCGGCGTGCCAGGTGTAGCTTGTCATATCAGGTGGGCTGTTCAGCGCAATTTTTTCTACAACCAAAACAACCTCGCGGAGGGGAAAGATGAAATCGACGAATCCGATGGCTGCGTTGTTCGGCAAGTCGCCGTTCAAGCCGATCCAGGAGCACATGCGCATCGTTACCGAGTGTGTGTCGGAGGTGCCGGCCCTGTTCCAGGCCCTGGTGGACGGTGACCAGGCCAAGCTGGAGGCCCAAAAGACCGCCATCTTCGAGAAGGAGCATGCGGCCGACGCCCTTAAGAACGAGCTGCGCGGCCGCTTGCCCAAGAGCATGCTTCTAGCGGTGGACCGCCGGGACCTGCTGGACGTGCTGGGCATGCAGGATTCGATCGCCGATACCGCCCAAGACATCGCGGGCCTGCTGGTGGAGCGCCAGATGGAAGTGCCCGATGGTATGGCAGAGCCCTTGTTGGCGCTGGTCAACCGTTGCCTGGATACCTGCAATCAGGCCGGAAAGATTATCGAGGAGCTGGACGAACTGGTGGAGATGGGCTTCCGCGGCCGTGAGGCCAGCCAGGTCGAGGACATGGTCGCCGAACTCAACCGCATCGAGGACGAGACCGACGAGATGGGCATGGCGCTGACCCGCAGCCTGTTCGCTCAGGAGGACAGCATGAAGCCGGTGTCGGTGATGTTCTGGTATCAGCTGATCCAGTGGGTCGGGGA
>CBDUCL010000069.1:0-12759 GCA_965365625.1 uncultured Chromatiales bacterium | reverse complement strand
TGGTCGCCCGCCTGCCGCCAGGCCGGTTGCTGAGCCTGGGCGAGGGCGAGGGGCGTAATGCGGTTTGGCTGGCGGGGCAGGGCTTTGTGGTCACCGCGGTGGATAGCTCTGCGGTGGGACTAAACAAGGCTCGGCGCCTGGCCGCCGAGCGCGGAGTGCGAATCGAGACCTGTCACGCCGATCTGGCTGAGTTCCCGATCGAGACCGAGGCTTGGGATGCGGTGGTGTCCATATTCTGCCACCTGCCGCCGGCCCTGCGCCGCCAAGTCCACCGGCGGGTGGTGCAGGGGCTGCGCCCGGGCGGCATGCTGCTGTTGGAAGCCTATACGCCGCGCCAACTGGCCTTTGGCACTGGCGGTCCGCCGCTGGCGGAGATGACCATGGACCTGATCGGCCTGCGCAGCGAGCTGGCAGGTCTGGAACTGCTGCATGCCGAGGAATTGGAGCGCGAGGTACGGGAAGGCCGCTACCACACCGGGCAGGGGGCGGTAGTGCAATTACTGGGCGTCAGACGCTGAGCCGTTCGAAGGTCTCACAGAGCGGACAAGATCATCAAGTGAATTGTAATATTTTCAGAATAAAAAATTGAAAATAATGATATTTATTATCTCTGATATGGATAAGACCGGGATCTCGGCAAGCGCTCGACCGCGGCCTGCGTCGTCGCCATTCACTAAGAAGGGGCCCCCGTGCCATCTCGTCCGGAAACGCTGACGGTGGTCCAGCGCGAGGATTCCGAACACGCCATCGGCGGCGAGCTGACCCGTATTCTCTACAGCCACGCACCGACCACGGGCCTGGTCTTCCTGATGCTCAGCTGGCTGGTGTGCCTGGTGCTCTGGGACACTAGCTCCCACCGGACCCTGCTGCTCTGGGTCGGCGCCGTGCATCTCGGCACCGCGGGTCGCTATCTGCTCGGCTGGCGGTTCTCGCGGGCCAACCCGGACGACCGGGAGATGGGCCCCTGGCGGCTCGGGGCGATGCTGTCCGCGCTCTATCACGGGCTGGTCTGGGGAGGGATGGCGCCGCTGTTGATCTCGGGCGAGCCGGTCAACCTGATCATCGTGGTCACCATCTTGCTCGGGCTGGGGGCCGCATCCATGGTGGTGGCCTCGGCCCATCTGCCTTCGTTGTTCCTGTACCTGCTATCGAGCATGGGACTGCTGATACTGACTCTGGGAATGCGCGGAGACGCTCTGTCCTGGACCGTCCTGCTGGTGGCCCTGGCGGCGCTCGGTGCCTATATCGTGCATGGTTTGCGGGTGCACCGCTTCGTCTACGAGTCGCTACGACTGCGGTTCGAAAATCTCGGTTTGCGGCTGCAACAAGAGGAGAAATCGCGCCAACTGGAGGCCGCCCTGCAGCACATGGGGCAAGGTATGGGCATGGCGGATTCCCAGGGCCGGCTGCGGCTCTGGAATCAGCGTTTTCTCGACTTGCTCGGCGCTCCAGCGGCGCGACCACTGGACGACGTCGACGCCCTACTGGCTCGCTTCGCTCCGGGGCTGGATCCAGAACCCGGGGGCGGAGCCGAGTACGAGCGCTCCGACGGGCAGGTGATCGAGTTGGCTCAGGGCTCGATGCCGAACGGGGGGCGAGTGCTGACCTTGACCGACATCACCGAACACAAGCGCCGGGAGCGCTCCCTGGAGGCAGCCCGTCAGAGCGCGGAACAGGCGAACCGGGCCAAAACCCACTTCCTGTCTGTTGCCAGCCACGACCTTCGCCAGCCGATCCACGCCCTAGGGCTCTTTTTCCACAATCTGGCGGAGCAGGTGCGCGGTCCGGATACCCAGCCGATGATCGATGCGGTCGAGGAGACCATCCGGCTGATCGATGGCATGCTCGGGGACCTGTTGGATATCTCCAAGCTGGATGCGCGGGTAGTGCAACCCAGCTTCGGTGCGGTCGAGGTGAACATGCTGTTCAAGCAACTGGAGGCCAAGTTCGCACCGATTGCCCAGGAGCGCGGCAATCGCCTGCGCATCCGGCCTTGCCGCTACTGGGTGCGCAGCGATGCCTCGATGCTGCTGCGCATTCTCGGTAACTTGCTGGACAATGCCCTGAAGTTCACACAACACGGCCGAGTGCTGTTGGCGGCCCGGGTGCGAGGGGACCGGCTGCGCTGCGAGATCTATGACACCGGTCCGGGCATCCCGGTGGAGAACCGGGAAGAGATCTTTCAGGAGTTCCACCAGCTGGACAATCCACAACGGGATCGACGCCAGGGATTGGGGCTCGGGCTAGCCATCGTGCGTCGCCTTACGGACTTGCTGGGTCACCGATTGAGCCTTAGCTCAATCCCCGGGCGCGGATCGTGTTTTGTTATCGAACTGCCCCTGGCCGAGGCGGAAACCCTGGCCCCGGCGGCAGCTCCCGAACGGCCGCCCCCGGGCGAGGAGCTGCGCGGCCTGCGGGCACTGCTGCTGGACGACGACAGCCTGGTGCAGACTGCGGTCGGCGACCTGTTGCGAGGCTGGGGCTGCGAGGTGCAGGTGGCTGCCGGCCTGGCGGAAGCCGAGGAATTGGTGGGCCAAAGCCAGGCGCCGGATGTGATGCTGGTCGATTACCGGTTACCCGGGCCCTGTAATGGGGCAGAGGCTATCGAGCGCCTGCAGGCCCGTATTGGGCACCCGGTGCCGGCTCTGATAGTAACCGCTGATACCGCTCCGGAGTGTTTGCAGGAGGCCGAGTCGAAGGGCTATCGGCTGCTGCACAAGCCAGCGCAGCCGGCCAAGCTCCGAAGCCTGCTGCGACATCTGGTTGGCCGAGGCGAGACCGGCCCGCAATGATCGGCTCAGGCCAGCATTGGGACCGGTCTCTGGGGGAACGCTGAAAACTGCCATCCCTGGCTCGGTTCATCGGGACTTTCGAAAACATGGATTCCGAAAGCGGTCGTTTCCCGTCGATTAGGGCGTCCGAAGGTAGAGGGGCTTGCTGCTCCGGAAGCGAAACGCGATAAATCAGATTAGCCCTGATCAGTTCAAGCCGCACATGCCGCCGGGGCAGCAGCTGCCGGTGCTGCACGCGGGTTCGACCCCGCTGCTCAGCGCCGAGCTGTGCACCAGGTTGCCACCGGTGGCTAGGCGCTTGACCGGGCTATCCTGGGGGGTGGTCCCGGGGTCGATGCCGAGCCTTTGGCACAGCTCACCCCAGCTCTGCACCTGTTCGCTCATGCGGTGCTTCACTTCAAACACCTGGCCATTGGCCTCACAACGGTAGTCATAGGTCGGCATGCTCGCCCTCCAGATTTTGTATGTAAGCAAAAGGTAATATTATAGCGGGAAATGGCCGCGAGAAAAGCTTTCCGGTCCTGCAGCTTCCCGTGGGTGCCAAGCCCGCGGGCCGAGCCGCTCCTCAAAGCGGGTCCCGGCAGCGATTGGGCAGCTGCGCCGCGGCGCTTAGTCGTCGTCATAGTCCGCGCGTTTGACCTGCTCCCATAACCGCTCCAGTTCCACCGGGGTGGTTTCCTCCAGGGTTTGACCGCGTCGCGCGAGCTCCGCCTCGATCTGGGAAAAACGACGCTCGAACTTCCGGTTCGCCCCGGCAATCGCCTGTTCCGGATGCAGTTCGAGGTGGCGCGCCAGGTTGACACAACTGAACAGCAGGTCTCCCAGTTCGTCTTCCAGGCGCGCGGCGCCGGCCCCGGTACGAATCTCGCTCCGCAGTTCCTCCAGCTCCTCGGCAATCTTGTCCAGGACCGGCTCCGGGGCGGCCCAATCGAAGCCCACCTTGGCCGCCCTGCGCTGCAGTTTTTCCGCCCGGATCAGGGCCGGTAAAGAGCCCGCCACCCCGTCCAGCAGTCCTTGAGCAGCGCGCTTCGCCCGTTCTTCGGCCTTATGTCCCTCCCAGGCCCGGCGTTGCTCCTCGGCGCTGCCGATCTCGGCCTCGCCGAATACGTGTGGGTGGCGGCGCAGCATCTTGTCGCTGATTGCCGCCACCACCTCGGCGAAGCCAAAGGCGCCGCGCTCACGGGTGATCTGGGCATAGAACACCACCTGGAACAATAGGTCGCCCAGCTCATCGCGCAGTTCCTCCAGGTCGCCGCGATGGATGGCGTCTGCAACTTCGTAAGCTTCTTCGATGGTGTAGGGGACGATGGTCTCCAACGTCTGCTCCCGATCCCAGGGGCACCCCCGGTCCGGATCGCGCAACCGCTCCATAATCGCCAGCAGCCCCGGTATGCCGGTCTGGTCCAGGTGGTGCTCGCTCATCTCACCCCTCGTCTCGCTCGCGGGTTAATCGTCTGGGTCGTCCACGTTGCTGGATTTGCTGTCGCGCCCGGCTTTGAACAGAGCCAGGACACCGAGCACGGCGAGCAACAGCAAGGAAATCGCAATCAGAGTTTCGGCCATGGAGCCCTCCGGGCGCGGTCGTGGGCTTGGGAGTGTAACCGAGGCCGGCCAGCGCTGCATCCGGGCGCGACCGAGTATTTGTTAGCGCATTCTTGCCCCTTAGTGCGGGGACCGAGCCCAGATTCAGGTTTTTCCACAGCGCCTGTGGATAATCCTGTGAAAAACAAGTGATGTTTTGCTTTCAGCCGGGTTGACGCAAGGCTCAGAGTCAGATTGTTCAGCTTTTACACAGTTTTAAAAAAACTATATAAAACAATTGAGTAATGACGTTTCAGGGTTTTCCCTAGAAGGCTAGCCGGCAGGGAAACGCGAGCGCGCCGAAGGTTTTCGAGGCCTGGGGGAAAACTTCATTTTGGTGAGTAGGTTGGAAGCTGTTTCGCGGCTGGTTTGGTAGCGACCCGAGCCAACTGGCGGAATGCCGGGTTCCGCGAGAGACTGCTCGGGACAGCGCTCGTTGAGCCCGCCCCGACGCTGCGCCGAGAGCGCCGCTATTGTCGGTTGCGTAAGGCCCGGCGCCGTGTTAGATTAGCGGGCGTTTCAGGGGTTGCGTCGACTGCGCGGAGTCAGTCCAGCGCGCCTCGTATTCAGGAATCGGGCTCTAGGTCCGGCGCCTGGAGAGGCAAGCGACACGGTGACGTTTCGCCTGCGACGACCAGAACCCCGTTTTCGGGGTTTTTTTGTTGCCGACCCGGGAGCATTCGGGCGGCGAGAGATGGCGCGAGAGATCCTCGTTCAAGCCGGCGGGGCCAGTTCGCGGTCGAAGTGGGCCTAGGGCCCATTTTTTGTTTGCGGTACCAGGTCATGCGTTCTGCCCCCAAAAATTTGACGCAGCTGCTGCGCCCGGTGGTCGAGTCCCTGGGTTATGAGCTGGTCGGCGTCGAGCTGCTAGAGCGCGGCCCCCAGGGTCGGCTGCTACGGATCTACATCGACCAGGAACGAGGCATTACGGTGGACGACTGCGGAGCAGTCAGTCACAGGGTGAGTGGGGTTTTGGACGTGGAGGACCCGATCCCGGGGCATTACGACCTCGAGGTATCCTCCCCGGGCTTGGACCGCCCCCTGTTCGAGGCCGGGCACTTCGAGCGCTTCAAGGGCTGCAAGGCCCGCCTGAAGCTTCGGGCAAAGGTGGACGGCAGGCGCAAGCTGGTCGGTGTTCTGGGCGGGCTGGAGGAGGAGCAGGTGCTGATCCTGGAGCAGGGAGAGTGCTACCGGGTTCCTCTGGAGCTGATTGAGAGCGCCCGCCTGGTACCGGAGTTTTGATTGGGAATAGCGATAGATGAATAAAGAGATACTGTTGGTTGTCGACGCGGTTTCCAACGAAAAGGGCGTCGATCAGGAGGTTATCTTCGACGCCATCGAAGCGGCGCTGGCCTCCGCCACACGTAAGAAGCATGGTGGCGAAATCGACGTGCGGGTGAGCATCGACCGGGATACTGGCGCCTACGAGACCTTTCGCCGCTGGCTGGTGGTGGACGATGCGGAACTCGAAGAGGAGGGCCGGGAAACCGAGGGCCTGGAAGAACCCGAGGCCCAGATCCTGTTCTCCGAGGCGCGCAAAGAGCACCCCGAGATCCAGGCCGGGGAATACATCGAAGAGCCCATGGACTCCATCGCCTTCGGACGCATCGCTGCTCAGACCGCCAAGCAGGTGATCGTGCAGAAGGTGCGCGAAGCCGAGCGGGCCAAGGTTGTGGAGGCGTTCCAGGACCGCAGGGGCGAACTGGTTACCGGGCTGGTCAAGAGGCTTGACCGCGGCAACCTGATCCTAGACCTGGGCAACTACGCCGAGGCCTATATTGGCAAACACGATCTGATCCCGCGCGAATCGGTGCGCACCGGCGATCGCATGCGCGGCTACTTGTACGACGTGCGCTCCGAGCCCCGGGGCCCACAATTGTTCGTCAGCCGCACCGCCCCTGAACTGCTGATCGAGCTGTTCAAGCTGGAGGTGCCTGAGGTCGGCGAGGGATTGATCGATATCGTTGGCGCCGCCCGAGACCCCGGGCTGCGAGCCAAGATCGCGGTCAAGAGCAATGATCCCCGGATTGATCCGGTTGGGGCCTGCGTCGGCATGCGCGGCTCTCGGGTGCAGGCGGTATCCAATGAGCTGGCCGGCGAGCGGGTGGACATCATCTTGTGGAACGAAAACCCGGCTCAGTTTGTGATCAACGCCATGAGCCCGGCGGACGTGGTCTCCATCGTGGTCGATGAAGACGCCCACAGCATGGACGTGGCGGTAAACGAAGACAACCTTTCCCAGGCCATCGGCAAGGGCGGCCAGAATGTCCGCCTGGCTAGTCAGCTCACGGGCTGGGAACTCAATGTGATGAACGAGGCCGAGGCAGCGGAGAAGAGCGAGTCCGAGGCACGAGCCCTGATCGAGGAATTCATGCGCCAGCTCGATGTGGACGAAGAGATCGCTGTGATCCTGGTGCAGGAGGGCTTCTCCACGATCGACGAGGTAGCCTATGTGCCCCTGACCGAGATGCTCGGGATCGAGGAGTTCGATGAGGAAATGGTTACCGAACTGCGCGAACGGGCCAAAGACGTGTTGTTGACGCGTGCCATCGCCAACGAGGAAGCCCTGGATGGGGCCGAGCCGGCGCAAGACCTGCTGAGCATGGAGGGCATGGAGCAGGACCTGGCCTACCAGCTGGCGGCGCGCGGTATCAAGACGATGGAAGACTTGGCCGAGCAATCGGTGGACGACCTCATGGAGATAGAGGATATGGACGAAGAGCGGGCTGGCCAGTTGATCATGACTGCCCGGGCGCCCTGGTTTGCGGACGAAGAGCAGAGCTAGTACTCCAGGAGACCCCAGATGAGTGAAGTCACGGTAAAACAACTCGCCGGCGTCGTGGGTATTCCCATAGAGCGCCTGCTCGTACAGCTGCAGGAAGCGGGCCTGAGCAAGGCAGATGCAGAGGACAGCATCAGCGAGGACGAGAAGATGCAGCTGCTGAGCCATCTTCGGCGCAGCCACGGCAAGCGCGACGAAGTGGCGGCCGGCACGCCGAAGAAGATTACGCTGAAGCGTAAGACGGTCAGCGAGCTGAGCCAGCCGGTGGCGCAAACCCGCACGGCTCGCCAGTCGGCGCGGCCGCCCACGGCGGCCGGGCGCAAGACGGTGAGCGTCGAAGTGCGGCGCAAGCGCACCTACGTCAAACGCAGCGAGGTGGCGGACGACCTGGCCAACAATCCGGAAGTGGAAGCCGCCCGCAAGGCCCTGGCCGAGCAGGAACTGGAGCGCGAGCGCCAGGAGGCGGAACAGCAGGCGCGCAAGGCGGCCGAAGAGGCCAAGCGGCAGGAAGCGGAAGCAGCGCGCCAGAAGGCCGAAGAGGAAGAACGTCAGCGGCGCGAAGAGACCGAACGCCAGCTGGCCGAGGAAGCGAGAATCCTGGCCGAAGAAGCCGCGCGCGAACAGCAGGCAGTGGCGCGCGAACAAGCCCCCCAACGCGCAGCCGAGGCGCCCAAGAAGGCGGCGGCAAAGAAGCCCGCGCGCAAGAAAGAGAAAGCGGGCGGACGCGAAGATAGCCTGTTCGGGCGGCGCGAGCTGCACGTGGCGGCCGACAAGCGCGGCCGGCGCAAGCGTAAGCCGGCGGGGCGCATGTCGTCACCTTCGGCCGCGGCCAGTGGCGAGCACGGCTTCCAGCGACCCACCGCTCCGGTGGTGCGCGAGGTCCCGGTGCCGGAGACCGTTACCGTAGGCGAGCTGGCCCAACGGATGTCGGTCAAGGCCGCAGAGGTAATCAAGCAGCTGATGCGCATGGGTACCATGGTCACCATCAACCAGGTACTGGACCGGGACACCGCCATGCTGCTGGTCGAAGAGATGGGCCACAAGGCGGTCGAACAGCTCAACGAAGACGTAGAGGCGGAACTGCTGAGCACCGTTGACGAAGGCGGTGACGTCAAGCCCCGGGCCCCAGTGGTCACCATTATGGGCCACGTCGACCATGGCAAGACCTCGCTGCTCGACCATATTCGCGCGAGCCGGGTGGCGGCCGGGGAGGCCGGCGGCATCACCCAGCACATCGGGGCCTATCACGTCGAAACCGACAAGGGCATGATCACCTTCCTCGATACCCCTGGCCATTCCGCCTTTAGCGCCATGCGGGCCCGCGGGGCCAAGGTTACCGACCTGGTGATCCTGGTGGTGGCGGCCGACGACGGCGTTAAGCCGCAGACCGTCGAGGCGTTGCAACATGCCAAGGCGGCCGAAGTGCCGATGGTGGTGGCGGTCAACAAGATCGACAAGCCCGAGTCCAATCCGGACCGGGTGATGCAGGAGCTGACCACCCACGAGGTGGTACCCGAGGACTGGGGCGGCGACACCATGTTCGTGAACGTCTCGGCCAAGACCGGCGAGGGCATCGACGAGCTGCTGGATGCGGTGCTGCTGCAGGCCGAAGTGCTGGAGCTGAGGGCAGCGGTGGACGGAGCGGCCCGAGGCAGCATTATCGAATCCAGCCTGGACAAGGGTCGCGGCCCGGTGGCCACGGTGTTGGTGGAGAGCGGCAAGCTGCGGCGCGGCGATATCATCGTCAGCGGCCATGAGTTCGGGCGCGTACGGGCCATGTTCGACGAGACCGGCAAGTCGGTACGCGAGGCCGGCCCGTCGATGCCGGTGGTGGTGCTCGGTCTTTCCGGTACCCCGGCTGCCGGTGACGACGTGCTCGTGGTACCGGACGAAAAGCAGGCGCGCGAGGTCGCTGCCCTGCGCCACGAGAAGCAGCGCGACAGCAAGTTGGCGGCCCAAAAGGCGGCCAAGCTCGACGATCTGTTCTCGCAGATGGCCGAAGGCGAGGTCCAGTACGTCAACCTGATCGTCAAAGCCGACGTGCAGGGTAGTGTGGAGGCACTCAAGGAATCCTTGGTCAAGACCTCCACCGACGAGGTCAAGGTTCGGGTGGTGGCCTCGGGGGTAGGCGGCATCAACGAGTCCGATGCCAACCTGGCGCTGACTTCGAACGCCATTATCATCGGCTTCAACGTGCGCGCCGATGCGGCCGCGCGGCGGGTGATCGAAGACAAAGAGATCGATCTGCGTTACTACAGCATCATCTACGAGGTGATCGACGATGTGAAGAAGGCCATCAGTGGCCTGCTGTCGCCGGAAATCCGGGAGGAGATCATCGGCCTGGCCGAGGTGCGCGACGTGTTCCGTTCGTCGAAGTTCGGCGCCATCGCCGGCTGCATGGTGGTCGAGGGCGTGGTCAAGCGCAACAACCCGATTCGCGTGCTGCGGGACAACGTGGTGATCTACGAGGGCGCCTTGGAGTCCCTGCGCCGCTTCAAGGAAGACGCCGCCGAGGTCAAGGCGGGCACCGAATGCGGTATTGGCGTCAAGAACTACAACGACGTAAAAGCGGGCGATCACATCGAGGTGTTCGAACGCACCGAGCACGCCCGAGAGCTCTGATAGGCGAGCGCAACGAATGGCCAGGGAATTCAAACGCACCGACCGGCTGGGCTCTCAGCTCCAACGGGAACTGGCCCAGCTGGTGCGCGACGAGCTCAAGGATCGACGCCTCGGCATGGTCACCATCCAGGAGGTGCGGGTGACCCGCGACCTGGCCCATGCCAAGGTCTACTTTACCCTGCTCAGCAGTGACTTCGACCACCGTCAGGCGACCGCCCACCTCAACGAGGCCGGCCCCTATCTGCGCCACTTGCTGGGGACCAGCCTGCGCTCGCTGCGCAGCATCCCCGAACTGCACTTTGTTTACGACGAATCGGTCGAACGCGGCCTGCACCTCGACGCCCTGATCGATCAGGCGGTCCGTGCGGGCGGCGACAAGTCCCGCGACTGACCGCTTCGCCACAACCTTCGGAACCACCATCATGGCACGCCGCAGCCAGCAGGGCCGTAATGTCAACGGCATACTGCTCCTCAACAAGCCGGTAGGCTTGACCTCGAATCAGGCCCTGCAGCGGGTCAAGCGCCTGTATTGGGCGCGCAAGGCCGGCCATACAGGCAGCCTCGATCCGCTCGCCGACGGCCTGCTGCCGATCTGCTTCGGCAGTGCCACCAAGATCTCGGCCTTTCTGCTGGACGCCGATAAGCGCTACCGGGTGCGGGTGCGCCTCGGGGTGACCACCGCCACCGGCGACAGCGAGGGCGAGGTGCTCGAGACCCGTCCCACCGACGGCGTGACCGAAGCCGCGGTGCTTGCCGCCCTGAGCCGGTTCCGGGGCGACATCCTGCAGCTGCCGCCGATGTACTCGGCCCTGAAGCACAAGGGGGAGCGCCTCTACAGCCTGGCCCGCAGGGGCATCGAGGTGGAACGCGAACCGCGTCCGGTCAGCATTCACGCCCTGGAACTGCTGGCCTGCGAGCTGCCGGAGCTGGTGCTCGACGTGCATTGCAGCAAGGGCACCTATGTACGCACCCTGGCCGAGGACATCGGCAACGAGCTGGGCTGCGGCGGCCATGTGGTGGCCCTTTCCCGGACCCTGGTCGGGCCCTTCGACGCTGCAAGCATGGTCGATCTGGAGACGCTGGAACGCCTCACCGAGGCGCGGGAATTTGGCCAGATGGAGCAGTTGCTGCTGCCGGTGGACAGCGCCCTGTCGGCCTGGCCCGAACTGTTGCTGTCGAGTGACGCCGCTTTTTACCTCCAGCAGGGCCAGGCGGTACTGGTACCCAAGGCGCCCACCGAGGGCTGGGTACGGCTGTACACCAGCGATCACCGCTTTATCGGCGCCGGCGAGATCCAGGACGACGGCAAGGTCGCGCCCAAGCGCCTGATGCAAGGTTGACCCAAGGGAGCTTTGCGACCGGCGCTGGATTTGCCAGCGCCTGGCAAAACCCCCATACTGTGCGCCCGCGCGCCGGCGGTCACTGCCGGTCCGGAGCGCAGAACATGCCCCTTCGGGCAATTCCATGGGCCGGACCGCCTGAACTCATTGTCGGGTGGTCAAGGCGCGGACGGCAACGCCGTCCGGGTCCAATGGTCCGTTTTTAAAAAGCTGAAACTACAGGAGCTTTTGACATGGCAATGAGCGCAGCCAACAAGCAGAGCGTTATCGAGGAATACAAGCGCGGCCCCGGAGACACCGGGTCCCCCGAGGTGCAGGTGGCCCTATTGACCCACCGCATCAAGGAGCTGACCGGGCACTTTACCGAGCACAAGCACGATCACCACTCTCGCCAGGGCCTGGTGCGCATGGTCAATTCCCGCCGCAAGCTGTTGGACTACCTGAAGGGCAAAGACGTGGAACGCTACCGGGCGCTGATCTCCAGCCTCGGCCTACGCCGCTAAGCCGTAATCCAGATTCCCGAAAGGAAGAATTATCGTGACACCGATCAAAAAGACATTTCAGTACGGTAGCTTTCCCGTAACCCTGGAGACCGGCGAGATCGCCCGCCAGGCCGACGGCGCAGTGCTCGTCAACATGGGCGACACCGTCGTTCTGGTGACCGTGGTGGCGGCCAAGACGCCGATGGAAGGGCGGGACTTCTTCCCCCTGACCGTCGACTACCAGGAAAAGACCTATGCCGCGGGCCGCATTCCCGGCGGCTTCTTCCGCCGCGAGGGCCGCCCGAGCGAGAAGGAGATCCTCACCTCGCGCCTGATGGACCGGCCGATCCGCCCGCTGTTCCCGAAGGGTTTCAACCACGAGACCCAGGTGATCGCCACCGTCAAGTCGCTGAATCCGGCGGTGGACCCGGAAATCCCCTCGCTGCTCGGGGCCTCCGCCGCCCTGGCGGTCTCCGGCCTGCCGTTCAACGGCCCGGTGGGTGCCGTGCGGGTCGGTTACAAGGACGGCGAATACATCCTCAACCCCAGCCCCAACGGTATCAGCCCCTATTCGGACCTGGATCTGGTGGTGGCCGGTACCGAGCACGCCGTGCTGATGGTGGAATCCGAGGCCGATGAGCTGTCGGAGGAGGTGATGCTGGGTGCCGTGCTGTTCGGTCACGAGCAGATGCAGACCGCGATCCAGGCGATCAAGGAACTGGCAGCCGAAGCGGGCAAGCCGGCCATGGAATGGACGGACCCGCCGGTCGACGAGAGCCTGGCCGGGGCGGTGGAAGCCGCCTGCGGCGAGGCCCTGGGCGAGGCCTACCGGATCAAGGAGAAGATGGAGCGCTACGGCGCCCTGTCGGCGATCCGCAAGCAGGCAGTCGAGCAGTTGTGCGGCGGCGAAGAACCCCAGTGGGGCGAGCAGCAGGTGAAGGGTGCGATCGAGAAGCTGGAGAAGCGGATCGTGCGCGGGCGCATTATCGCCGGCGAGGCGCGCATCGACGGCCGCGACACCGCCACCGTGCGTCAGATCACCATTCGCACCGGTGTGTTGCCGCGCACCCACGGCTCGGCCCTGTTCACCCGCGGCGAGACCCAAGCCCTGGTGGTTACCACCCTGGGCACCGAGCGCGATTCGCAGATCATCGACGCCC
>CBDUCL010000068.1:0-12820 GCA_965365625.1 uncultured Chromatiales bacterium | reverse complement strand
TGGAACCGTCGGAAGGGGTGATGAAGCCGAAGCCTTTATCGTCGCTGAACCACTTAACTGTACCTGTAGTCATTTCGATTACCTCTGATGAAATTGAACCAATTGTATATGCAGACTATCGTCGGGAAATTACGGGAGAGTCTGCCACGAATCGCGGAGAGAGGAACTGCCGAAAAACCACAAGAAAGTGCTGTAATGCAGACACTATACCGATTATCCGACTATCTGGCAAGGTTTTTTCGCCCGCGAGGGGTTTGCCAGGTATTTCTTACTAGTGGAAGCCACTCGAGCTTGGTGTTTGGTTTCGATGCGTTCGAAAAGCCACGAGTCTGATGCGACGAAGGTCCTACGCGGCACAACAGACGTTCCTTCCAGCCACAAGTGGTCTCGTTTTACTGTCAGAGGGATTCAACAGCCTTGTCGTGGTGCTGCTATTGGTGAGTGAAGCTGGAGTACGGCGCGCTATTCTACAAATCTGCCGGACTACCCAATTCACCATTCGTAGATTGGTACCCCGCGCGAACTCATGCTTTTCGTGGGGAGGCGGCAACTTGCGTCCCAGACTTTCTTCTGACGCTCTCCCGAATCGTTAATCCAGGCCCTGCCCGAAACACCGGCGTCGCCATCACGTCTGCGTCGGTTCCGCCTTATGCTCTCGCGCCAGCAGCAGGTACACCGCAGGCACCACGTAGAGGGTGAACAGGGTGCCGATACCGAGCCCGCTGGCAATCACCAGACCGATGTCGAAGCGACTCACGGCCCCAGGTCCGCTGGCGGTGAGCAGGGGCACCATAGCCACAACCATGGCTACGCTGGTCATCAGGATCGGGCGCAGGCGGATGGCGGCGGCCTGTTCCACCGCGGCGCGACGGTCCAAGCCTTCGCCTAGTTGCAGCTGGTTGGCGAACTCCACGATCAGGATGCCGTTTTTGGCGATCAGGCCGATCAGGGTGATCAGCCCCACCTGGGTGTAGATATTGACGCTGGCGAAGTCGAGGGTGAGAAAAGCCAGGGCCCCGGCGATGGACATGGGGACCGAGACCAGGATGATGATGGGATCGCGCCAGCTCTCGAACTGGGCTGCCAGCACCAGGTAGATTACCAGCAGGGACATGAAGAAGGTCCAGATCAGGGCGCTGCCCTGCTGGGCGTACTGGCGAGCCTGGCCGAGGTAGTCGATGCCGACGTTGGGGGGCAACAGCTCCCGGGCTTCGCCCTCGAGGTAAGCCAGGGCGTCGCCAAGGGTCACGCCCGGGGCCATGACGCCCTCGACGTTGACCGAGTTGAGCTGCTGGAACTGGGTGCGCTGGCTGGGTTCCACGCTGTGAGAGAAGCGCACCAGGTTGCCCAGCGGCACCAGTTCGCCGTCGCCGGTGCGCACGTAGTAGTCGTTCAGCATCTCCTGGTCGAGGCGGAATTCCCGTGCTACCTGGGGGATCACCTTGTAGCTGCGCTCGGCGAGACTGAAGCGGTTGACGTAACCGTCGCCGAGCAGCACCGCCAGGCTGCGGCCGATCTCGCGCATGTCGATACCCAAGGTGCCGGCGCGGTCGCGGTCGATCTCGATCAGGGTGCGGGGGCGCGCAAAGTCGATGCTCTTGCGCAGGAACATGAAGTTGCCGCTGCCCATACCCTTGCCGATGAGTTGGCCGGCCAGGCCGTCGAGCTCGGCGTAATCGGCGTCGGAGACCAGCACCAGCTGGAACGGCAGGCCGCGCCCGGTGCCGGGCAGGCTGGGGCGGGGGAAGGCGGCAACCTGGAAACCGGCGACCTGTTGCAGCTTGCCCTGGAGTTCCGGCTGGATCTCCATCTGGGAGCGTTCGCGCTGGCTCGGCGGTGGCATCTTGAAGCCGCCGAAGGTCACCGTGGGGTCACCCTGGAAGCCTACCAGCACGAAGCTCTCCTGGTACTCGGGAACGCTCTCGAAGATGTCGAGCACCTCTCGGGCATAGGCCTGATTGAACTCGGAGGTGGCGGTTTGGGGGGCGACGGCGCGGAAGAACAGGATGCTTTGGTCCTCCGTGGGGGCCAACTCGCTGCGGCTGGTGGCGAACATGAAGTAGATGCTGAGCAGCACCACGGCGCCGAATACCAGGGTCACGGAGGGTGTTTGGAGCCTGCCGTGCAGGGTCCTCTGGTAGGCTCCGGCAAGCCAGCGGAAGAAGCGTTCCACCCCGTGCTCGAAGCGGCCCGGCGCGCCGGCCGGCTTCAGCACCCGGGAGCTGAGCATGGGGGAAAGGGTGAGCGCCACCACCCCGGACACCAGCACTGCGGCGGCCAGTGAGAAGGCGAACTCGCTGAACAGAGTGCCCACTAGCCCCCCCATAAAGCCGATGGGGGCATATACCGCCACCAGGGTGGTGGTCATGGCGATGATCGGCAGCCCCAGCTCTCGGGCTCCGTCCAAGGCCGCCTGCACCCTGGGCTTGCCCATTTCGATGTGGCGATGCACGTTCTCCACCACCACGATGGCGTCGTCCACCACCAGACCGATGGCCAGCACCATGGCCAGTAAGGTGAGCAGGTTGATGGAATAGCCCAGCAGCAGCATGATGAAGGCGCCGCCGATCAGCGACAGGGGCACCGCCACCGCCGGCACCAGGGCGGCGCGGAGGGAGCCCAGAGTGAGAAAGATCACCAGCAGCACGATCAGCACCGCCTCGGCCAGGGTCTGGAATACCTCGCGGATGGAGTCCTCGATGAATTGGCTGGCGTCGTAGGGGATATGGGCCTCGAGTCCGCTGGGGAACTGGGAGCGCAGATCCGGCAGCAGGTCGTGCACGCGCTGGGCCACGGTCAGCGGATTCTGTCCCGGCGCCTGTTCGATGCCGACGAAGATGGCGGGAATGCCCTTGTACATGGTGGTGGTGTCGTAGTCCTCTGCACCCAACTCCACGTTGGCGATGTCCTCCAACCGCACCAGGCTGCCGTTGCGGCTCGCGACCACCAGGCGTTGGAAGTCCTCCAAGCGGCTGACGTCGGTGTCAGCGGCCAGGTCCACCGCCACATAGGGGCCCTTGGTCTGGCCCACGCCGGCCAGGTAGTTATTGGTCCGCAGCACGTCCTCGACCTGGGTGGCACTCACGCCGAGGGCCGCCATCCGGGCCGGATCCAGCCAGATGCGCATGGCGAAGGTCTTGTTGCCGATCAGGGCGGCCTTGGCCACCCCAGGCAGGGCCTGGATCTGGGGCTGGACCACCCGCAGCAGGTAGTCGCTGATCTGAGACAAGGACATTTCCCGGCTGTAGAAGGCCAGGTACATGAGCGCGGTGGGGTCGCCGGTGCGGGCGTCGATCACCGGATCCTCGGCGTCCGCCGGCAGTTGATTGCGCTGGCTGGCCACCTTGGCCTGGATTTCGGAGACTGCCGCCTTGGGGTCGTAATTGAGGCGCATGTGAGCCTCGATGGTGGAGCGCCCCTGGACGCTGGTGGCGGACAGATAGTCAATGCCGTCCGCCTCGGCGATGGCCTGCTGCAGGGGGGTGGTGACAAAGCCCTTGATCAGGGCCCCACTGGCCCCCGGGTAACTGGTGGTGACGGTGACCACCGTGTCGCGGGTCTCCGGATATTGACGCACCTCCAGCGCCAGCAGCGAGCGCAGACCCACTAGCAGAATCAGCAGGCTGATCACGCTGGCCAGCACCGGCCGGCGGATGAAGAGGTCGGTGAAACTCATGGCCCGAGCGCCGCGCCCGTGGGGAGTATCTCATTGTCGATCTGCAGCGCCTGGCCGTTGCGCAGTTTGACCTGGCCCGCCAGCACCAGGCGGTCGCCCTCGGCCAGACCGCTGGTGATCTCCACCCGCTCGCCCTGCACCGCGCCGGTCTCCACCTGGCGACGCTGGGCGAGCAGTTGTCCATTCTGCTCCTCGACCAGAAACACCGCGTCCCCGTAAGGGGTGTGGGTAATGGCCGCCTGGGGCACCGTCAGCAACCCGGCACGCTCCGGTAGCAGCACCTCGACCTGGGCGAACATGCCGGGGCGCAGCAGTTGGTCGGGATTATCCAGGGTCGCCTGCAGCCGCACGCTGCGGGTGGCCTCGTCCAACCCGGGGTCGATAGCGGTGATGCGCCCCTCGAAGACTCGATCGGGCTGGGCCGCCAGGCGCAGGCGCAGGGGCTGTCCGGTGTGCACACGGGCGAAATGACGCTCGGGTAGAGAGAAGTCGATCAAAATCGGGTCCAGTGCCTGCAGAGGCACGATCGGGGAACCCGGGGGCAGGTATTCCCCGAGGTCCGCGCTACGGATACCGAGAATGCCGTCGAAGGGGGCCCGCACGGCCTTTTTGCCGATCACTGCGCGCTTGCTGGCGACCAGTGCCTCGGCCCCGTCCAGCTCAGCCTTGGCCTCGTCGTAGTCGGATTGGGAAACCGAGCGGTCCTTGATCAGCTTTGCCAGGCGCCGGTACTTGATCGCCGCCAAGTCGCGCTCGGCCAGCAGGCCGCGCAGCTCGGCCTCGTCGACGCTGTCGTCGAGTTGCACCAGGCGTTCGCCGGCACGCACCGCCTGGCCGGACTGGAACAGGATCTCCCGGACCATTCCGGAGACTTCGTTGGTGACCGCTATGCCCTGGGTGGCGGTGACCGTGCCCACCGCCTTAAGGCTCGGCTGCCAGCGCTCGCTACGCACCTGGGTGACGGCGACGCTGGCCGGCGGCGGGGGCTGGCTCATGCGGGCCGCCGCCTGCTGCTGCTGTCGCTGCTTCCAGTAGAAGATACCGCCGAAGACCAACCCCAGCAGGAGCAGGACCAGGATCAGGCGCTTGAACATAGGAGTTGCCTCGAAAATCACGGCGGCATTCTCGGGCCGCGGTGCAAGCTTGGCGAGTGTTCGCTGTTAGGTGTTAGGGATATTCCCAATAAGCTAGCATTCATGTATCTTTCCGGCAAGATATTCCGTTTGCGATTCAGGCATCGTTGATGGGACCGCCTTAGCGTAGACCGAGACAGCGAGGAATCGTCTTGCGCCAGCCGCAACCCCTATCCGAACTCCTGGCCAATATCGAGCGCAACTGGCCCGAGGCCGCGCATCAGCTGCGCCCGCCGGTACTGTACCTGTATCGGGCCAGAGACCAGCTGTTTCAGGATTTGGTGGAGACCCTGGCGCCGCTCGGTCTGCTGCCGGCGGACCTCGACGTGCTGGGGGCCCTGCGCGTGCGGCCGCCGCCCCACGAAGTGACCCCTACGGAGCTTTACCGCTCCCTGCTTCTTAGCTCCGGAGGTTTGAGCAAGATTCTTGGGCGGCTGGAGGTTACGGGGCTGGTCGAACGTCGGGCGAATCCTGCCGACCGGCGCAGCCGGTTGGTATGTCTCAGTGCCCAAGGAGCGCGTTTGGTGGAATCCCTGTTAGAGCAGGTCGGGGCCCACGAACGGCGCTTTCTCGAACCCTTAGAGCCGTCGGAACAGGCCGAGCTGGCTCGCCTGCTGATCAAGCTGGTCAAGGCAGGGGGCGGCTGATCGGCTGTGATTCCCGCGCCGCGGGATTCGATGACCCCTGGTAATTTCTCCGTCGCAGCCACATGAAATGATGACCAAGCGAAAGTTATAGAGCCATGAAGACCAAAGCCGAAGAACTCCGAGCCCAGTGGATGGCGTCCGGCCTACCCCGAAACAGTCTGGAACCGGACCCGTTCCGCCAGTTCGAGATCTGGTACGGCCAGGCCATCGATTCTGGCATCCCGGAACCGAACGGCTTCAGCCTGGCCACAGTCGATGCCCAGGGCCAGCCATGGCTGCGCACCGTGCTGCTCAAGATCTACGACCAACAGGGCTTCGTCTTCTTCACCAACTACGAAAGCCGCAAGGCCGGCCAGATCGCCGGCAATCCTCGGGTGGCGATGCTCTTCCCTTGGGTCGGACTGGCGCGTCAGGTCAAGATCACCGGCCCGGCCGAGCGGATTCCCATGGCCGAGTCGATGAAATACTTCACTACCCGACCCCGGGGTAGCCAGATCGGTGCCTGGGCCTCGCCGCAGAGCCAGGTGATCAGTTCCCGCTCCCTTTTGGAGGCCAAGGTGGACGAGATCAAACGCAAATTCGCACAGGGCGAGGTGCCCCTGCCCTCGTTCTGGGGCGGCTACCGGGTGCGGCCGGAGAGCATCGAATTCTGGCAGGGCCGGGAGAACCGCTTACACGACCGCTTTGTCTACCGGCGGGTGGAGGAGGGCGGCTGGGCTATCGAGCGGCTCGCGCCCTGAGATCAGAGACTCGGATGCTGGTTCAAGGCTGAATCGGTGCCGGGCTGCTGCCCGGCACCGGACGCAGGCCTCAGAACAGTTGCCCGTTGACCCAGAAGTGGGCGAGGATGCTGGCTGCATAGCCCAGGGCGATGACCGGGGTCCAGCGCAGGTGGCCGAAGAAGGTATAGCTGCCGCGGGCCTGGCCCATCAGGGCCACGCCGGCCGCGGAGCCGATCGACAGCATGCTGCCGCCGACGCCGGCGGTAAGCGTTACCAGCAGCCATTGGCCCATGGACATGTCCGGCTGCATGGTGAGCACCGCGAACATCACCGGGATATTGTCGACGATGGCCGAAAGCAGGCCCACCGTCACGTTGGCCGGGGTGGCTCCCCAGTTCACGTACATGACCTCCGACGCCATGGCCAGATAGCCGATGAAGCCCAAGCCCCCCACGCACAGCACCACCCCGTAGAAGAACAACAGGGTATCCCACTCGGCGCGGGCAATCTTGCTGAACACGTCGAAGGCGACGACCTCGCCCATTTGCAGGTCATGCTCTTCCTCGGCGTTTCCTGCTTGGGCCTGCATCCTTCTTATATCCCGGTGATAGGTCTTTTTCAGGTAAAAGCCGAACAACTGCAGGTAAGAGAGGCCGGTCAGCATGCCGATGACCGGGGGCAGGTGGAGGAAGTTGTGGAAGCTCACGGCAGTGGTGATGGTGGCCAGGAACAGCGCAATGACACGCTTGGCGCCGCGTTTCATCGCCACCATCTCGCCGCCGCCGGTAGGCTGCTCATTGGGTACCGCCATTACCATCAGCGCAGCCGGCACCAGCCAGTTCACCAGCGACGGTAGGAACAGGGCGAAGAAGGCCCAGAAGTCCACTACGCCGGTCGGGGTGACGATCCCTTTTTGCCATACCATGAGGGTCGTGATGTCACCGAACGGGCTAAAGGCCCCGCCCGCATTGGCGGCGACCACGATATTGATGCAGGCCAGCAGCACGAAGCGCTGGTTGTCGCCGCCCACGGCGAGCACCACCGCACACATCAGCAGCGCCGTGGTCAGGTTGTCCGCCACCGGCGAGATAAAGAAGGCCAGCACTCCGGTCACCCAAAACAGCTTCCGGAAGCCAAATCCCTTGCGCACCAGCCAGGAGCGCAGCGCCTCGAACACATTTCGCTCGTCCATGGCGTTGATGTAGGTCATAGCGACCAGCAGGAACAGCATCAGCTCGCTGTATTCCAGCAGGTTATGGCGCACCGCCTGCTCCGCTTCGTGGGTGAGCCCTTGGCCGGCGTAGACCATACCGATCAAACCCCAGATCAGGCCCGCCGCCAGGATGACCGGCTTTGACTTGCGTAGATGGGTGAACTCCTCGGCCATGACGAAGCCGTAGGCCACCACGAAGATGCCAATGGCGGTCAGGCCCACCCAATGGCCTGTCAGGTCGAGGGTTTGCATGGCCCCTTCGGACGCCAGCACAGGCATCGGTAGGAGGAGCAGGGACAGCAGCGAGAGCACTAACGGACTGAACATGTTTATGCTTTTTGTTGGTGATGGATTGCCCAGGGTTCGGGGCGTAACGACCTTGCGTCCCTCCAAAGCGGAGAATACGGGGCCTGATCAACGTTTTCCGGCAGGCGCCAGACCGTGGTGCCGTCCGAAGCCGATAGCATATACCGATTCTCAGCTTGGCTGTTAGCCTGCTCGTTCGGCGGGTCCTGAGGCGGAGCTGCGTTGGTATCCCGGCTCCTTGTCCGGATCGGCCGCCCTCCGGGGGGCAGTCCATTGCCAACCTGCGAGGGACCAATCAATCGGGAAAGCGCTTTCGGATCTCGGTAAACCGATGCAGGTTGTCGAGAAAAATGTCCACCAGCTCGGGGTCAAACTTTTGCCCGCGCTCCCGGCGCAGGTGGTCTATCACCCGTTTGAACTCCCAGGCGTTTTTATAGCAACGATCGCTGGCAAGGGCGTCGAATACGTCGGCCAGGGCCACTATTCGCCCGTAGAGGTGAATCTCCTTTCCTGCCAGGCCGCGCGGGTAGCCGCTGCCGTTCCAATTTTCGTGGTGTTGCTCGGCCACCAGCGCGGCGGCCCGGAGAAGCGGCCGCTTGGAACTCTCGAGGATGCGAGCGCCTTGGGTGGTATGCGTCTTCATTATTCCCCATTCGTCCTCGTCAAGCTCGCCAGGTTTGTTCAGCACGGCGTCCGGGACCCCGATCTTGCCTACGTCGTGCAGCGGGGCGGCGGCCCGCAGCAGGTCCGCTTCCTCCGGTTCGAGACCGCTCAGCAGCGCCAGCTCGCGGGCGTATTCCGCCACCCGGCGGACGTGATTTCCAGTCTCGTTGGATCGAGTTTCGACCGCGTCACTGAGCAGGTACACGATCTCTTGCTGGGTCTCTTCGACGTTCTGGCGCAGATGCAGATTCTCCAGGCCGATGGTGGCGTTTCGGAAAAAAAGATCGATCAGTGTGTGGTCAACGCCACGCAGCCGGGAGGCGCTAGCGACATAGATCACCGCCTCGGTGCCTGTGCGGGTCTGCAGATAGCCGGTGAAGCAATGACTGTTGACGATATTACTGCGCTGTTCCAGCGCGCGCTGAACGCAGCGGTTGACTTCGGTCGGCAAGACATCTCGGGGGTCGAGTCCAACCAGCTCCCGGTCGTCTCCGATCGCCGCCAGGATGCGTTGTTTAGTGTTTCGGGTGTCACTGGCGATGCCGATCTGTTTGACTAGCACAATCTCTTTGTCGGCGAACAGCATGGCGCCTACTTGCTCCATCACGCCCTGGATGAAGCGCTCCTGGGATTGCTGCTCGAAGATGCTGGCCGAGGCCTCGATTACTTTGACCAGACCGCGCCGGTTGGCGTCCAGGCTGGTCAGGGCTCGATAGTTGCCGAGCGCCGTGAAGACGCAGGTAAAAAGCTTCTGCGAGGTGAGCTCGGTCTTTTCTTTGTAATCATTGATGTCGTAGTCCTGCACCACGCGGCGCTCCGGCGCCTGCCCGGGTTGTCCGGTACGCAGGATGATGCGCATGAAGGGGTCTTCCATGTCCCGGCGGATGTAACGCACCAAATCCAAGCCCGCATGCTCGTGTTCCATCACCACGTCGAGCAGGGCTATCGCGATAGCATCGACTTCCCTCAGAAGCTGCTTTGCGTGCTCGCTGGAATAGGCACTGTAGAATCGCAGCCGACCGCCGGCGTAGGAGACATCGCCGAGGGCGAGCTTGGTGACCGCGTGCACCTCTTCTTCGTCGTCTACGATGAGGATGTTCCAGCAATTCTGGCCGTCATCGATCCCCGAAATCGGGCCCTCGTCTGCAAACAGCAGTTCGTCTGAGTGCTCTCTCTCCATCCCTTTTCTCTTATAATTGCGGGAAGCGGATCACGAAAAGCGTTCCTTTCCCCGGGGGCGACTCGCAGCGGATGTCGCCGCCGAGCGCCTTTTTCACTAAATTATACACGATATGCAGGCCGAGCCCGCTCCCACCGCCGCCGCGCCGGGTAGTGAAAAATGGGTCGAAGATTCGGCGTAGGTGCTCTCGCTTGATGCCCCTCCCGTCGTCCGCATAGGAGAGTTCGATCTGGTCGCCCAATGCCCTCACGCCGATGCTTATTTGGCCCGCCTCCTGGGGACCGTAGGCGTGCATGAGGGAGTTCATGATGAAGTTGGTTAGGATCTGCGACAGCGCGCCTGGGTAGCCGGTGATTTCCAGCGAGTCCGCGCAGCGCACGTCGAACTGGTGACCGGTGTGCTTGAGCCGGGGCCGCAGGCTCAACAACAGCTCGTCAATGAACTCCTTGACGAAAAAGCGCCGTTGCTCGCTGCTGGAGCGGTCCACGGCCACCTGTTTGAAGCTGTTGATCAGTTCCGAGGCGCGGCGCAAATTGCTCTGAATGATCTGGGTAGATTGATCGCAGGCATTCAAGAATTCCTCCAGCGCCGAGCGCTTGAGGCCGTTGTCCAGGTACGAGCGTTGCAGGATCTCGTATTTCTCGCGTAGATGGCTGACCGCGGTCACACCGATCCCAACCGGGGTGTTGATTTCGTGGGCTACCCCAGCCACCAGTTCTCCGAGCGAGGCCAACTTTTCCGCCTCGATCAGCTGCGCTCTCGCTTCTTGCGCCTGTTTTTCGGCCCGCACCCGGTCGCTGATGTCTTTGATCACGCAAGCCAGCAACTCCCGGCCTGCCAGGTTCATGCTGCCCACCCCGAGCTCCACCGGAAACTCGGAACCGTCGCGCCGGCGTGCGCTGAGCACCCGGCCCGAGCCACCGTACAGTAGGCTGCGGAGGTTGGCGTCGCCTCCGGCCAGGTCTGGTATCAGAATCTCGATCCGCTCGCCCATTACCTCCTCGGAGGTGAATTGAAACAGGGGCTCGGCGGCCAAGTTGAAGGTTTCGATCTTTCCGTGCTGATCGGTAGTGACGATGGCCAGGGGAATGGTCTCGAGGATCGCTCGCACCCGTTCCGTGCTCTCCTTGAGCGCCGATTCCCTGCGTTTACGCTCGGAAATATCCCGCACTACGTGAACCAGCGCAGGAGCTCCGTCCAATTCCACCTGGCTAACTGCGTGCTTGACCAAAAAGAGGCTGCCATCGGGTCGTTCCGCGGTCGTCTCGTGCCAGACAATATCGGGCGCTGGGCTCCAATTCGGAGATACCGACTTCGCAGCTGTACCCAGCTTCAGCTGGGGCAGGAAGCGTTGCAGCTTCTGGCCCAACAACTGTTCCTGACTGCAGTCGAACAGGCGCTGTGCCGAGCGATTGGCGGTTTGGATATACCCGCGGTTGTCCGTGGTGACTAGGCTCGTCGGAACCGCCTCGAACACTGCCTCGATGCGCTCCGAGGGGCTGTTCCGGGATTCAGTCGCAGGCTTGGATTCCATTCGTTCTCCTGCTCACCGGCTTTGCCGCGATCTCTCGGTAAGCAAATCTAATAGATCCTGGGTGCCGAGAGTCGTGGTTTCGACAATCTTTAGCATTCGTAACAATGGATGATCAACCCACATCTACAAGTCGGTCAGCTGACCCCGCATCCGCTGCCGTTGCCCCGCGTCAGGCAGCAGCCCGACCCCCGCCGCTAGGTTGTCGCGCAAGTGCTCCGGCTTGCTGGTGCTGGGGATGGCGCAACTTACGGCTGGGTGGGAGACGATGTATTTGAGAAAGATCTGGGCCCAGGAGGCACAGCCGATCTCGGCGGCCCAGTCGGGTAGCGGCCGGCCGCGCACGCGCCGGAATAGGGCGCCGTCCTCGAAGGGACGGTTGACGATGACTCCAATGCCGCGCTCGGCGGCCAGCGGCAAAAGGCGTTTTTCGGCATCGCGAGTAGCGATGGAATAGTTCAGTTGGACAAAATCCAGCGGCTCGGTCAGCATTACCTGCTCCAGCGCCGGAAAGGCGTCGCTCCGGTAGTGAGTAATACCGATATACCGCACACGATCGGCCTGTTTCCACTCCCGCAGGGTGGCCAGATGGGTGCGCCAGTCCACCAGATTGTGGACCTGGATCAGGTCTAGCCGTTGGCTGCCGAGCAGGCGCATCGATTCCTCCATCTGGCGGATGCCCGCCTCCCGGCCCTCAGTCCATACCTTGGTGGCGAGAAACATTCGGCCGCCGATACCGAGTTCGGCACTGAGTTCGCCGATCACTCGCTCCGCATTGCCGTACATCGGCGAGGTGTCGATCAGGCGTCCGGCCGGTTGGGCGAAATCCCCGAGAATCTCCACCAGAGGGGCGCGCTCGGCCTCCCCGCTGCCGACGTCGAAGGACCAGGCAGTGCCCATCCCGATCACTGGCAGCAGCTCGCCGCTGGAGGGTATGGCGCGGCGGATCGGCACCGGCGCCGGCGTCATGGTTTCCCCCCGAGCCAGCGGTGGGCAGGCCCCTGCCACCAGTCCGGCGCCCAGACCGAGCAGGGCGCGGCGGCGTCCCCGGTCGATGATACTTCCCTTCGTGTTTCGGCTCATGGTTTTGTTCGGTGCTCCAAATCTGTCGTTGCACAAACTCTAGCCTAGCCTGGGCCCGAGGTCATCTTGGATCATTCTGGACTCCTCTAGGCCCTCTTGACTGGCCTTGCGGCCCAGGCCCCAGCCCAGCCAGGCCCAGCCCAAGGCCAGGGGTACCGCCAGGGCGGCGATGCCCGCCAACCCCAGCCCCAAGGCTTGCAGCCCGGCGAAGGCCCAAGCGCTCAGCGCGTCGCCGCCGCGGTAGACCAGGGTGTCAATGAAGTTCTTGGCCTTGTAGCGGCTATTGCGGTCGACCAGGGTGAATAGGCTCTCTCGGGCCGGGCGGGTCAGGGCATAATTTCCCGCCCGGCGCGCCACCTGCACCGCCAGTAACAAGGGCAGCACCGGCGCCATGGCAAGCCCGGCGAAACCGAGGGCAAGCATTACCGGTACCATGGCCAAGACAGCGGAAAGACCGCAGCGTTGGATCAGCCGCCCGGTGGCCAGCAGCTGGATGCCGATAGTCAGCCCATTTACCGCCAGGTCAATGAGGGCAAACACCCGAGTGCGTTGGCCCGAGTCATCAAAGGCTCCGGCAACGATATGGGCCTGCTCGAAATAGAGGAAGGTGGAGAGGCTGGTATACAGCCAGATGAACAGGCAGATGCCGAGCAGGTAGCGCGAGCG
>CBDUCL010000067.1:0-12935 GCA_965365625.1 uncultured Chromatiales bacterium | reverse complement strand
ACCATCGGGATCGGGCGGGCCGGCAGCAGGAGTTGCCAGTAGACGTGCTTGAACGCCAGTTTGCCAAGATGGTTCATGTAGCTCTCCTTGAGCAGGCTCATGGGACCAATAAAGGGCACGGGGAATTTGCCGGGCACCGGCTGGATGTCGTAGTTGAAGTCAATCAGTACCGCCTTATTGTGCCCGGTCTCGATAAAACAGTTGGCGTGGCCATCGGCACAGGGCTCGGACTCCTTGCCCTCTATCTCCCGCAGAAGGTTGTGCACCACTGCTTCGGACTGGAAGTGCGCCACCGAGCCGGCTTTGGAGGTGGGCACATTGGTGTTGTCGCCAAGCAGAAACACCCGCTCGGCACCGATCGCCTTAAGGGTTTGCTTGTCGGTTTGGCCGAAGCCGAGGCCATCGCCCAGGCCGGCGTCTTCGATCAGATCGGAGCCCTCATGTGGGGGGATGGTGACCATCAGGTCGAAGGGCACCTCTTTGCCATCCGGGCAGTACATGGCCCGGTCGGTCACTTCCTGTAATGGTGCATTGGGCACCACATGGACGTTTTTCTGCACCAACATGTCCGTCAGCACCTCGTTGCACACCGGCTTGGTGAAGGCGCCGCTGAGCGGAGTAACCAGGGTGATCTTGGTCTTGTCGCGGATCCCGCGTTGGCTCAGGTAGTGGTCGACCAGAAAGGTGAACTCCAGCGGCGCCACCGGGCACTTGATGGGCATTTCGGCGATATTCACCAATAGGTCTCCACCCTGGAATTTCTCCAGGCCCTCGGCCAATGCTAGGGCGCTGTCCGGCGTATAGAATCCGTGGATCGTTTTGCCCCATTGTTCCGGCAGACCGTCGATATCCTCGATCAGGGTGCGGCAGCCCAGACTCAGAATCAGCCAGTCATAGCTCAGGGTGCGGCCTTCGGTGGTTACCTGGCGCTGCTCGGTGTCGATGGCTAGAATCTTTTCGCACAGGTAGTCAACGCCGGCGGCAATGAAATCCTCGGTAGGTTTCTGGATGTCCGCCAGGGTTCGGTAGCCGGGTTTTTGGAACGGAATGAACAGTAACCCCGGCTGATAGGTATGCTGAGGCGAGTTGCCCACGATCGTCAGTTTGAGGGACAGGCCTTTTTTGCGGGCCTTTTTCAGCAGTAGGTTGGCGGTCACTATGCCGCCGGTCCCATCACCGAGAATGAGAACGTTTACGTTCATGAACTACCTCGATTGTTGGCAGGGTGGGTTGGAAGGCTGAGGTTTTCGGCGCTCCGCAGGAATGCTGGCAACGGGTACAGCGGGGTGCGGGGCCGGAGAGCGAGTAAGGGGTTGCGCGGATTTTCGGCCAAGCAGCATGCGACCCTTCTGCCGGGCCCCTTGCGGGGCGCGGTACCGAATTCACCGCTGAAGACTCCTGCTCGTGGTTTCTGTACATGACTTTATAGTCGTCTCTATCCGGGCCGGTCAAGCCGTTCCGCCGGGGCATGGCGGCAAACTGGCCAAGCGTAGCCTTTCGGTGTTGCCGGTAGTGCCCGGTGGCAAAGCGTCAGCGGCCGCCAACCAGCATGGCCTTGGGACGCGAAAGCTTTGCACCTCAAGTCCCGAAGGTCCGTGCGCCGAGCCCCCCTGGGTCCTATAATCTACTAGTTTTAAGGTAGGAACGGTCGGTGCGGAGGGCAGGATGCGGCAATCGCTGCCCGGGCTGTATGGGGCCACCGCCATCGCGTTGCCCTGCATAACGATGCGCAAAATTTGGGCCAGGATATCGCTCAAGCAGAAATGAATATCCCGAGTACACCCAGTACTGCAAGATCGGAACGCCTCAAATGGCGGCTGTCGATCGGTTTTGGCGTCGCTGCTTTCCTGCTGTTGACCGGTTTCGGGTATTTCCTAGTCTACAACCTGGTGGGGGATATGCGGCGGGTCGCCGATGCCATCGAGATCAACATGGAGACGATGGCATCGCAGATGCTTCAGGTATCCGGCAACCTCGAAGAGCTAAACGCAAGCGTCAGGAATATCTCCGTAAATCTGGACGATCTCACCGGCAGCGTGAAGAACATGGGGGACACCCTGGTACTGATTTCAGACGACGTGGACACCCTTCACCCAATGCTCGGGAATCTGGGGGAGATCAAGGTTAGCATGCGGATCATGGACCAACATATGGACGATATGAATCAGAATATCGAGATCATGAACGGTCAGGTCGGCAATATGACCAACCTAATGAGTTCGATGACCGCAGCCACCCACTATATCAACCAGAATGTCTCCGGAATGAACCAGAATATTGGCCGGCCGATGTCGTTTATGAACAGCATGATGCCCTGGTGAGCGGGAAGGGGGTTAAATGGGACGGCCTGGGGAACTTGGCGGCAAGTCAGCGCCTATCCGACGGAGAATATCGATCTATCCTTATACAGAATATTGATCTAACCTTATATAGAGAGGGGGATTCCGGCTCGGAGAGTTGGTTCCACCGGGCCGTGAAAGCTAGCGGGGTCACGTTTGGGCGGCTGAGGAGGGCCAACGTGGTTTTTAACGCTGGGAATTGATCCGCGAGAGGGGGCGAAAGAGACCGATCGGGAGGAAAAGCATGCTTTCAAGGACTCGGAGTTTTGGCTGGGGGAGCGCGCTGCTCGCGGTGCTGCTGCTCGCCTCCGGTTGCGAGGCGCCACATCCCTCCGGCTCGCTGCACAGGGCGGTGCTCACAGGAGACTGGGAGGAGTTGGAGCGGCACGCACATTGGCAAAGCGACTTCAATCAGCGCGACGAGATGGGGCTCAGCCCGTTGGATTACGCCGCAACCAAGGACTCGGTCGAGATTGCCGAATTCTTGATTGCCCGGGGTGCAGACCCCAATGCGAAGGGCACCTACCGGCAGACCGCTTTGCACAAGGCTGCGCTCAACGGAAATCTTGCGGTGGCGGAGCTGCTGATCGAAAAGGGCAGCGATATCAATGCCCAGGATAAGCGTGGAAATACTCCGCTCCATTATGCGGCGGATACCGGTCAGGAGGCGCTAGCCTGCTTGTTTTGCCGTCATGGGGCTGACGTTAACGTGGAGAACAAACGCGGGCACACGCCTTTGCATCGGGCCGCCGACGCGGGCCATGTGGGAGTCGCCAAGCGGCTGATCGTAAGCGGGGCCGACGTGAATGGTGGGTTGTTCGGGGAACGCCCATTGCATCGAGCCGCGATCAATGGTCATGTGGACATGGTCAAACTGTTGCTCGCTTTCGGTGCCGAAGTCGATGCCGAGGACCCCTTGTCTTGGACGCCGCTCCACGACGCGGCCTACTATGGCCACGCGGAGGTGGTGAAAACGCTGCTGGAAGCCGGGGCGGACATCAACCGCCGGTCACGGCGCGGGCATACCCCCTTGCACAAGGCGGCCATTTCGGGCAACGAAGCGGTTGCCGAACTGCTTATCGAGCAAGGTGCGCAGGTGAATGCCCGCGACAAGCGGGGTCAGACCGCACTCGATCGCGCGGAAAAGAGTGGGCACGAAGCCGTCGTGGCCTTGCTGTTGGCGCGGGGTGGCAGATCTGGGAGCCAGAGCGGGGGCGGGTCGAGTTTGAACCTGTGGGAGCCGGAGTTCGCCAGTTGCCCCGTATGCTCGGGAAGCATCGCTTTCGTCGCCGGGGCCAGTGGCAATCCGCTGGTTCGCTGAGGACCCGAGGGGCTGAGAGTCGGGGCGCCTCGCGGAAAAGATCAGTCGGAACAACCTCCTCCGAGCGGCGATCCAGAGGTGCGGAGAACCAGCGTTTCAGCGTTCACCAATGATGCCTGGGCCGAGTTCGAACTCGTCGTCGTGTTCATAGTCGGGCGGGGGATGTACGGCTTCGCATCCGTCCAAATTCGCGCTACCCATATCCCGCTGCAGCAGGCAGATGTCTTTTTCACCGGGTCCGCCGTCCAGTTGGTCGTAACCCGGGCCGCCCCAGAGCACGTCGAAGTCACCGGCCCCACCGAGTAGCGTATCCGCGCCGCGGGCTCCGAACAGCCAGTCGTCTCCGTCGCCGCCCAGCAATTCGTCGTCGCCCCGGCTTCCGTGCAGGGCGTCATTGCCGGGCCCGCCGCAAACCACGTCGTTTCCGGCGTCGGCCTGCACCACGTCGTTACCCGCGTCCATGTAGATCACATCGTCGCCATCGGTACCCCAGATCAGGTCATGGCCGGCTGTACCGACACAGGTGGCCTGCCGGCCGTTGCACACGGGTATTTCTACCAAGTCTCCCGGCAGGTGCGGGCAGATGATGATGGCGCCGCCCGCACCGGCGGCTGTGCCGTTCCACGCCGATCCCACGACGCCAGCCAAGATGGCGCATAGCAAGTGTTGCTTGCAGAACCGTAGCTCCCTCATCACATTATCCTCCCTCGCCAGTCGTTGACCGGTCCCGACTCTCGCTCCTGACATTCCTTTCAGGCCGGTCCGGTAGGGCGCTCGATGCAACCCTTAGAATATCTCCCGGCCTAAGGAAAAGCCGTTTGCATCGGGCCTTCCATGCGGGCGGGATGCCGTGCCGAAAACATCCCTGCATGGCATTTCCCATCAAGCTCAGGAGAACCCGCCGGCATCCTGCGTGCATCCCGCCTGATTATTGGTGTACCACCAGGGCGCGAGGGTACGCATTGCGGAACGTCAAGCCCGCCGGGTAAATTTCGGCGTCCACCCCTGTCCTATGCCGCCGCAGGATCGCAGCGGATCCTCGGTGGGTCCGCTGGACCCGGTTCGCCGCATGAGTTGATTCGGCGGTCTTGATCGGCGATTCCTGGGCCGGCCGTCTACCCGCACGGTCGAAACTCTATGCGAGAGCTCGATACCCTTGCGAGGTTGAAGCAGATGAAGATTCTGTCGCTGTCAGCAACCTGCAACCTGTTGGCTCTCTCCGCTGCGGTCGCTTTTGCAGAAGGGGGGTAGGGTGCAGCGCGCGAATCCGAGCCTCGGCGAGTGCAATGTTGGAGTGCCTTCCCGGAATAAAGAGCTGAAAGACCGCGAGCGGGTGCCCGTTCTCGTCGATTCCGCAATGGATGGCTACTTCTGCAGCGTTACCTGGGCGGTCTTTTTTCCGCTCTTCGAAGAGGAGGACCCAAGCCGAGCCAGTGAATTCGGTACGGGCAGGCGAATGCGCCGAGCGGCGCCGAATCGGGCTGCCTTTAGTCCCATTCGGGAAACAGTTCGACGCCTGCTTCGAAGCCCTGCCATTGCTTACCGTCCCAGGCCTCCAGTGGGCGGAAGCGGTCCTTGTAGCTCATCTTGCGGCAGTCCCGAATCCAGTAGCCGAGATAGAGGTAGGGCAGGCCCAGGGCCCGCGCTCGCTCCAGTTGCCAGAGCACGGCGAAAACCCCCAGGCTGCGGGCCTCCCATTCCGGTTCGAAGTAGGTGTACAAGGCGGATAGGCCGCCGGCCAGGATATCTGTGACCGCGACTGCCGCCAGCCGATCGCCGAGACGGAACTCGAAGAAGCGAGTGTCGGCCCAGGCGCTGGTGAGGAATTCCAGGTAGTGCTCCGGGCTCAGATTATCCATTGGGCCATTGGAGTGGCGGGACGCGGCGTAGCGGGAGTAGAGGTCGAATTGGTCCTGACGGAACCGCGGCGGTCGAGAGATCACCCGAAGGTCCTGGTTGCGCCGCCAGCAGCGGCGCTGGCTGCGGTTGCGGGAGAAGCGGTCGACAGGGATGCGCACCGGAATACAGGCGCGGCAGCCGCGGCAGTGGGGGCGGTACATATAGGTGCCGCTGCGGCGAAAGCCCTGGTCGGCGAGCCACTGGGCCAGGTGGCGATCAATGCGCACCCGGGGATCGAAAAACAGGGAGCGGGCTTCGCGCCCGGGCAGGTAGGAGCATTCGTGCTCGCTGCCCAAGTAGAGGGCGAATTCTCGCTTACTATGGGGCGATTCCTGGTTCACGTTGCCCCCGGCACGGTAGGCCAGTGCCGCTCGCGGTTGTTCCAGGCGGCGCAAGGAGCCTGAGGCACCAGTTCCCGCAGGAGCCGGCTGAATTCGCTCCGGGGGATAAGCTCAGCCCCCAGGCTCAGCAGGTGCTTGCTGTAGACCTGGCAGTCGATCAGGCGGTAGCCCCATTCCACGGCCGCCCCCGCCAGTCGGGTAAGGGCCACCTTGGAGGCGTCGCTGGCACGACTGAACATGGACTCGCCGAAAAATACCCGCCCCAGCGCCAGGCCATAGAGGCCGCCCACCAGCTCGTTTCCGTGCCAGACCTCCACCGAATGGGCGATGCCCTGGCGGTGCAGGCCACGGTAAGCGGCCATCATCTCGGAGTTGATCCAGGTCCCCGGCTCGTTCGATCGGGGCCCGGCGCAGGCCTCGATGACCCGATCGAAGGCGCGGTTGAAAGACACCTCGAACTGCTGCTTGCGCAAGGTCTTCTTGAAGCTGCGGGAGACCTTTAGGCGTTCCGGGAAGAGCACGGTACGGGGGTCCGGCGCCCACCAGAGAATGGGCTGGCCGGCGCTGTACCAGGGGAAGATGCCGCGGCTATAGGCATTGATCAGTCGCCGGCTGGTGAGGTCCCCGCCCAGGGCCAGCAACCCGTCGGGCTCGCGCAGCGCCAGTTCCACGTCGGGAAAGGGTGCGTCCGGGCGGTGTGGGTCCAAAAGCGGGATCATGGTCCAAGCCCGCGCTGCAACCGTGGGGAGCGGGCTGGCCGGCTAGCCCTGCGCCTCTTCCAGCGCATCCAGGTAGCGCTCGGCGTCCAGCGCCGCCATGCAGCCGCTGCCGGCGGAGGTGACCGCCTGGCGGTAGACATGATCCATGACATCACCCGCGGCGAACACCCCGGGGGTGCTGGTTTCGGTGGCATTGCCCTCCATACCGCCCTTGACCCGGAGGTACCCGTGTTCCATCTCCAGTTGGTCGATGAACAAGTCGGTGTTGGGCTTGTGGCCGATGGCGATGAACACCCCCTGCAGCGCCACCTCCTTGGTGGCCTCGGTCTTGACGTTCTTGATGCGCATGCCGGTGACCCCGGTCTGGTCCCCCAGCACCTCATCCAGTACGTGGTCCCATTCGATGGTTACATTCCCCTCCCGGGACTTCTTCACCAACTGGTCGGACAGGATCTTCTCCGAGCGGAACTCGTCGCGGCGATGCACGACCGTGACGTGTGAGGCGATGTTGGACAGGTACAGCGCCTCTTCCACCGCGGTATTGCCGCCGCCGATCACGGCGACCTTCTGGTTCTTGTAGAAGAAGCCGTCGCAGGTGGCGCAGGCGGACACGCCGCGGCCTTTGAACGCCTCTTCCGACTCCATGCCCAGGTATTTGGCGGAGGCCCCGGTGGCGATGATCAATGCGTCGCAGGTATATACCGCCTGATCGCCGGTGAGGCGGAACGGGCGTTGGCCGAGCTCCGCCTTATTGATATGGTCGAAGATGATCTCGGTGTCGAAGCGCTCGGCGTGCAGGCGCATGCGTTCCATCAGTTCCGGTCCTTGGACCCCGGCGTGGTCGCCGGGCCAGTTGTCGACCTCGGTGGTGGTGGTAAGCTGGCCGCCTTGCTCCATGCCGGTAACCAGCACTGGGTTCAGGTTGGCGCGGGCAGCGTATACGGCGGCGGAATAGCCGGCGGGCCCGGAGCCCAGGATCAGCAGACGGCAATGCTTTACTTCGCTCATGTATACTTCACTCCTTAAATACTGGGCTGTTGGACCGGCAATCGGGCGGCTGCCGCGGCGCCGACGCGGCGGCAGCCTGAATGGGGGGCATGTTACGGAATGTTCTCAAGCCGGTCCAGAAGGGGGGCCGATGAAAATCGCGATACCGAAGGAGATCAAGACCCTGGAGGGCCGGGTGGGGCTGGTGCCCGAAGCCTGCGGCGAGCTGGTGCGAGCCGGTCATCGGGTGGCGGTGGAGCAGGGTGCCGGAATGGCCAGCGGCTTTCCCGATCAAGCCTATCGTGACCAGGGGGTCGAGATGCTCGCCGACGCGGCGGCGGTCTACGACTTCGCCGAGTTGCTGGTCAAGGTCAAGGAGCCCATAGGCCGGGAGCTGGAACTGCTGCAGGCGCGGCACCTGCTGTTCTGTTTCTTGCACCTGGCAGCCCTACCGGAGTTGCAGCAGCGCCTGTTGGAGATCGGGCTGACGGCGGTCGCCTTCGAAACCCTGGCCGATGCCGGCGGCCTGCCGATCCTGGCCCCGATGAGCGACATCGCCGGGCGCCTGGCGGTGCAGATCGGCAGCAACCTGTTGCAGCGGCCGCAGGGCGGAAAGGGCCTGCTGCTGGGCGGGCTGCCGGGGGTCCCCCGAGGTCGCGTGGTGATTCTTGGGGCCGGGCAGGCGGGCGGCAACGCCGCCCTGGTGGCTGCCGCCCTGGGTGCGGAGGTGACGATCTTTGACAAGCGCCGCGAGCGCCTGGAAGCGATGCGGGCCCTGGGACCCAACGTCACTGCGCTCTATGCCTACCAAGATACTATGGCCCGGGCCGTAGTGACGGCGGACCTGTTGATCGGTGCGGTGCTGATCCCGGGTGCCCGCGCCCCGCGCCTGGTTTCTGCCGAGCAGGTAGAGGGGATGCAGCCGGGCAGCGTGTTGGTGGATATCTCGGTAGATCAAGGGGGTTGCATCGAAACCACCCGCCCCACAACCTACGATGACCCGACCTACCAGGTCAGCGGAGTAACCCACTTCTGCGTTACCAATATGCCCGGGGCGGTGCCGCGCAGCGCCTCTCAGGCCCTGTCGGCGGCCGTCATTCCCTATCTGCTGCCCCTGGCCGCCGGCGAGCTGGAACGCAATGCGGCGCTGCGGGCCGGCATCAATGTCAAGGCTGGCGCCCTGGTGCATCCCGCCCTACAATAAGGATATCTTGAAATTAGGATAAATAGTTTTAGTAACTATCTAATCCAGCAGAGCAAAATATCCCGGAGGATGCGCTAGTGGCAGGGGGCGAGGCGGAAGTACGAGAGCGGGAGACCTTGAGCGTGCACATGGGAAGAGGACTCAGAGAAGTGGCCATGTGGCTGCTGTTCGGCTGCGCCTTCTACCTGGTGCTGTCGCTGGCCAGTTATTACCCGGACGATCCCGGTTGGTCTTACACCGGTCTGGCAGAGAGCGTGCAGAACGCCGGCGGGCGTGCCGGGGCCTGGTTTGCCGACGTCTTTCTGTATCTGTTTGGGCTCCTGGCCTACCTGTTTCCGGTGATGCTGGCCTGGAGCGCGGTGCTGGTATTCCGACGCCGCAGTGGTGACGAGCGCATGGACCTGCATATTCTGGCCCTGCGCTGGCTCGGCTTCTTCGTCACCCTGGCTGCCGGCAGCGCCCTGGCCGGCCTGCATCTGGACGCCTTGCAGCCGTCCCTGCCTACCGGTGCCGGCGGCATCCTCGGCAGTTCGCTGGCGAGCCTGCTGGTGGGTATCTTCAACCGCGCCGGCAGCACCCTGATCGCGATGGCGGTATTTCTCGGCGGCTTTACCCTGTTTACCGGCCTGTCCTGGTTGCAGATCGTGGAGGTGTTGGGGGATTGGACCCTGAAGCTCGGGGCTCTGGTAAAGCGCGCCGGTAGCTGGCTGATCCATGCCTTTACCCCGCTGCGCCGCGCCTGGAACTGGCTGGAAGAGCGCCGCCAGGGGCGCCGCGCCAGCCGCGAGCGGGCCGAGAGCGTCGAGACAGAGCGCCGCCGTCGGGCCGGTCGAGAGCCGCCGCGCATCGAGCCCATGCTGACCGAGATCGAGCTCAGCGACCGCGAAGAGCGCGAGCGGCAGCTGCCGATTTTCAGTGCCGGGGCTAGGGCCGGGGAGGCGGCTAACCAACTCCCGGATCCGACTCCGGGCGCGTCGGAGGCCAAGCCCAAGCCCCAGATCAAAGCCCCGGCCCGCTCCAGGAGCGCCCCCGCGGTACTGCCCTGGGAGACCGAGGTGCCGCTGGAGGTGCCGGACATCGACCCCTACCTCCAGCTACCGCCCCTGGACTTGCTGGAGCCCGCCAAGTCCAGTGGCCTGGGCTTTTCCGAAGAGGCCCTGCAGGCAATGTCGCGCCTGGTGGAACTGAAGCTGCTGGACTTCAACGTTGAAGTGCAGGTGGTGGCGGTACATCCGGGGCCTGTGGTCACCCTATTCGAACTGCAATTGGCGCCGGGCACCAAGGTGAGCAAGATCACTGCGTTGGCCAAGGATCTGGCCCGCGCCCTCTCCACCATTAGCGTGCGGGTGGTGGAGGTGATCCCCGGCAAGTCGGTGATCGGCCTGGAGATCCCCAATGAGCAGCGCGAGACCGTGTACCTGAGCGAGGTGCTGCGCTCCGAGGCCTATGACCGCTCCAAGTCGCCCCTGACCCTGGCCCTGGGCAAGGACATCGCCGGCCACCCGGCGGTGGCGGACCTGGCCAAGATGCCCCATGCGCTGATCGCCGGCACCACCGGCTCGGGCAAGTCGGTGGCCATCAATGCCATGATCCTGAGCCTGCTCTACAAGGCCAAGCCGGACGAGGTCCGGCTGATCATGATCGACCCGAAGATGTTGGAGCTGTCGGTCTACGAGGGCATACCCCACCTGCTCACCCCGGTGGTCACCGATATGAAGGAGGCGGCCAACGCCCTGCGCTGGTGCGTGGGAGAGATGGAACGCCGCTACCGGCTGATGGCGGCCATGGGGGTGCGCAATATCGCCGGCTTCAACCGCAAGCTGGCTCAGGCCGCGAAGGCCGGGCACGCCATTCCCGATCCCATGTTCACCCCCAACCCAGCGTTATTCGACGAGGAAGGGGTGGAGCAACAGGCGCCGGCGCTGGAACCCATGCCCTATATCGTGGTCATTATCGATGAGCTGGCCGACATGATGATGGTGGTCGGCAAGAAGGTGGAGGAGCTGATTGCCCGCCTGGCCCAAAAGGCCCGGGCCGCCGGCATCCACCTGCTGCTGGCCACCCAGCGGCCCTCGGTGGATGTGCTGACCGGCCTGATCAAGGCCAATATCCCCACCCGCATGGCGTTTCAGGTGTCTTCGCGCATCGACTCGCGCACCATCCTAGACCAGATGGGGGCTGAGCACCTGCTGGGACACGGCGACATGCTCTATCTGGCGCCCGGCGGCAGCCTGGTGCAGCGGGTGCACGGTGCCTTCGTCGACGATCCCGAGGTGCACCGGGTGGTAGAGTGCCTCAAGCGCCATGCCGGCGGACCCAACTACATCGGCGACGTGCTGGACGAGCCCACCGAGGCCATCCCCGGTCTCTCCGCCGAGGCCTCCGGGGTGGATACCGAAGATGCCGACCCGCTGTTCGACGAGGCGGTGCGCATTGTCACCGAGACCCGCCGGGCCTCCATCTCCGGGGTCCAGCGGCGGCTCAAGATCGGCTACAACCGCGCCGCGCGCATGATCGAAGAGATGGAGCGCATCGGCGTCGTGGGCCCGGCCGAGACCAACGGCAACCGGGAGGTGCTGGCCCCGCCGCCCCCAGAGGATTGAGGTAATCAATTTGCACCGATTCAGATGGCTAGTCCTGGCGTTGGCGGCCGTGTTCTCCGTCCCGGCCCAGGCCAGCGGTGGGCGCGCCCAACTCGACGCCTTTTTCGACGGCCTGGTCACGCTCCGGGCCGACTTCCAGCAGCGGGTGATCGGCCCGGACTTCGGCTCGGCCATGGGCTCCGAAGGCGTCTTCTATCTGCAGCGCCCGGGGCTGTTCCGTTGGGAATATCGCCAGCCGCCGCAGCTGGTGGTGGCCGACGGCGACCGGGTCTGGCTCTACGATCAAGAGCTCGAGCAGGTCAGCCACCAAGGCCAGGAGCGTACTCTGCGCGGCACCCCGGCCCAGCTGCTGGTGGATACCGCCCCCCTGGAGGACTACTTCGCCCTGGGCGAGATCGAGCGCGGCGGCGGCCTAGCCTGGGTGGAGCTGCGCCCGCTCGACAGCGGCAGCGAGTTCGAGCGCATCCTGCTCGGCTTCGGCGACGGCCTGCTGCGGGAGTTGGAGATGGAAGACAGCTTTGGCCAGATCACCCTGTTCCGCTTCGCGGGCCTGGAGCGCAACCCGGAATTGGACCCGAAGCTGTTCCGTTTCGTGCCGCCGCCCGGCATAGACGTCCTTGGCACCGACTGATCCCCCGTCTACCCCGGATCTGTTCGCCCCCGGAGCGCTGGAGACCCGGCCCCTGGCGGACCGCATGCGGCCGCGCAACCTCGACGAGTACATCGGCCAGCCCCAGGTGCTGGGTGAGGGCAAGCCGCTGCGCCGGGCCATCGAGAGTGACCGCCTGCACTCGCTGATCCTGTGGGGCCCGCCGGGCACCGGCAAGACCACCCTGGCGCGCCTGATCGCCGCCCATTCCGGGGCCCAGTTCCTCAGCCTGTCGGCGGTGCTGTCGGGGGTCAAGGACATCCGTGCTGCGGTGGCGCAGGCCGAGCAGGCGCGCCAGACCGAAGGCCGGCCCACGGTCCTGTTTATCGACGAGGTGCACCGCTTCAACAAGGCGCAACAGGATGCCTTTCTGCCCCACGTCGAGCGGGGCACCCTGGTATTCGTCGGTGCCACCACCGAGAACCCCTCGTTCGCGCTCAACAACGCCCTGTTGTCCCGGGCCCGCACCTATGTGCTCAAGCCGCTCACCGGGGACGACCTGGAACGGATTCTGGACCAGGCCCTGGCCGACCCCGAGCGCGGCCTGGCCGGCCGGTCCCTGGAGCCCGAGCTGCGCGGCCTGCTGGCCCAGGCCGCCGACGGCGACGCCCGGCGTGCCCTGAATCTGCTGGAGCTGGCGGCCGAGCTGTCCAGCGGGGCCGCCATCGAACGGCGCGCGGTCGAGGAGGTAATCACCGGCGACCTGCGGCGCTTCGATAAGGGCGGCGACCTGTTCTACGAGCAGATCTCCGCCCTGCATAAAGCCGTGCGCGGCTCGGCGCCGGATGCCGCCCTGTATTGGCTCGCCCGCATGCTCGATGGCGGCTGCGATCCCCTGTATGTCGCCCGCCGGGTAGTGCGCATGGCCTCCGA
>CBDUCL010000066.1:0-13387 GCA_965365625.1 uncultured Chromatiales bacterium | reverse complement strand
TTGCTGCTCGCCGGCCCGGCCGCCGGCGAGGAGGCCAGCGTGCGGCCGGGCATCAACGACCACTACCGGGATCCGGACTATGCCCACTGGGTGCGGGTGTTCGAGTCGCCGGGGCGGGAAATCTACGCTCGGCGCCTGGAGATCGTCGCGGCCCTGGGGTTGCGGCCCGGACAGCGGGTGGCGGACATCGGCTCCGGCACTGGCGTGCTGAGCCTGCCGATGGCCCGCGAGGTGGGGCCGGAGGGCCGGGTCTATATGGTCGACATTTCCGATAACTTCGTAACCAATGCCCTGGCGCGAGCCCGCGCCGCTGGCCTGAACAATGTCGAGGGGCTGGTCAATGAGCCGCGCTCCAGTGGTCTCGCTCCAGGCTCCGTCGAGCTGGCCCTGGTATGCGATACCTATCACCACTTTGAGTACCCGCGCAGCATGCTGGCCTCGCTGCACCAGGCCCTGAGCGCCGGCGGGGAGCTGGTGATCATCGACTTTCGGCGCCAGCCGGGGCTGAGTTCGCCTTGGGTCATGGGCCATGTGCGGGCCGGTCGGGAGCAGGTGATCGCAGAGGTCGAGGCGGCCGGGTTTCGGCTGCTGGAGGCGCCCGAGCTGCTGCGCCTGAACTATTTTCTGCGTTTCGCCAAGATCGAGCCGGAAGCGGCGGAGGCGGCCCGATGACCGGGCGCAAACAGGACCAGACCCCGGGCGCGGTATGTGACGTCGGCAGGGAACCGGACCTGTCGGCCCTGACCCAGGTCCGGCTGCACCCGGAGCCGCCCCTCGCCGATTACCTGCAGGCCATGGCGTTGGCCAACCAAGAGGCCAAAAGCCGCCTGGGGGATCACATGTTGCTGTCCTGGTATGACCGGGACCGGGATTTCGAGTCGCCCCAGCACGCCAGCGAGTGCCATGCGGATGCCGCGGTGCCGGGTTACGTGGACTACGGGGTCTATCATGGAGCCAGCTTGATGATCGATATCGAGGACGGGCGTTTTGTGTTCTTTTATCTGGCGGTGGATATCTGAATCTGGGTCAGGTCCCATTCCACGGGCCGGCTGTCCGGTTTCCACCGCCTAGCCGGTCTCGGTGGACCCCGGAAGATCAAGATCCGGCGCGGGTGAGCGCGAGGGAGGTTTCACCAGGCCGAGTAGGGATGCTCGATAAGATTGGCGTTGTAGTAGCGCGCATCGTCGGTGACCTCGGCGCGCACCCAGGCCGGCAACACCAGCGCCTGGTCCTCGCTTTGCAACTCCACCTCGGCCAGGATCAGGCCCTGGTTGTCGCCAAAGAACTCGTCGACCTCCCATACCAGGCCCTGGTGCTCCAGCCGGTAGCGGTCTTTCTCGATCAGCGGTTTCTGGCAGAGCTGGCTCAGGAGTTGCTCGGCGTCGGCGCCAGGAATCGGATACTCGTATTCGAGGCGAGACGCGCCTCGGGTGACGCCCTTGATGGTCAGGTAGCCTTGCTCGCCGATGGTGCGTACCCGCACCGTGCGCTCCTTGTCGGTGCTCAGGTAGCCCTGACGGTAGCGGGTGCAGGGGGCGGCTCGCCAGGCGCCGTCGGGGTCAACCAGGAACTTGCGTTCGATTTCCAGAGCCATTTCGGGCCTCCGCTTTAGCCGCGGAAGTCCGCGGGGAAAAGGCGATTATAGCCTGGGGTGGCTCAGTTCGCCCTCAACAGCGATTCGGGTTGTAGGCCCCGAGGATGTATTGCCCGACCAGTTCCATGCCTAAGATGCGGGGTACTCCGTTGCTCAGGGTGCCGCCATGGTGGGCGATGAACTGGCGGACCTTGGGCGTGCGGCAGATGTGCAACGGGCGATAAATGCCGACCGGGTAGCCGTAGGGCATTACCGGGGCCTCGCCTTTGCCCTTCATCCGCTCCGCCAGGCGCTGGGCCAGGGTGAGTTCGGTCTGAAATTCGGCCAGATGATGACCGACCATCTCGTCAATGCGTTTCTCGTACGACATCCGTTGGACCAGCTTATCCGACAATAGAGCACCAACCCGGCGCAGACATTCGATGGGACCGCCCAAGCCCGCGCGACTTTCCGGTGCCGACGGCATTCTATCAAAGTTGGGGCCCGCGCGGAGGGTGCGACCAAGCTCGTGCCGGATAAAGCTGTTGCTAAACCAGGGAGGTTGGTCTAACATGGCCGGTTCGTTTCGCCCTTTATGGCGCCCTTTGGGTTTACTCGGCGCGGTTGCGCCGGAACATCGGTTTTACGAGGCCAGCATGAAAGCGGATATCCACCCCCAATACGACGAGATCAAGGTCACCTGCAGTTGCGGCAACGAGTTCATGACCCGTTCCACCATGGGCAAGGAGCTGCACGTGGAAGTCTGTTCCGCCTGTCATCCCTTCTATACCGGCAAGCAGAAGATCATGGACACTGCCGGCCGGGTGGACAAGTTCCGCAAGAAGTACGGACGCTGATCGACGACCGCGGTCGCCGGAGGTTCGGGTCGCGGGCGGCACCGAGCTGGTGATGGGGTCGACGCCGGGGGGGCGAGAATACTCGCCTGCCGGTTGGCGAAACGGGGCGCTCCGGTGGGGCGCCCTGTTCGTTTCTGGCTTGGCCGCTGGTTGGTTGGGGCCGCTTAGGGCCGATTGCCCAGCCCCGGTGGAGGCCGCAGCGGCGACAGTGGCCTGGGTCTATGACGGAGACAGCCTGCGTTTGGAGGATGGGCGCAAGCTGCGTCTAATCGGTATCGATACCCCGGAACTGGGGCGCGACGGCGCGCCAGACCGGCCAGGCGCCGAGGTCGCGCGGGCGCGCCTGCTGGGCCTGCTCGACGCCCAAGGCGGGCGGGTTCTGCTGCGGCCCGGGCGTGAAGCGCGCGATCGCTACGGGCGAAGGTTGGTGCACCTGTACCAGCCCGACGGGAGCAATCTGGCCCGCCTGCTGCTGGCCGAGGGGCTGGGCTTCGCGGTCGCGGTGCCGCCCAATCTCAGCCATCTGGAATGTTACTTCGATGCCGAGGACCAGGCCAGGTCCGCCCGACGCGGCCTCTGGCGGAGCGATCCGGCGGTCCAGGCCGTCGACCTACCGGCCAGTGCCGAGGGTTTTCATCTGGTGCAGGGGCGCATCCGTCGAGTCGGTAATAGCCGCCGCGCCCTGTGGCTGAATCTGCACGGCGGGTTGGCGCTGCGCGTCGACCGCCCGGACTTGCAGTATTTTTCCGATTTGGAGGCGGATGCCCGGCTCGGGCGGGCGCTGGAGGTTAGGGGCTGGATCTACCGCCGCAAAGGCGAGTTGCGGATGCAACTGCGCCACCCGGCGGCCCTGCGCTGGCTCGCAGATTGAGCCTCGGTTAGGGGCGAGCCCGGGCTCGATTCGTGGTTTTCCCCAACATCCCCTATCATGAACGGATTTCGCCGGCCTAAGGTGCCGGCCACGCCATTCCCCGCGGGAGGACAGCGCACCATGAGCAACGGCAACGAGCATGCGGATCTGGACCAGGAGATCAACGAGGCGGCTTTGCGCTATCACGCGGAACCGATCCCGGGCAAGATCAGCGTCACCCTCACCAAGCCGGCGCGCACCCAGCGCGATCTGGCCCTGGCATACAGCCCGGGGGTGGCCGAGCCGGTGCGCCGCATCGCCAGCCAGCCCCAGGATGCCTACCGCTACACCAGCAAGGGCAACCTGGTGGCGGTGATCACCGACGGCAGTGCGGTGCTCGGGCTCGGGAACGTGGGGGCGCTGGCGGGCAAGCCGGTGATGGAGGGCAAGGGGGTGTTATTCAAGCACTTTGCCGGTATCGACGTGTTCGATATCGAAGTCAATGCGGAGCATCCCCAGGAGTTTATCGAGACGGTGATGCGTATCGCCCCGACCTTCGGCGGTATCAACCTGGAGGACATTGCCGCCCCCCACTGCTTCGAGATCGAGCAGGCCCTGATTGAGCAGCTCGACATCCCGGTGTTCCACGACGACCAGCACGGCACCGCCATCATTATCGCCGCCGGTCTGCTCAATGCCCTGGAGTTGCAGGGCAAGCGCCTGGAGGACTGCCGCATCGTGGTGCTCGGCGCCGGGGCCGCCGGGATCGCTTCGATCCGGTTGCTGACTTCTCTGGGGGCCCACCGCGACCATATTTTCGCGCTGGATCGTAATGGGGTGATCCATACTCAGCGCAAGGACTTGAATCCCTACAAGTGGGGCGTAGCCGCGGACACCGAAAAGCGTACCTTGGCCGAGGCGATGGATGGCGCCGATGTCTTTATCGGCCTGTCCGGGCCTGACCTCATCAGTCGCGAGATTCTCGCCTCGATGGCGCCGCGGCCGGTCGTCTTCGCCCTCTCCAATCCGGTCCCGGAGATCCGCCCCGAGGTGGCATTCGCGGTGCGCGACGACCTGATCATGGCCACCGGCCGCAGCGATTACCCGAACCAGGTCAACAACGTGCTGGGCTTCCCCTATATTTTCCGCGGCGCCCTGGACGTGCAGGCTTCGCGCATCAACGATGACATGCAGATCGCCGCGGTGCACGCGCTGCAGCAGTTGACCCATGAGCCGGTGCCGCAGGAGGTGCTCGACGCCTACGGCCTGGGGGCGTTGGCATTCGGTCCCGAGTACATCATTCCCACCCCGTTCGATCCGCGTCTGCGGGAGCTGGTGTCGGCGGCGGTGGCGTCGGCGGCGGTGGCCTCCGGGGTGGCGCGCGCTCCTTACCCCGGTCATTATCCGCCGCGCGGTGTCTGATCCGCGCCGCGCCGCCCCTCGGCGCTTGGCGGCCGGCGCGATTCGCGATTCTCAAGCCTCCGAGGCGTAATCCCCCGGCGCCGGGCACGGGGTTTTCGCCCGCTTTCCCGATCTGGTACAGTGATCGCCGTTCCGGGTGGTCTCCGCAATCCTTGGCGGGCCCAATCTAGCCGGTGACGGCACCTGACAGGAGTTGGCTGATGAGCAAACGCACCGTAACTCTGACCAATAATCTGGACGGATCATCCATCGAGTTGCCGATGCTCGAGGGCACCCAGGGGCCGATCTCCATGGACATCTCCTCGCTGTACCGGGACAAGGGGATGTTCAGCTTCGACCAGGGTTTCATGTCCACCGCTAGCTGTCACAGCTCGATCACCTATATCGACGGCGGCAAGGGCATCCTGCGCTACAGGGGTTACCCCATCGAGCAACTGGCGGCGGAGAGCACCTACCTGGAGACCGCCCACCTGCTGTTGCACGGCGAGTTGCCGAGCGCCGACGAACTCTCCGAGTTCGAGTCGATCATCAGCCGCCATACGATGATCAACGAGACCCTGAAGAACTTCTTCAACGGCTTTCGTTACGATGCCCATCCGATGGCGATCATGGTGGGGGTGGTGGGCTCCCTGTCCGCCTTCTACCACGATGCGCTGGACATCCAGGACCCACGCCACCGGGAGATCTGCGCGCATCGACTGATTGCCAAGATGCCGACCATCGCCGCTGCCTGCTACAAGCACAATGTGGGCGAGCCGGTGATGTACCCGCGCAACGAGCTGGATTACTGCGGCAACCTGCTGCACATGATGTTCGCCACCCCCTGCGAGGACTACGAGCCGGACCCGGTGGCGGTCAAGGCCATGAACCTGTTGTTCATTCTGCATGCCGACCACGAGCAGAACGCCAGCACCTCGACCGTGCGTCTGGCCGGCAGTTCGGGCGCCAACCCGTTCGCCTGCATCTCCGCCGGCATCGCCTCACTCTGGGGGCCGGCCCACGGCGGCGCCAACGAGGCGGTGCTGACCATGCTCAACGAGATCGGCGACACCGGGAGTATCGACAAGTATGTGGCCAAGGCCAAGGACAAGGACGATCCCTTCCGCCTGATGGGCTTCGGCCACCGGGTGTATAAGAACTACGACCCCAGGGCCAAGATCATCCGCGAGGTCTGTTACCAGGTGCTGGAGCGACTGGCCGACACCAACAATCCGCTGTTCGAGTTGGCCATGCGGCTGGAAGAGGTGGCGCTCAACGACGAGTACTTCGTCGAGCGCAAGTTATACCCGAACGTGGACTATTATTCGGGCATCATCTACCGGGCCCTGGGTATCCCGGTGAACATGTTCACGGTGATGTTCGCCATCGCCCGCACCGCCGGCTGGGTGGCGCACTGGATGGAAATGATCGCCGACCCGGCCCACCGCATCGCCCGCCCGCGCCAGATGTACGAAGGCTATACCGAACGCCCCTACGTGCCGCTTAGCGAGCGCTGATCGGGGCGCTGCTCCAACAGCCGTTCTAGCTGCTCGCGGCTGGCGCGCTCCAGCGCTCGCTGTTGCCCCGGCTCCAGCGGCGGCTGGCGCAGCCCGGCGACGGGAAACACTACCAATTCGACCTCGCTGTCCCCGGCCCGAAAGCGGAAGCTGGGATGGCGCATGCGGCGCCCGTTCGGGTACAGGTGCGTGCGCTCGCCATCGCGCCAGGGAATCCCGAGTTCGAGCAGCCGAAAGATTACCTCCTCGGGGGCGTCAGCGAACAGATGCAGCTGCACTCGGCTGCCGCGGTCGGCGCTACCCTGCAACACCGGCCCTACCAGGCGTGGCCGAAAGTCCTTCAGGGCTTGCATCGCCTGCAACGCCGTTTCCCGCAACTGTTCCAGCTCGCGCTGGTGGTCGGCGCCCCGAAACAGGCGCAGGTATTCCTGCACCGCTTGATCGACCTGGTCGGGCCTAGGCAGCTGGCGCGGATCGCGCACCCCCAGGCGAGCGGCGGCCTTGCGGCACGCCTGATGCGGATTGTCGAGACCCTGCTCGACCATTAGCCGCGCCGCCTCGGCGATGACCCGCTGCTGAATGTGCCCGCTCCGCCCCTTGTTTTTCATCGGCTCGTTTCGCGGTGTCAGAACGGATCAACGCCCTGAGGCAAGGCAGCGCCGTCGCCGCTGGCGCTCGAATAGGTATGGCGCGCCGGTTCCTCGGGCACGTGGCTGACCCGGAATACCTCGAAGATGGCATCATCCTGCTCGGCCCCGACTCGCAGCCCGGTGACCGGATCGATGCGCACCGTCACCAGGCCCTCCGGCATCTCGGGCGGACGGTCCGGGGTATCCGCCAGCGCCACCCGCATGAAGTCAATCCAGGCCGGCAACGCAGCGCGGCCGCCGGTTTCTCCCCGGCCCAGGGGCGCCGAGCTGTCGAAACCGACCCATGCCACGGCTACCAGGGACTGGTTGAAGCCGCTGAACCAGGCGTCGCGCTGCTCATTGGTGGTGCCAGTCTTACCGGCCAGGTCGCGGCGCCCCAGGGCCCGCGCCTTCTGCGCGGTGCCGGCGGTGATCACGTCCTGCATCATAGAGTTCATGAGATACCAGTTCTGGGGGCTGATGGCCCGTGCTGCGGGTCGCCAGGCGCCGGGCGCGGGGGGACCTTCGGTGTCTGCGAGCTCCGTCTTCTCGCACTCGCGGCAGGCGCGCAACGGGTGGGCATCGAACACCAGGCCGTCGTAGGGGTGCTCGATGCTTTCTATGAAATAGGGATCGACCAGGAAGCCGCCGTTGGCAAGCACCGCATAGCCCCGGGCCATCTGCAGCGGCGTGATCACCCCGCTGCCCAGGGCCAGGGAAAGGTTGCCGGGCAGCTCGCTGGGGTCGAAGCCGAAGCGGGCAATGTGATCTAGGGCGTGGCGGATGCCCATTTGTTGCAGCAGGCGTATCGACACCAGATTGCGCGACTTGGTCAGGGCATAACGCAGGCGCGTCGGGCCGAAGAACTTGCCGCTGTAGTTCTCCGGGCGCCAAGCCGCCTCCAGGCTCGGGTCGTCGAACACTACCGGGGCGTCGTTGATCAAGCTCGCGGGGGTGAAGCCGGCCTCGAGCGCCGCCGAGTAGATGAAGGCCTTGAAACCGGAGCCGGGTTGGCGCTGGGCTTGGGTGGCTCGATTGAATTTGCTCTGATAGAAGTCGTAGCCCCCGACCAGGGCGGAAATGGCTCCGTCTGCCGGGGCCAGCGCCAGCAGCGCGCCTTCCACCGCCGGCACCTGAGCCAGGGCCCAATAGTCCTCGCCCTCCTGCCCGCCGTCGCGTCGGGCCACCCGCACCAGGTCGCCCGGCTGGAGCACCTCGGACGCGGTCTTGGGTTTTGCCCCACGGCGGTTTTCATTGATATGGGTGCGAGCCCAGGACAGCCCCTTCCAGGGTAGCTCCACATACTCCCCCTGGCCAAGATAGGCCCGGGCGGCCTTTTCCGCCACCTCGGTAATCAGGGCCGGGCGCAGCCCGCCGACCGTGCCCGCCTCGCGCAGGGCTTGGTCCCAGGCGCTTTCGCCACCCTCGCCGCTCAGGTCCATGCGGCGCTCAGCGCCCCGCCAACCGTGGCGTCGGTCGTAATCGTCCAGGGCCTCGCGCAGGGCCTTAGTGGCGGCCTCTTGCTGCCGGCTGTCGAGGGTGGTGTAGACGCGATATCCCCCGGTGTAGGCTTCTTCTCCGTACCGCTCCAGCATCTCCGCGCGTGCCATTTCCGCCATGTAGGGGGCGTCCAGCTCGGTGTTAGTGGCGTGCAGGCGCGCGGTCACGGGGGCGGCTCGAGCGGTTTGGTGCGTCTGGGCGTCAATGAAGCCGAGTTTGGCCATGCGTCCAAGCACGTAGTCGCGGCGCTGTAGGGCGCGCTTCGGGTCGGCGATCGGGTTGAAGCGCGACGGCGCCTTCGGTAGTCCGGCGATCATCGCCGTCTCGGCCAGGCTCAGCTCCCCCACCGGCTTCCCATAGTAGATCTCTGCCGCGGCGCCTACTCCGTAGGCTCGGTTGCCCATGTAGATCTTGTTCAAATAGAGGGCCAGAATCTGCTCTTTGCTGAGTTGGCGCTCTATCTTCAGGGCCAGCAGGATCTCATTGAGCTTGCGCGTGTAGGTTTTCTCTCGGGTGAGAAAGAAGTTGCGTGCCACCTGCATGGTGATGGTGCTGCCGCCCTGGGTCTTCTCCCCCGTCAGGGCCAACTGGGTGGCCGCCCGCAGCAGTCCCTGGTAGTCGACTCCGGGATGCTCGAAGAATCGATCGTCCTCGGCGGCCAGGAATGCCTGCACCATCTGGTCGGGGATCTCTTCGATACCAAGCGGCATGCGCCGCTGTTCGCCGAACTCGGCCATCAGCTTGGCATCGCGGCTGTAGACACGCAGTGGCACCTGGAGGCGCACCTCCTGAAGATCATCGATGGATGGCAAATTGGGTTCGATATACAAATAGACCCCTAGCAGGGCGAGACAGCCCAGCAGCAGGCCCGTCAGAGCCGCGCGCAGCAGGAAGCCGAGAAACTTGAGCAGGTACTTCATGAGCTGGTTCACATATCTGGGGGTGGCGGGCGCTGGATGCGCGGATTAGCCCTATACTATCAAAAACATTTCGGCTATCTTAAAAAAAAGAAAAACTGCTTCACAAGAATTTTATTTGCTGCTATATAGTTAGCTACATTAATAAAGAATCAACGAGAACTCTGGGCAGCGGAATTCCTGCGATTCGCGAAAAGGGCGGCCGATGTTTTTGTTTGGATCCAAACACGTACCCACGTTGGGGTTGGACATCAGCTCGACAGCGGTCAAGCTGCTGGAATTGAGCCGCTCGTCCGGCCGCGGAGCAGCCCAGTACCGGGTCGAGAGCTATGGTGTCGAGCCGCTCTCGCCAAATGCGGTGGTGGAAAAGAACATCGCCGACGAGGAGGCGGTGGGCAACGCGATTCGCTCCGTGCTCAAGCGCTCGGGCAGCAAGGCGAAGCGGGCGGCGGTGGCGGTGTCCGGTTCCTCGGTGATCACCAAGGTCATCTCCATGCCGGCGTCCCTATCGGAGCGCGAGGTAGAGGAGCAGATCGAACTGGAGGCGGACCAGTATATCCCGTACCCCCTCGAAGAGGTCAATCTGGACTTCGAGATCCTGGGGCCCTCTGAAAAAATGCCAGACATGGTCGACGTGCTTTTAGCGGCCTCGCGCAGTGACAACGTCGATGCTCGGGTGCGCGCGCTGGAGCTGGCGGGCCTGACCGCTGCGGTAGTCGACGTCGAGGCCTATGCCATGGAGAATGCCTGCGGCCTGCTGGCATCCCAGCTTCCGAACCAGGGCGAGGACCAGATCATCGCGGTGGCCGACGTCGGTGCCACCAATACGACTCTGCATGTTGTGCACGAAAAGCGCATCATCTATTCGCGGGAGCAGGCCTTCGGAGGCCGTCAGCTTACGGAAGAGATTCAGCGTCGATACGGGCTCTCGTTCGAAGAGGCGGGCATGGCCAAGCGCCAGGGCGGCCTGCCGGACAGCTACCTGTCCGAGGTGCTGGAGCCGTTCAAGGAAGCCATGGCCCAGCAGGTGGGGCGTTCGCTGCAGTTTTTCTTCTCTTCCTCGGCCTACAGCAGCATTGACCAGATTATTCTGGCCGGCGGCAGCTCTTCGATCCCTGGGGTAGACGAATCGATCGAGGAGCGCTTGGGCACCCCTGCCTTGGTGGCCAATCCCTTCGCCGAGATGTCGGTGGCTTCGCGGGTCAAGCCCCAGAGCTTGAGCAACGACGCGCCGGCATTGATGATCGCCTGCGGCCTGGCGTTAAGGAGCTTCGACTGATATGGCTCACATCAACCTTCTTCCTTGGCGCGAAGATCTCCGCAACAAGCGGCAGCGGGACTTCGGCATAATGCTGGGGGTAGCCGCCGCCCTCGCCGCCGTTGGTGTGGGTGGCGTGCATATTCTGATCGGTACTTTGATCGACACCCAGAACGACCGCAACGGCTATCTGCAGCAGGAAATCGCGCGGGTCGATAAGATCATCGCCGAGATCAAGGATCTGGAAAAAATAAAGAACGGGCTGCTATCGCGGATGGACGTGATTCAGCGACTGCAAGGCAGCCGTCCCGAAGTCGTCCATTTATTCGACGAATTGGTCGACACCCTGCCGGATGGCGTTCACCTGACGGAAGTGAGCCAGCAGGCGCGGAGCCTAACCGTGACCGGGGAGGCGGAATCGAATGCCCGCATCTCCTCCTACATGCGAAAGATCGACGCCTCCGAGTGGGTCGGCGATCCTGAACTGCGGGTGATCGAGAACAAAGAGCGAGATGAAACCGCGATGAGCAAATTCGAATTGCGCCTGCAACAGCGCGAGCCGGCGAAGGAGGTCAGCGGGTGACACTCGAAGAACTCAACAACCTCGATTTCAGCAATATCGGGGATTGGCCGCGTCCGGTAAAAGCCGCAGTGGTCCTATTGGTGATCGGGGTGGTGGCCGCTGCCGGATACTACTTCGATACCAAGGATCGGCTGGAGGAACTGAAGCAAACCGAGAGCAAGGAGCAGCGCCTGCGCACGGAATTCGAGACCAAGCAGGCGAAGGCGGCGAATTTGGAAGCCTACAAGCAACAGTTGGAAGAGATGCGCCAGTCCTTCGGCGCGATGCTCAAGCAGTTGCCGGACAAGACCGAGGTGGCCGCTCTCTTGGTGGACGTATCGCAGACCGGTCTCGCGTCAGGCTTGGAGTTCGAGCTCTTTCAGCCGTTGGGGGAGGTGCACAAGGACTTCTATGCGGAGTTGCCGATCAAGCTCCGGGTATTCGGGGATTACCACGAGTTCGGCGAGTTCGTAAGCGGCCTGGCTGCCCTGCCGCGAATCGTCACCATTCATGATGTGCAGATCGCCCCGCTACCGGAAAAGGATCCAAAATACGGCAAGCTGGTGCTCGAGGCCACTGCCAAGACTTACCGCTACCTTGAGGAGGAGCCGGAGAAATGACCGCTCGGCCGAGTATAGCGATCCTATGGGCTGCGGCGTTGGGGGTAGTTCTGTCGTTGACGGCGTGCGCGGGTGGAGATCCTTTGGCGGATCTGCGCACATTTGTCGAGCGCACCAAGGCGCTTCCCGGCAGTGAGGTGGAGCCGCTACCGCAAATTGCCCAGGTGGAGACTTTCCTCTACTTGCCTGCAGACCGGCGTGATCCCTTTGCACCTTCCAAAGAGCCCTCCGATGATGGCGCTGGCGGCGGTGGCGGGGGTGACATCATGCCCGACCGCAATCGGCGAAAGGAGGAACTGGAATTCTTTCCGCTGGACTCCCTCGACATGGTGGGAACCCTCGACAAGGATGGCGTCAAGTGGGGGTTGGTGCGTAATGCGGACGGAATGCTTTACCGAGTGAAGACCGGAAATTATATCGGACAGAATCACGGCCAGATCTACGAAATCAGCGACGTGGAAATCAAGCTCTCGGAGATCCTGGCCGATGGGCAGGGCGCCTACCGGGAAAATCCGGCTTCGGTTGCGCTGAGCGAATAAAATCAGGGGACAGCAGAAATGACAAGCACGCAATCTCTAACCAGTCGTGGCTCCTTACGAGTGGCATTGCGAGGGTCACCGGCCGGCCGAATGCAACGGCTTTTTATAGTGCTCGTCCTGCTGTCGCTCGCCTGCCTGGCTGCTCCGCTGCAGGCTGCGGAGAACCAGTTGGAGGCGGTGGAGTACGCGGCAATGCCCGGAGGGGCAGTGCAGATCATCCTGCGCACTACTGGCGCCGTGTCGGAGCCCACTTCTTTTACCACCGATTCCCCTGCGCGTATTGCGATGGATTTCACTGGTTTGGGTGTTGGTCTCGATGCGCGAACCCAAGCGGTCGGTATCGGATCGGTGCAGAGTGTTACCGCCGTAAAGGCGGGAGACCGTACCCGGGTGGTGATCAATCTGGTGCAGCCGGTTTCGCACCAGATGCAGCTAATCGACAATGGCGTTGTAATTACGGTTGGCGGGGGGGCAGCCTCCGGAGCCCCCGCAACTGCCGCCTCTGCTCCGCGATCGACTATGGCCGCTGCCGCTGCATCAGGAATACAGGATATCGATTTTCGTCGCGGCCCCAACGGCGAAGGCCGAGTCTTGATCGGTCTTGGTGATCCGGCAACGGTAGTAGATGTAAAAGAACAAGGTACTAAGGTGGTCTTGGATCTGCTGGATACGGAGTTGCCGGCCGCATTGATCCAGGAACTCGACGTCATGGATTTTGCGACACCGGTCACCACCATACGCACCCGCCCGCGGGGCGCAAACGTGCACATGGAGATCGCCACCACCGGAGAATATGAATACCTGGCCTACCAGATCGACGATCTGTACGTCGTAGAATTCCGCCCCCTGACCAAGCAGGAGAAGGCGGAACTCGATAAGAAGCGCCAAGTGTTCACCGGCGAGCGCCTGTCTCTCAATTTCCAGGATATCGAAGTGCGGGCTGTGTTGCAGCTGCTGGCGGATTTCACCGGCCTCAACCTGGTCACCAGCGACACCGTATCCGGGCGCGTCACCTTGCGCCTCAAGAACGTGCCCTGGGACCAGGCACTGGATATCATCCTCAAGACCAAGGGCCTGGCCAAGCGTCAGGACGGCAACGTTATGCTGGTCGCCCCGATCGAAGAAATCGCTGCCCGGGAGAAGCTGGAGCTGGAATCCCAGAAA
>CBDUCL010000065.1:0-13478 GCA_965365625.1 uncultured Chromatiales bacterium | reverse complement strand
GCAGCGCCTGGCCAAGGCTCTGCAGCAGCGCTTGGGGGGGCAGATGCGGTTGGTAATTTCGGTGGCGGCGCCCCAGGCCGAGACCCCGGCCCAGCGTCAGGCCCGGGAGCGTGCCGAGCTGCAGCGCGACACCGAGCAAGGCCTGCGCGCCGACCCCTTGGTTAAGACGCTGCAGGAGAAGTTCGATGCCCGCCTGGTCGCGGACTCCATCGAGCCGACGGATGACTGAAATCGGTTTTCGCTGCGAAGATGGCCGGGTCGCACTCCCCTCGGGCGAGTCGTTGCCTGGCGTCCCAGGCGCCTTTGCGGTCACAGTTCATAATGCTGATAAACGCTACCACGGGAGACGATGAAAGATGAAAGGCGGTCTTGGCAATATCATGAAGCAGGCCCAGAAGATGCAGGCCGAGCTGCAGAAGGCCCAGGAGCAGATGGCCTTGGAAGAGGTCACCGGCGAGTCCGGAGGCGGCCTGGTCAAAGTGGTGATCAACGGCAAGTACGAGGTGCGGCGGGTCAATATCGATGACAGCCTGATGGGCGACGACCGGGAGATGCTGGAAGACCTGGTGGCGGCGGCCTTCAATGCCGCGGTGCAGAAGGTGGCGGACAAGATGCAGGAGAACATGGCCAATCTGACCGCGGGCATGGGCCTGCCCCCGGGCATGAAGCTGCCGTTCTGAGCCGGTGAACCCGCCGCCGCTGCTCGAGCAGCTGATGGAAGCCCTGCGCTGCCTGCCCGGGGTCGGGCCCAAGTCCGCGCAGCGGATGGCCTTCTACCTGCTGGAGCGAGACCGCGAGGGTGGCCGGCGCCTGGCCGGGGTGCTGGACCAGGCGATGCAACGCATCGGCCATTGCGAGCGCTGTCGCACCTTGAGTGAAGCGGAGGTCTGCCACCTTTGCGCCAATGCGCGGCGCGACCCGGGCCTGCTGTGCGTGGTCGAGACCCCGGCGGACGTCTGGGCCATCGAGCAGGCGATCGATTACGCCGGGCTGTATTTCGTGCTCAATGGAAGGCTATCGCCCCTGGACGGGATCGGCCCGCGCGAAATTGGCCTCGACCACCTGGAGCGGCGACTGGGCGAGGGCGGGGTGCGGGAGCTGATCCTGGCCACCAACCCGACAGTGGAAGGCGAGGCCACCGCTCAGTACATTGCGGAGCTGGCCCGGGCTCAGGGGGTCAAAGCCACCCGCATCGCCCACGGGGTACCGCTAGGTGGAGAACTCGAATACGTGGATGGCGGGACCCTGTCCCACGCCTTTGCCGGACGCAGCGAATTCTAGGTGAAAGCCGGTTAACGGGCTTCACCACGGCGGGCAGGATACCCGCTGAAGATATGCTTCGGATGGCTTGTTTCAGCATTACCCGAAGGAGCGCAAACCATGTCCGATTGTCTGTTTTGCAAGATGGTGGCGGGCGAGATCAAGCCCGATGTGGTCTACGAAGACGACCAGGTGCTGGCGTTTCGCGATATAGGCCCCCAGGCGCCAACCCATGTGCTGGTGATACCGAAGAAGCACATCAGCACCAGCAACGACATCCAACCGGAAGATGCCCAATTGATCGGTGCCCTGTATCTGGCCGCCAAGCAGGTAGCGGCCGCCGAGGGGATTGCGGAGGAAGGCTATCGCACGGTGATGAACTGCAACGCCGGAGCCGGCCAAGCGGTGTTTCATATCCACCTGCACCTGCTCGGCGGAAGGCCGATGCGCTGGCCCCCGGGTTGAGACGGAGTGCAGGTTTTTGCATTGCCCATACTTTTAGTGGTTTCTTAGGGGTTTTATATAAACCTAACAGAGATAACCAGTTAAAATGGTTTTTTAAAGTAAAATCAAGAAAATAAGTCGATCAAAAACCGCTTCCGAGCGCTTGATCGAGGCGCGGCCCGAGGGTATAACGGGACCTAGTTTTTGCGCGGTGTAACAAACCGCGAGCCGGCTCGATGGGGTCGGTGCACGCCACCTGGGTGACCCCGTCTTTACATCTGACTCAACCAGAGAAGCAACGCATGTCGGCTAATGTGGAACGGGCGGATTCGCCCGTATTCGAGCTCAAGGCCAGGGCCTTTACCCTGCCCACCTTGCGGTTGCTGGGGGGCGACATGGAGCAGGTTGCCGACGGCCTGGCGCAGAAGGTGGCCCAGGCGCCGGATTTCTTCCGCAACACGCCAGTGGTGATCGATCTGGAAGACTTCGTCGCCGGTAATGGCGTGGTGGACTTTGCGTTGTTGGTGGGGCTTTTGCGGGGCTACGGCATGGTGCCGGTGGGGGTGCGCGGCGGCAATGCGGCGCAAAACGAAGCCGCCCAGGTGCTGGATCTGGCGATCCTGGCCAGCGCCAAGCCGGCGGTCGCCAAGCCCGAACCAGCGCCTGCCAGCAAGGCGCCGCCGCAGGCCAAGCCCGCACCCCCTGCCGCAGCGGCGCGGCCCGGTGAAGCCAATAAGCTGGTGACGCGTCCGGTACGCTCCGGGCAACGGGTTTATGCAGCGGGCGGCGACCTGATCGTAACCGCCCAGGTGAGCGCCGGGGCGGAGCTGCTGGCGGACGGCAATATCCATGTCTACGGCACGATGCGCGGGCGGGCCCTGGCGGGGGTTAAGGGCAATCGCGACAGCCGCATCTTCTGTCAGAACCTGCAGGCCGAGCTGGTCTCGGTGGCGGGCCACTACCGCCTGAGCGAGAACCTGCAGCAACTGACCGGCCGCGCGGTGCAAATCTATCTCGACGACCGCTCTCTGGTGGTCGAACCATTCTGAATCACTGGGCTCCCCGACCAAAGGAGGATGCTGACTTGGCAAGAATAATCGTTGTGACATCGGGCAAGGGTGGGGTCGGCAAGACCACGACCAGCGCCGCCTTCGCCATGGGACTGGCGCGCAAGGGCAACCGTACCGCGGTAATCGACTTCGATGTCGGTTTGCGCAATCTGGATCTGGTGATGGGCTGCGAGCGGCGGGTGGTATACGACCTGATCAATGTGATCAACGACGAGGCCATTCTCAACCAGGCCCTGATCCGCGACCGCCGCTGCGACGACCTCTATGTGCTGCCGGCCTCGCAGACCCGCGATAAGGATGCCCTGACCTTGGAAGGGGTGGGCAAGGTGCTGGACGAACTGTCCGAGAGCTTCGACTACATCGTCTGCGACTCCCCGGCCGGCATCGAGCGCGGGGCGACCATGGCGATGTATTTCGCCGACGACGCCATTGTGGTGACCAACCCGGAGGTCTCCTCGGTGCGGGATTCCGACCGCATGCTGGGCATCCTTTCCAGCAAGTCCCGGCGTGCCGAGAACAACCTGGAGCCAATCAAGGAGTACCTGCTGCTGAGCCGCTACTCCGCCGAGCGGGTGAAGCTGGGCGAGATGTTGAGTGTGGAAGACGTGCAGGAGATCCTTTCGCTGCAACTGCTTGGGGTGATCCCGGAGTCCAAGGCGGTGCTCAGCGCCTCCAACAAGGGCACTCCGGTGATCCTCGATGAGGAGACGGATGCCGGTCAGGCCTATGCCGATCTGGTGTCCCGTTACCTGGGTGAGAACCTGCCGCACCGCTTTCTTGAGGTGCAGCGGAAGGGCCTGCTGGGCCGGCTGTTTGGGGGTTGACCATGGGTTTGCTTGACTATTTTCGTTCGCGCTCGGCCCCCAGCAGCGCCAGCGTCGCCAAGGAACGTCTGCAGATCCTGGTGGCCCACGAGCGGGCCGGGCGTAACCAGCCTTCCTACCTTCCAAACCTGCAGAAGGAGCTGATCGAGGTAATCCGCAAGTACGTAGCGGTGGAGCAGAAAGACGTCTCCGTGACCCTGGAGCAGGAGGAGGACCGGGAGATCCTGGAACTCAATATCGTGTTGCCGGACGTCGAGCAGGAGCGCAAGCGGGCCTGAGGCCGGTGGCGGGCGGGGGAGGACCGGTCCAGACTTGGGCTGCCCGCGGGTTGGCGGCGACGGAGCTGCGTTTATCCGCCTTCCCCTGGCTCGCGTCGGGCGTCGCGGCGTCCTGGGCCGAAGCGATCGGCCATCGTTCTATCCGCAACAGCCCCGGAAATCCCTGTTCAACCATGCCTTCCTCTTCCCGCTATGGCTTCCCCAAGGCTGGCGGCTCGGGCGATGCGGGTAACTTGATGCGTTTGCAGCGCCGCAGCTAGGCCTATGCGACCGGCTGCTGTTTTCCCGCTCGGGTATCGACTCCGCCCCCTGGGCCTCTCGCTCTGGCTGTCGCTATTGCTGGCGGCGCCGATCGGCCGGGCCGAGGAGCAACTGCCGGCAGCGGCGGTCAACTTCGCCTATGCCACGGTGCTCGGCACCGGTATCTATGAGGTCGGCGAGCGCCGGGTATACGTGCTCAACATGCCTTTCCACTACACCCTGCGCGAGGCGAGCGGCGATCGCCCCGGCCTGCGCTTCAAGCTGCCGGTCAGCCTCGGCACTCACCACTTCGATTGGCGCGACATCCTGGAAGACGATTTCCCCGAAAGGCTGCAAACCGTCGGCTTCGTGCCGGGTTTGGAACTGGCCTGGGCACTCTCCGAGGGCTGGCGGCTCAAGCCCTATGCGCAGCTGGGTTATGTGGCGGATCTGCAGGAGGACAATGATGCCTACGTCTACGTGGCCGGCCTTAAGAGCCTGTACCAGCAGTCCCAGGGGCGTTCTACCCTGTCCCTCGGGGCCGGCGCGACCCTGGCCGGCCAGCGGGCGGTGCGCGGCGGTTCGGATACCGGCTTCGGTCTGGTCGAGCTAGGGGTGGACCTGCGCCATCCCCTGGGACTGCGGCTGCTCGAGCGCAACCTGGACGCCAGCCTGTTCTATATTGCAAGCCGCTATTTCAACGACGTGGACTTTGTCGATATCGGCGACCAACGTTTCAGCATTCGCCATAGCCACCAGATTGGCGTGACCCTGGGCATCGACCGGCCCGTTACCTTCTGGGGACTGGAACTGGAGCGGGTCGGCGTGGGCTATCAGTTCGGCGACGGGCTGAATGCCCTGCGCTTCAATCTCGGCTTTCCTTTCTGAATTGATCGGCGAACATGCGCCGATATTCGCTGGCGTCGAAGATCACTTCCATGCTGCGGATGCGCCCGTCTTGCACCCGGCACCAGAAGGCGATGGCGTGGGTGGCATAGTTCTGCATGGTCACCCGCACGTCGAGGATGCCGATCACCTCTTCGCCTTCGCTCAGGCACTTGCGCAGGGTCAGTTGCTCGAGGATCGGTGGCACCCCGAACAGGCTCTCGATCAAGCGGTCGGCGTCGGCGAAGCTGCCGATCGGGCTGGTGTAGCGGAAGCGGGTGTCGGCCAGATATCGACGGGCCTGGTCCAGGTCGCGTTCGGCGATCGCCTGCAGATAGGCCTCTACGGTTTGTTGCGGAGTCGGCATAATGGTTTGGGCACGTCGTGGGCTTCACCTCTGAGGCTACTGGGTTAGCCAAAGGCCTCGGTCTCGTAGCGGAATACCCGAATGCGCTCCGACCAGTGGTCGATGGGCAGGCCGGCCTTGCGCTTCAGCTGGGCGAGGAATTGCTGTGGTTCCGGCAAGGATTCCCAGACTGAGGGCAGGAAGGTGCCGCGCGCCGCTCCCTCCTGCAGAATCAGGCCGTCGATGCCCGGGCGCAATTTGGCGATCAGGTCCTGCTCCGATTCGAATTCGAGCTCGGTGCTGGGGGTCAATACCGAGATGTGCAGCGCCAATTCGGCCAATTCAGACTCGGCCAGGGGCGGAAAGCGGGGATCGCGGAAGGCGGCGGCGAAGGCGTTTTTCGCCACGTCTTGCACCAGCGGTTCCACTGCCTCCAGATGGCCGATGCAGCCGCGCAGCGCGCCCTGGCGCTCGAGGGTGACGAAGCTCGCTCGTTGGGCTCGGAGCGGCTCCGGGAAGTCCTTTGCCCGCACGGACAGCGGTCGCCCGTGGTCCAGGCCGTGACGGATCGAGGCGTGGGCGAGTTCGAGCAAGCGGCTGCGGGCTTCGGGGTCGAGGCGCGGGGCTAGGTCGGAGGCTGAGCTGTTCATGGCTTTTCCTTCCGGGCGCGGGCGGCGGTTGATCCACCGGCGTCCAGGGGCGAAAATCAATAATACCGCGTCCCCCCAAAGACCCATAATTTTTGCACCGCAACCCCAACCTCGAGGGACAAAAAAACAAGTCGATGGCCAGCCTCTCCCAGTGCTCGCTGCGCATCCTGCGCCGTCCGTTACGCTTCTTGCTGCGGGTGCTCAGGGGTTTCAAACGCAACCAAGGGCTCCTGCTGTCAGGGGCAGTAGCCTATTATACGCTGCTATCGATCGTTCCCCTGATTACCCTGCTGCTGGTGGGCCTGTCCCATGTGCTAGACCAGGAAGAGCTGCTGGGCACCGTGCGCGAGAACCTGGACCTGATTTTGCCCACCCAGTCAGAGGTCTTGGCCCAGCAGATCGCCGACTTCGTGCATCACAAGGAATTAGTGGGCTGGGTCGGCATGCTGGTGCTGCTGTTCTTCTCTACGCTTGCGTTTACCGTTTTGGAAAACGCTATCTCGGTGATCTTCTTCCACCGCGTCAGCATTCATCGGCGGCACTTCCTGGTATCTGCTTTGATCCCGTTTCTGTTCATCTTCGTGCTCGGGCTGGGGCTGTTGTTGGTGACCTTCATCAGCGGCGCCCTGCAGGCCCTGGAGCGCGAGCCGGTCCTTATGTTCGGCAACGTCTGGAGCCTGGATGGCGCTTCGGCGGGGGCGCTCTACGGCCTCGGCATCCTAGGTATGGTGTTGATGCTGACCGCCTTCTACTTGGTGATGCCGGTGGGCCACATTGCCCTGCGCCACGCCCTGGTTGGGGGGGTTACCGCGGCCCTGCTTTGGGAACTGACTCGACATATGCTGGTGTGGTATTTCTCCACCCTTTCTCTGGTCAATGTGGTCTACGGATCCCTGGCCAGCGCGGTGGTGGTCTTGCTGAGCTTCGAGGCGGCGGCCCTGATCCTGCTGTTCGGGGCCCAGGTGATTGCCGAGTTCGAGCGCTGCAGCAGCGAGCCCGGGGGAGCGGATGAAGGCTTCGAGACCTGAATTTCGCTGCCATAGGTCCTGGCCGGCTGTTAGAATCAGGCTTCGGAGCGGCGAAAAATAGCCGTTACCGGGTTTTCGCGGCATGGATTTCGAAAATGCGGTTTTCGAAGACCCTCGATTCCAATAGCCTGCGGCGATTCAAAACGGTGGGCATCTTGCCCCGAGCGGAAAACGCTGTAATCCGGCGTTTCCCTATCCAGGTCCGAGGATAGGACATGGGCGAGCAGTTGAGTTATGAGCAGCGAGTAGAAGTCACCCGCAGTGTGTTCCACGTGTTCGGCGATTGGGAGGTTCCGCCGCGGCTGATGCCGGAGCTGCTGGGGATGGAGCCCGATATCAAGCGCCGGGTGTTCAACCGTTACCGCCTGGGCACACCCTTGCCGGAGGCCGGCGAGAGCTACGAGCGGGCATTGTTGTTCCTGGACATCGACAACGCCCTGCACAAGATGTTTCCCCACAGCCAGATTTCGGCCAGCCTCTGGGTGACCACGCCGCGTGTGAAGTTCGCCAATGAGACACCCCTGGACCTGATGCTGAGACGTGGTTTGGAGGGAATTCGCACCGTGAGAGCGGTGCTCCATAATGTGGACCTGTGGTAGCTGCCGGTCGGCGGTGACGAGAGGAGACGACGATATGTTGAAGCGGTTTTTGCGTACCGGCTTACTGGGGCTGGCCCTGGCGGCAGGTTCCCTGAGTGCCGAACCGGCCCTGGACCCGGTGATCACCTATCCCGCCAGCGGGAGCTTCGACGAGGTGCTGGAGAACGTCAAATGGGCGATCACTGGCCGCGGCCTGCTGGTCAGCGGCACCTTGCACGTGCAGGATATGCTGGAACGTACCGGCAAGGACCTCGGCTTTCCCGACCCGGTGTACCTGAAGGCCGAGTCGGTGGAGTTCTGCAGCGCCATGATGTCGCAGCGGATGGTGGCGGTGGATCCTCGCAATCTGGTGATCTGCCCGTTCACCGTCGCCATCTACGAGTTGGCCAGTGAGCCGGAGCAGGTCTATGTCGCCTACCGCCGCCAGCACCTGGCGGGGGATTCGGTGGAGGTCATGGAGGCGGTCACCGAGATGCTCGACGGCATCGCCCGGGAGGCGGCTGAGTAGGTCTCAGCGCATCTGCTCCCGAATGGCGGCGGCCAGTCGTTCCGCCTGCTGGGAACCCACCAGCAGGGGCCGATCGTCGCGTAACTGCAGCTGCACGCCCTGGTTGCCGCTTACGTTATAGGCGATCCCGGCGCGGCTGAAACGGATTCCCCAGCCCCCATATTCGCGCAGCGGGCGATAGCTGCGCGCCTCACACCCCGTAACCTTGCTCCAGGGGATCAGGCGTCGGCGTAGCGGATAGAAGTGCACCAGCAGGCCCTCGTCGCGCACCTGAGTGATCAGGCGCAGGCGCAAGAACAGGTAGGTGATCCCGCTGCTCAGCAGGATCGCCGACGTGCCGACCAGCAACAGGGCCCAATCGGGCATGGGCCGGCTGCCCCAGGGTCGGCCCAGAAGCAACTGCTCCACCATCCCATATGCGAATAGCCCCAGCACCAGCAGCAAGCTGGCGAGCAGCAGGGTCCAGAGCCAGGGTTGGCGAAAACTTTGTTCTTCCGAGAAATAGACTTCGGGGTCATGGGGCTCGGCCATGGTGGTCTCCCTTGTGTATTTAGGCTGCCGAAAGCCCCATTCTAACCGAGCCAGCCGAGGCACCGGATGCGTTTTCCGCTACAATCAAAACAGATCGGGGACACCGGCGCGGCGGGAGTTCGGTCATGCACAACGAATTGCAGATGGTGGAGATTGACTGCCCCTATTGCGGTGAGATTTTCACCACCACGGCGGATTGTTCTGCCGGCCCCCAGGAATATGTGGAGGACTGCTGGGTTTGTTGCCAGCCCATTCTGATGCGGCTGCGGGTGGACGTCTCGGGCCAATTGGAGGGCCTGGAAGCGAGGCGAGAAAACGACTGAGCGGGAACTCGGCATGAGCCAGTTCGCCTATAGGCCTATAGACTGCGGACTGCACAGTCGTTTCGAGCTGGCAGTGATGCGCGGCCGAGCCCTGACTCTCGGCTGGCGCCAACCCGACGGCAGCCTGCGGCGGGAGCCGATTTTGCCACTCGATCTGGTGACCCGAGACGGCGCCGAATACCTGTTGGTGGAGGCGGGCGGCGAGCGCTTGCAACTGCGGCTGGATCGGATCGTCGATAGCGATGCCTTGCCGTCCTGAGTAATCGTCGAAACCATTCATCCACCACTTGTTTCAGAATGGCCGTCGGGATCCAGTTTCCGAAAGCGTTCATTTTCAGACGCTTGGGTTAATGACATAAAGCGAAACATCCTGCCCGCAGGGAACTGCGATGGTTTTGCCTTTCCCCAAGCCCCGGTATTGATCCGGATCAATCGACCCGCGGCAATCGTCTCAATCGACCCGGCGGCTGTCATAAAATGGAACCGAAGGTCCGATTGCTGAATGGACGCGAAGAGGCGAAGGCAATGCTCGAGACGGACGGTGTGGTGCCGGATCTGGTGGGACGGCGTTGCGACGAGTTGCTGGTGCAGCAGTTCTGGCAGCATGGGGTCCTGGCGGACGCGGCGGATGTGGTCTGGCTCAAGCTCGACGGCCTCTGGCATCAACTTTATCTCGATGCCGGTACGGTGCACTGGCGATCACAGCAGGCGCCGCCCCAGCAGGAGCCGGATTCAGCCGACGGCGTATTCCATTATCCCTTGGTTGACCTGGGGGGCGAGACCGGGTTGGCAGGTCGTGAGATCCGCGCCTATCGCCTGTGCGAGACCGAAGACGGCGAGACCCTGGTGTTCGAGTTCGGATCGGCCGGGAGCCTGGAACTGATCAACCGCGGCGATGCAACCCAGGTGCGGCATCGCTCCTGATGCCGGAGCCGGAGAGGAGGCAGTATGCAGAAAAAAGCGCGCAGAACCCTGGCCGGCCTGCTGATCCTGGTAGGGGCCTTGATGTTGCTCCTGGCCACCGAGACCACCGGGGGAGTGCTGCTGATCTTGGCCGGAGTGGTCATCGAAGGGGTGGGCATCGCCCTGGAGCACCGCTGAGCCGGGCGCCCCGGTAGGACGCCCCGCTGGTGTTATCAGTCCTCCGGCGCCACCAGGTCCCGGTAGGCATGCCAGGTGGCATGGCCGATCAGCGGCATGGCAACGACCAGGCCGATATAGAAGGTGACGATGCCGATGCCGACAAACATGGCGATCAGGGCCGCCCACAGCAGCATCGGTCGCCAGTTGGCGAGCACCGCGTTCAGGCTGGTGCGCATGGCGGTGATCACGTCCACCTGGCGATCCATTAGCATGGGTGCACTGACGGCGCTGACCGCGAAGGTAAACATCGCGATTGCGCCGCCGACCAGGGTGCCGGCAATCACGAAGCCCATATTATCGCCGGACAGGAACACCACCGGGATGAAATTCTCCCAGGTCGGCATCGGTTGGGTGAAGAACAGGGCGAACACCAGATTGGCCGCCATCATCCATACCAGCAGGATGAACAGCAGAATCAACCCGAACGCGGACAGGTGCACGCGGTTGGCGTTCCAGGCCTCCAGGGCCTGGCAGAACTCCAGCGGCTGCGAGCGCTCAAGGTTGCGACTCATTTGATACAGGCCGACCCCGAGCAGGGGTGCGATCAGAAAGTAGCCGGCCGCCAGGGGCGGCACCAGAAAGAACAGCGAGCCGTTGAACAGGCTGATGGTGAGCAGGTAGCTGACGGCGACGAAAAAGGCGCCGTAGCTTAGGCTGAACCGGGGGGCCCGGCGCAGATCCTGCCAGCCTGCCTCGAGCCAGCGCCAGGGATGATCCAGACTGATCTGTTTGATCTCCGGCAGCGGCGGTGGCAGGTGGCTGTCGGTGACTGCGGTTTGACCCATCGGGTGGTTCCTCCTGTGGTTTTTCTAATCGTAGCTTGGATGCTGACCGCTGGCGATGAGCCGCCAGGGCGTGTTTTTAGGTAATCATTGCCCCGAGGCCGGGTAGTTGGCAAGTATGCCCTCGATATCCGCCGCGATCTGGTCCGGTACATGGGGGGCGCCGAACAGGGCGCGCAGCCGCGCCTCCGGGTCCAGCAACACCAAGTGGGCCGAGTGGTCCAACACATAGCCCAGGGCGGTATCCACCTGATCGGCCTTGGCGTAGAGCACACCGATCTGGTCGGTCAGCCGGTGCAGGGCCTCGTGGTCGCCGGTCGCGCCGCGGAACCGCGGGTTGAAGAAGGCCAGGTATTCGCGGATTTGCTCCAGGCTGTCCCGCTCGGGATCCACCGAAACGAACACCATCTCCAAGGCTCCGTCCACTGGTGTACCCAGCAATTTCTGGTCCACGTTGTCCATGATGGCCAGGGTGGTGGGACAGACGTCAGGGCAGTGGGTATAACCGAAGCTGAGCAGGCTCCAGCGTCCGTCCAAGTTCTGGGGCGAGAAGCTGCCGCCCCGGGTATCCGGCAGTTCAAATGGCTGCAAAGGGCGGGGATTCGGCACCAGGGTAGCGCTCTGGGGTTCGAACGGGGTTGCCGGCGGTTGCGAGGGGACGCCTAGCCAGAGCCCGAGGCCAAGGGCCAGGATCGCCAGCACCAGGGCCAGTCCGACCCGGTTGCAGCGGGAGAGTATCGTCGCAAACGCCATGTATCAGACCTCCTTCTGGGGGCGAGGGTGCACGCCGTGCATCAGGGTCAGCAGCACCAGCAGGAGCACTGCGGCGCCGCCGTTGTGGGCCACTGCCACCGGCAGCGGCAACTGGCCCAGAATATTGGTGATGCCAAGACCGACCTGGAGGCCCAAGGCCAGCCATAACACCCCACCGAGGGCCGGCCAGGCCCCGCGCAGCAGGCGCAGCCCGAGCCAGGCCAGGTAGAGGAATACCAGCAGGGCGCCGAGGCGGTGACTGAGGTGGATGGCGGTGCGTGCGGGGCCGTCGAGCACGCCGAACTCGTAGTCTATGCCCAACCCGCGCCAGATCACGAAACCTTCGCCGAAATCCGCGGCTGGCCACCAGGCGCCGCTGTGGCAGGTCGGGAAGTCGGGGCAGGCGAGGGCGGCATAGTTGGTGCTGGTCCAGCCGCCCAGGGTGATCTGCACCAGCAGCAGCGCCAGCCCGAGCCAGGCCCAGGGCCGCAGCGCCTGCAATTCCGGCCCGGCGCGCGACGCCCACCAGTTGCCCTGGCGCAGGGTCAGCCACCAGAGCAGGCCGACGGTGGCCATGCCCCCCAATAGGTGAGCGGTAACGATCGCCGGCTTGACCAGCAGGGTCACCGTCCACATGCCGAGCAGGGCCTGGAAGATCACCAGCCCGAGCAGCGCCAGGGGCACACCCAGGAGCTGCTGCGGATCGCGGTGCCGGCGGCGCCAAGCCGCCACCGCTAAGCCCAGGATCAGCAGACCCAGGGTGCCGGCGAAGTAGCGGTGGGCCATCTCCTTCCAGGCCTTGGCACTGTCTACCGGGCGCTGGGGGTACTCGGCACTCGCGGACTCGATCTCCTGGGCGCTGTCGGGCGCCACCAACTGACCGTAGCAGCCGGGCCAGTCCGGACAACCCAGGCCGGCGTCGCTGAGACGCACATAGGCGCCGAGCATGATCACCGCCAGGGCGAACAGGGTGACCAGAAAGGAGGCACGCACAAAGTTGGTTCGCATCATCGCTCTTCTTGCTCGCATACGGGGCGGGCCGGCCCCGAAACGGGGAATCGGGGTACAATAAACAGATTTTTCTCGTTCCGGCCCGAAGGGAGGGGCTGCCGCCCGTGACTACCGAAAACTCGAACTCCACCCCCACCCGCCTGGAACCGGCGCTCGCCGGCGGCCGGCGTCTGGCGGCCGGCTGGCTGCTGCTCGGCATCCTGGCCCTGGCGCTGGCGGGTATCTTCGCCATCCTGCTGGTGGTGTCCCGCAGCCCGGGGGCCGAGGCCTTCTTCCCTTGGGTGGATTTCTTCCGCACCGCCCTGGTAGTTCATGTGGACCAGTCGGTGCTGATCTGGTTTCTGGCCTTCGCCGGCTGTCTTTGGGTTCTGCATCGCCGGGCCGCGGTGCCCGCTCTGCAGTGGCTGGGCCTGGCGCTGGCGGTGGCCGGGACCTTGATAATTGCGCTGGCGCCCTTCGCCGGGGCCGGCGACCCGCTGATGAACAACTACGTCCCGGTGCTGCAGCACCCGCTGTTTCACGCCGGGCTGATCCTGTTCGGCCTCGGGGTGGCGCTGCCGATGCTGCTGGCCGCCGGTTCCTGGAACGGCGTGCGCCAGGCCTGGCAGGCGAACGACAGCCCCCGGTTGGCGGCCCTGAGCGCCGCCTGGGGCGGTCTGTTCGCCCTGGTGGCACTGATTTGGGCCTGGTTCCAGGTGCCCCAGACCCTGGAGGGCAAGGCCTACTACGAGTACCTGTTCTGGGGCGGCGGCCATCTGCTGCAGGTGGCCTACACTCAGTTGATGCTGGCGGCCTGGTTGTGG
>CBDUCL010000064.1:0-13569 GCA_965365625.1 uncultured Chromatiales bacterium | reverse complement strand
GGGTCTGTTCGGTGGACAAGGCCAATGTGCTGGAGTGCACGGAACTCTGGCGCGAGGTAGTTACCCGGGTCGGCGAGGACTACCCGGACGTGGAGCTGAGCCACATGTACGTGGATAACGCGGCTATGCAGCTGGTGCGGGCGCCGAAACAGTTCGACGTCATGGTCACCACCAATATGTTCGGCGACATCCTGTCGGACTGCGCTGCGATGCTCACCGGCTCCATCGGCATGTTGCCTTCGGCCTCCCTGGATGCGGACGGGCGGGGCATGTACGAGCCGATCCATGGCTCGGCCCCGGACATTGCGGGCAAGGGTGTGGCCAATCCCTTGGCCACCATCCTGTCGCTGGCCATGATGCTGCGGTACTCTCTCGATCAGGCGGCGCTGGCGGAACGCATCGAGCAGGCGGTGAACCAAGCCCTCGACAACGGTCTGCGTACCCCGGACATCCACTCCGAAGGCTGTCGGCAGGTTGGCACCGCGGAGATGGGCGACGCGGTTGTGACCGCCTTACGTGCTGTCTGACGACGTAACAAAAATTTATATTGATTCTGAGTAATAGTGGGTAATTAGATGAAACGTGTAGGGTTTGTTGGCTGGCGTGGGATGGTCGGGTCGGTGCTTCTGGAGCGCATGCTGGCGGAAGGAGACTTCTCCGGAATTGACGAGCCGGTGTTCTTTACCACCTCCCAGGTGGGTCAGCCGGGACCGGATATCGGCAAACCGATTGCCCCGCTGCGGGACGCCACCGACATCGAGCAGCTCAAGGACATGGAGGTGATCGTCTCCTGCCAGGGCGGCAGCTATACAAAACAGGTATTTGGCCCCCTGCGCGAGGCAGGATGGAGCGGCTACTGGATTGATGCAGCCTCGGCCTTGCGCATGGCGGACGACAGCGTCATCGTGCTGGATCCGGTCAATCGGAACCTGATCACGGAAGCGTTCGACTCCGGCGTGAAAAACTACATTGGTGGCAATTGCACCGTGAGCCTGATGCTGATGGCGATGGGGGGGCTGTTTCGGGAGGGCCTCGTAGACTGGGTCAGCGCCATGACTTACCAGGCCGCCTCCGGGGCCGGGGCCAAGAACATGCGCGAGTTGATTGCGCAGATGGGCAGTATTCACGGCGCGGCGGCGGACCTGTTGGCGAACCCGGCCTCGGCGATTCTGGACATCGACCGTCGAGTCGCCGAGCACATCCGCAGCGCGAAGTTGCCGAGCGATCACTTCGTTCGGGAAAGCCAAAAGTTTCCGCAGGATAATATCGATCGTCAATTGGATAATGGTCAAAGCAAGGAAGAGTGGAAAGGGGGGGCCGAGACGAATAAGATCCTCGGCCGGCAGGACCGGCCGATCCCCATCGACGGCATCTGCGTGCGCATCGGCGCCATGCGCTGTCACAGCCAGGCGCTCACGGTAAAGCTCAAGCGGGATCTGCCGCTGGACGAGATCGAAGGATTGCTGGCGGAAGCCAATGATTGGGTGCGGGTGATCCCCAACGAACGCGAACGCACGATTCGGGAACTGAGTCCCGCTGCGGTAACCGGCAAACTTGAGGTGCCAGTCGGGCGCCTGCGGAAATTGGCCATGGGCGGCGAGTATCTGGGTGCTTTCACGGTTGGCGACCAGTTGCTTTGGGGGGCCGCCGAGCCGCTGCGCCGCATGCTGGGGATCTTGCTGGCGCGCTGAGCAGTCGCAGAAGTGGAAGCCGGTCGCAGAAGAGGCGCTTGGGGGTTGGGTTAAAACCCCCGGATAAGCTATAGTTGGCGGGAAAATATGAAGTATGTTCTATTTGCCTGGACGCAATGTTCGAGGCCCAAAGGGGACACGCCGGCGACACCGACCGGGATGTCCGGACACCGGTAGACGGTATCTGCGAGGAGGAAACATGTTTCGGAGACTATCCCTGGCGTTGGCGATTGCTGCTGCCTTGGCGCCAATGGCGGCTTATCCGCTCGGGTTGGGTGAAATCCATCCGAAATCCTATCTTAACCAGACCTTCAGCGCGGATATCGATCTGCTCTCGGTCGATCCCGGAGAACTCGACACGGTAAAGGTCGAGTTGGCCTCGCGCGAGGTATTTGAACGAGCCGGGATTCCGCGACCGTTTTTCCTCTCCAAGCTGCAGTTCCAGCCCGTGGCCACGCCGGACGGCAAGGCCATCGTGCGGGTGAGCAGCCGCGATCCGATTCGGGAACCCTTTGTCAACTTTATGATCGAGGTCAACTGGCCGAAAGGGCGCGCGGTCCGGGAGTACACCGTGTTGCTGGATCCGCCGGTGGTCTCGCAGCGCCGGCCCAAGCCGGTTGCAGCGCCGAGCGTCGCATCGCGGCCGGCGGGCAGGCCGGTGGCGCCAGCGTCCAGCAGGCCTGCAGGGGCGGCGGCTGGGGCCTTAGAGTACGGGCCGACGAAGCCGAACGACACGCTGTGGAGTATCGCCAAGGGGATGAGGGTCCAGGGGGCCGCGGTGGAACAGGTCTTGATGGCCCTGTACCGCTACAACCCGGATGCCTTTATGGGCAACAATATCAACCGGCTCAAAGTCGGACATGTGCTGCGCCTTCCCGGAGCGGAAGCGGCCACAGAACAGAGCCGACGCGAGGCGCGAGCGGAGTTCCTGGAGCAGAACGAGGTCTGGCGCGCCGAATCCCAGGCGGCCGCCGCGTCCGAGGTGACTGACGAAGAGTCCGCCCCGATCCCGATGCAGGAGCCGGGCGCGGTGGCCGAGGCCTCGGACCCGGAATCAAGCCCCCTCGCCGAGCCGGAGTTGAAACTGGTCGGAACCGACGAAGTGATGGCGCCGGATACGTCGGAAGGGGTTCCCGGCGAAGCTGAAAGCGGACCGGAAGCCGGGTCCGGGGCCTTGAGTCTGGACCAGGCCCTGCTCCTGGCGCGGGAAGAGGCCGCGATAGCGCGCCAAGAAGCCATGGAGATGCGGGAACGCATCGGCGAGCTGGAAGGGGACTTGGGAGAAATGCAGCGCCTGATGTCGGTACAGAACGACCGTTTGGCGCAGTTGCAGGATCAGGCAGAGGAGGCCGCCAAGCAACCGGAGCCGGTTGCACCCCCACCGCCCAAGGGGTTCATGGAACGGCTGATGAGCGGCGATACGGTCGTGGTTAGCCTGCTCAGCGCCATCGGCGTGCTTCTACTGGGTTTGGTTGCCCTGCTGGTTCGGGGTCGCAAGCGGGAAGAGACAGCCTTCGCTGCGCCGATGGCCGCCCCAGCCCCGATCGCGACCGGGGCTTCGGAGCGAGCGGAAGTCGGCGATTACAGCAAACAGACCGCTGCCTTCGCAGCGACCGCTGCAGCCTTAGCGGGCACCGCCGCTACCGGTGACGCCACCCCCAAGACCGCGCCCGAAACGGCCGAGGAGCCGGCGTTGGATCCCCTTGCCGAGGTCGACGTCTATGTAGCCTATGGCCGCTACGAGCAGGCTGAAGAGATGCTCAAAGATGAAATTCAGCGCCATCCGGACCGCCTAGATTATCAGCACAAGCTGCTCGAGGTGTATGCCGAGGCAGGCAATAGCGAAGCCTTCGTCGCCCGGGCCGAGGAGATGAGTCAGGCGGGCGCCGAGGATCAGGATCCGCAGGCGTGGAGCCGGGTCCTGGAGATGGGACGCAGCTTGGCGCCCGGAGCGGCCCTGTTTGGTGGCGCCGGGGCGGCAGCGGTTGCAGAGGGCGGGGAAGCGGTGCCCGAAGCCGAGGCGGGGAACAACTTCGACCTGGATCTGGACCTCGATCTGGCCGAAGCGGCTGCAGCGGAGGCCACGCCAGAACCCGAGGCCCCGGCGGAGCCTGCGGCCGAAGAATTGGACTTCGATCTAGCAGACTTGGGTTTTCCGGCTGACCAGGAGGCGCGGTCGGAAGCGCCCCAACCGGAAGCTTCTACCGTCGACCAAGCGCCCGAGCCAGAGGCACCGGAAGAGGAGATCGAGGGCCTCAGCCTGGACGGTTGGCGGCTTTATGGAAGTCCCTCCGGCGCCTCCCGAAGAGCCGGAAGAGCCGGAGGAACTGTCCCTCGACACGGACGCCTTCCTCGGGGGTGACGAGGAAGAGATCGAGACCAAGATCGACCTGGCGCTCGCCTACCAGGACATGGGGGACCCGGACGACGCCCGCATTATCCTGGAAGAGGTGCTGCGCGAGGGCAACGAGAATCAGCAGCAGCGCGCGCGGGAGTTGCTTCAGGCGCTGTCGTGAACTGACACCCGGCGTTTCCGGGACAAATTTGGACGGCTGCGGGGGTGCATTTCATGGTGCACCCCCGTTTTTCTGTCGAGACATAGTGTGGGGCAAGAGCGACGATGCGGATCGCCATGGGGGTCGAATATGACGGTTCCGCGTTCCACGGTTGGCAAGCCCAGGGCGACGTGCCGACCGTACAGGAAACCCTGGAGGCCGCCCTGTCCCGAGTCGCGGATCATCCCCTGCGGGTGCAGTGCGCCGGGCGCACAGATGCAGGCGTGCACGCCATCGCCCAGGTGGTGCATTTCGATACCGATGCCGAACGCCGTGAGCGCTCCTGGGTATTGGGTTGCAATGTAAACCTGCCGGAGCAGGTCAATGTGCTCTGGGCGCGCCCGGTCGCGCCGGACTTCAGTGCCCGCTACTCGGCTTTGGCCCGCAGCTACCGCTACGAGATTCTCAATCGGCCGGTGCGCTCTGCGTTGGCCAGCCGGCGCGCGGTCTGGTTCCATCCGCCATTGGACGCCGAGCGCATGCACCGGGCCGGCCAGGCCCTGGTCGGGGAGCACGACTTCTCCTCCTACCGGGCCCAGGGATGCCAGGCGAAATCCCCGGTGCGCCGGGTGCGCAGCCTGCGTGTCAGCCGCCATGAGGAGCGGGTGGTGCTGGAGATCACCGCCAATGCCTTCTTGCACCACATGGTGCGCAATATCGCCGGGGTGCTGATGGCTATCGGCCGCGGCGATCGACCGGAGTCTTGGGCCGCCGAGGTGCTGGCCCTGCGCAATCGCGCCCTGGGGGGCATTACCGCGCCCCCGGATGGCCTTTACCTGGTGGGCGTGGAGTACCCCCCGGGTTTCGGCCTACCGGACTGGCAATTGCGCCCGGTGCCGACCTGGCGCGAGGCAGGCGTTCATTAGCTTTCCCTTATTATCTTGATCCTGTATGGTAAGGCCCCAATATGCGAACCAGGGTTAAGATCTGCGGCATCACCCGTGCGGAGGATGCCAGGGGGGCGATACGCCAGGGCGCGGATGCCATCGGGCTGGTCTTTTACGCGCCCAGCCCCCGGGCAGTGGGTTTGGAGCAGGCACGTGAGATAGTCGCTGGGCTGCCGCCTTTCGTGACCGTGGTTGGTCTGTTTGTCGATGCCGAGCGGGCGGAGGTCGCGGAGACGCTTTGCAGGGTGCGCATCGACCTGTTGCAGTTTCACGGTAGCGAGACCCCGGAGCAATGCGCCGGCCATGGCCGCCCGTATATAAAGGCGGTGCGGATGCGTGAGGGCGTCGACCTGGCTCGGCAAGAGGCCGATTACGCGGACGCCGCGGGCCTGCTGCTGGATAGCTACCAAGCGGGTAAGCCCGGCGGCACCGGGGCCGTATTCGACTGGGCGCGCATCCCGCCGGAGATGGCGGGCCGGATCATATTGGCCGGGGGTCTGGATCCGGAGAATGTGGAAGCGGCGGTGCGCCGGGTTCGCCCTTATGCGGTGGACGTCAGCGGCGGCGTAGAACAGGAAAAGGGTATCAAAGATCCAGCGCGAATTGCAGCCTTCTTGAGAGGAGTAGAACGTGGCAACTACAGCTGAGCAGCTAGAGAGCGCATTGCCGGATGAGCGGGGCCACTTCGGGCCCTATGGCGGCATGTTCGTCGCCGAGACCCTGATGCAGCCACTCGAAGAGCTGCGCGATGCCTACCAGCGATTTCTCGTCGATCCCGAGTTCCTGGCCGAGTTGGACGCGGACCTGCGCGATTACGTAGGCCGCCCTTCGCCGATCTACCACGCCGAACGCTGGAGCCGCCAGCTGGGCGGGGCCCAGATCTACCTCAAGCGCGAGGATCTGAACCACACCGGGGCCCACAAGGTCAACAACACCATTGGCCAGGCGCTACTGGCCAAGCGCATGGGCAAGACCCGTATTATCGCGGAGACCGGGGCCGGTCAGCACGGGGTGGCCAGCGCTACGGTGGCGGCGCGGCTGGGGCTCGAATGCGTGGTCTACATGGGTGAGGTGGACGTCGCCCGCCAAGAGGCCAATGTCTACCGCATGCGCCTGCTCGGCGCCGAGGTGGTCTCGGTCAAGTCCGGTTCGCGCACCCTCAAGGACGCTCTCAACGAGGCGATGCGTGACTGGGTCACGAATGTGGACAACACCTTTTACATTATCGGCACCGTGGCGGGGCCCCACCCCTATCCGGCCATGGTGCGCGACTTCCAGGCAGTGATTGGACGCGAGGCCCGGCAGCAGATGCTGGAGCGCACCGGGCGGCTGCCGGATGCCCTGGTGGCCTGCGTCGGTGGCGGCTCCAATGCAATTGGGCTGTTTCACCCCTTCCTGGACGATCGGGACGTGGCCATGTACGGGGTAGAGGCCGCCGGTGACGGCCTGGATACCGGCCACCATGCGGCCCCCCTGTGCGCCGGGGTGCCAGGGGTGCTGCACGGTAACCGTACCTATCTGATGGAGGACCGAGACGGCCAGATCGTCGAGACCCATTCCATCTCCGCTGGCCTCGATTACCCCGGTGTGGGTCCCGAGCACGCTTGGCTCAAGGACTCCGGGCGCGCCAAGTACCTGGCGGTGACCGACGATGAGGCCCTGGCCGGGTTCCACACCCTGACCCGGGTGGAAGGCATTATCCCGGCCCTGGAATCCAGTCATGCCCTGGCCTATGCCGCCAAGCTGGCCCCGACCATGCGTCCCGATCAGAGCATCCTGATCAACCTTTCCGGGCGCGGCGACAAGGACATGCACACGGTGGCGAAGCACGAGGGCATCCAGCTATGAGCCGAATCGCCAGCCGCTTTGCCGAGCTGAAGCAGGCAGGCCGCAGCGCCCTAATCCCCTTCGTCACCGCCGGCGATCCGAACCCGCAGGTGACCGTGCCCTTGATGCATGCCATGGTAGCGGCCGGCGCCGACCTGATCGAACTGGGCGTGCCGTTTTCCGATCCGATGGCGGATGGGCCGGTGATCCAGCGCGCCAGCGAGCGCGCCCTGGTGCACCACATGAGCCTGCGTGGGGTGCTCGACATCGTCAGTCAATTCCGGCGCGACGACCAGGCGACCCCCGTGGTGCTGATGGGCTATCTCAACCCCATCGAGGCCATGGGCTATGCCGATTTCGCGGCCGCCGCCGCTGCGGCTGGAGTGGACGGGGTGTTGACGGTGGACATCCCGCCGGAGGAGGGCGGTGGCTTTCTCGACAGTATGAGCGCTGCCGGCCTCGACCCCATCTTCCTGATCGCCCCCACTACGACCGAGGCGCGCATGCAGCGGGTCTGCAATGCCGCCGGCGGTTTCGTGTACTATGTGTCGATCAAGGGGGTGACCGGCGCCAGCCACCTGCAGGTGGACCAGCTTGCCGGCAAGCTGGAGGCGATCCGCCGGCATACCGAGCTCCCGGTGGGGGTGGGCTTCGGCATCAAGGATGCGGAGACCGCCGCCGCGGTGTCCCGAGTGGCCGACGCGGTGATCGTCGGCAGCGCACTGGTTGGTCGGGTCGAGGCCCTGGCCGACCAGCCCCAGGCGATCGCCGCCGAGGTGGCCGCCCTGCTGGCATCCATGCGCCAGGCCATGGACACCGCCTGAAGTAACGCATCTGCGCCGATAATACAAGAAAAGGGGGCAGCCCATGAGTTGGTTCGAAAAGCTGATGCCGAGCCGCATCCGCACGGATACCGCCAGCAAGCGCGGGGTGCCGGAGGGACTGTGGGCGAAGTGTCCGGGCTGCAGCGCCATCCTCTACCGGGCCGAGTTGGAGCGCAATCTGGAAGTCTGCCCCAAATGCGGCTACCACAATCGGATTGGCGCCCGGCGCCGGTTGGACGGTTTTCTCGATCCCGATCCGCGCGAAGAGATCGCCGCCCGGCTCGAGCCGATGGACCCGCTCAAGTTCAAGGACAGTAGGAAATACAAAGACCGGCTGCTCCAGGCGCAGAAGCAGACCGGCGAGAAGGACGCGCTGGTGGTGATGCGCGGCAAGCTCAAGGGCCTGGACCTGGTGGCGGCGGCATTCGAATTCCAGTTCATGGGAGGCTCCATGGGCTCGGTCGTCGGGGAGCGCTTCGTGCAGGGAGTGAACGCCTCTCTGGAAGCCGGAATCCCCATGGTTTGCTTTGCCGCCAGCGGCGGGGCGCGCATGCAGGAGTCCCTGTTCTCCCTGATGCAGATGGCCAAGACGAGCGCCGCCCTGGCCCGCATGTCGGAGCGCGGCTTGCCGTTCGTATCGGTGCTCACCGATCCCACCATGGGCGGGGTGTCCGCCAGCTTCGCTATGCTCGGGGACGTCAATGTGGCCGAGCCCAATGCCCTGATCGGGTTTGCCGGGCCACGGGTAATCGAGCAGACCGTGCGCGAGACCCTGCCCGAGGGCTTCCAACGCAGCGAGTTCCTGGTCGAGCACGGGGCGGTGGACCGCATTATCGACCGCCGCGACCTGCGCGACGAGTTGTCGAGCCTGCTCAGTATGCTGACCCACCAGCCGCGCCCCTGAACGTCCTGTCCCTGAACTCCTGGCTGGAGCGCCTGGAACGGCTGCATCCACGCGAGATAGAGCTCGGTCTCGAACGCATCGAACGGGTCTGGCGGCGCCTGCGACCCCAGGCCTTGGGCGGATGTCCGGTCGTGACCCTGGCGGGCACCAACGGCAAGGGCTCCTGCGCCGCGCTGTTGGAGGCTGTCTATAGTGCCGCCGGCTACCGGGTCGGTTGCTATACCTCGCCGCACCTGGTGCGCTACAACGAGCGCATCCGCATCCAACGCGAGCCGCGCCCGGACGCCGAGATCTGCGCCGCCTTCGAGCGGGTCGAAGCGGCCCGTGCAGAAACCTCTCTGACCTATTTCGAGTTCGGCACGCTTGCCGCTCTCGATCTGTTCGCCGCCGCCGAACTGGACCTGGCGATTCTGGAAGTGGGTCTCGGTGGGCGCCTGGACGCAGTAAACATCGTCGATCCCGATCTGGCGCTGATTACCAGCATCGACCTGGACCACCAGGACTGGCTGGGGCCGGACCGCGAGCGAATCGGTGGCGAAAAGGCCGGCATCCTGCGCGCCGGCCGACCGGCGGTATGCGGCGACAAGGACCCGCCCCAGAGCCTGTTGCGCCGAGCCGCGGCGCTGGGGGCACGTTTGTACTGCGCCGAGCGCGATTTCCGGTGGCGGCGCGCTCCCGGCGGCTGGCAGTGGGAGGGGCCCCGGAGCCGTCGCTTTGGACTGCCGGAGCCGGCCCTGCGGGGCGACTACCAGCTGGCCAACGGGGCTGCAGTTCTGATGGCCCTGGAGTTGCTCGCCGACCGGCTGCCGGTGGCGCAGGAGGCGGTGCGCCTCGGCCTGGAGACAGCGGTACTCCCGGGGCGCTTTCAGGTGATTCCGGGTGACGTCACCCTGGTGTTGGACGTGGCCCACAATCCCCAGGCCGCCGCCGCGCTGGCGGGAAATTTGCGCCGCTTGGCTCCCGGCGGGCGGGTGCATGCGATATTCAGTCTGCTCGGCGACAAGGACCTGCCCGGGGTATTGCAGCCCCTGGCAGAACTGGTCGACAGCTGGCACCTGCCCCAGCTGACCGGCGGCAGGGCCCGGCCGGTGGCGGAGCTGGCTCGGGAACTGCGCGGCCTGTTGCCCAGCGCCGAGGTAACCGATTACCCCTCGCCTCGGCTCGCCATGGGCGGGGCCCAGCTGGCAGCGGCGGCGGGCGACTGCATCCTGGTTTTCGGCTCGTTCCTGTTGGTCGGCGAGTTGTTACCCCAGCTGTGACCGTCGGACAACGCGCGCGGTGCGCGCCAACCTTCAGAATCTCTGCGCTCCTGTTAGAATATGCAATTCGGCGAGCTCGGAGTTGGCCTCGGCCAATCGCCCGGTTTTTCGCAAACCATTGACTAAATTCGGAAGCCATTCGTGGATGAGAGCTTAAAGAGACGGCTGGTTGGGGCCGTTGTTCTGGTATGCTTGGTGGTGATTTTCGTGCCGATGCTGCTGGATGATGAGGCGGTGCCGGAGCCAGAGATTCGGGACAGCAACATACCACCGCGCCCGCCGTCTGGGGAGGCGTTCGACTCCGGCCAGATCCTGCCCTTGGATGAGGACCCCATGGTCGTGCCGCCGGCACCCCTGGTTAGGCCGCCCCGGCCGGCGGCGGTGGAGATCGAGCCCTTGCCGCTCCCAGAGCCCATTGTCCCGGCGCCGGAGCTGGCGCCCGAGAACGAGTCGAAGCCCGAGCCGGAGCCGAAACCCGAGCCCACTCCGGAGCCTGAGCCCGCTCCGAAGCCGAAGCCCGCTCCCGATCCCAAGCCTGCCCCGGAGCCTAAGCCCGCACCGAAACCGGTTCCGCCGCCCAAGCCGACTCCGAAGCCGCCGACGGCGCGAGTACCCTCGCTTTCTGCCTGGGTGGTACAAGTGGCCAGCCTGTCGAGTAGCGAGCGGGCCGACCAATTGGTGGCCGAGTTGCGCGAAGCCAAGTACCCGGCGTTCCGGGAACCGGTGCAAATCGACGGCCGCACCCTGTACCGAGTGCGAATCGGTCCCGAGGCCGACCGCCGGTTGGCTGAGGCCATGGCTGCGGGGGTGAATAAGCGCTTCGACCTCCAGTCGAAGGTGGTCAGCTACCGCTGAGCCCCAGCGCTTTGGTACCATTGGTAGCTTATCCGTACGGGCGAGCCGGCGTGGGAATCGCCTCCAACGAGTGGTAGCGGACGCATGATTTGGGTGGACTACGTCATTATCGGAATCGTCGCCCTGTCGGCGATCATCAGCCTGGTTCGCGGCTTCGTGCGCGAGGCCATTTCGCTTGTCACCTGGATTGCCGCCTTCTGGATCGCCTTGCTGTTTTTTCGTGACCTGGCGGTGCATCTCGAGCCCTGGATCGAGGTGGCGTCTCTGCGGCTGGGCGCGGCCTTCGCCATCCTGTTGCTGATCAGCCTTCTACTGGGGGGGCTGTTGGGCTACCTGATGGGTCAGTTGGTGGACAAAACCGGGCTGAGCGGCACCGACCGCCTGATCGGCGTATTCTTCGGCCTGGCCCGGGGGGCGGTGCTCATCGCCATCCTGGTGCTGCTGGCCGGGCTTACCCCGTTCCCGGACGACCCCTGGTGGCAGTCCTCACAGTTGATTCCTCACTTTCAGCATCTGGCGGTCTGGCTGCAGAGCCTGTTGCCGCCGGATATCGCGGACAAGTTCAGCTATGTTTGACCAGTGCCGCCGGCCGTTGTCGGGCCGAGCCTGCCGATTCTACCTCCACCCGGCCATCCAGGAGACGCCCAAATGTGCGGAATCGTCGGCATAGTCGCGACCGAGCCCGTCAACCAGTGGATCTACGATGCCCTGCTGGTGCTCCAGCACCGGGGCCAGGATGCCGCCGGTATTATGACCTCTGAGGGCAGCACCCTGCACCTGCGCAAGGACAACGGTCTGGCCAGGGACGTGTTCCGCACCCGCCACATGATCGACCTCAGCGGGCACATGGGTATCGGTCACGTGCGCTATCCTACCGCCGGCTGCGAAACCTCGGCCGAGGCGCAACCGTTCTACGTCAACTCCCCGTTCGGCCTGGCCCTGGCCCACAACGGCAACCTGATCAATGCCGATGAACTTAAGCGAGACCTCTTCCTGGAGGATCGCCGGCACATCAATACCAACTCGGACTCCGAGATCCTGCTCAACGTGCTGGCCCACGAGTTGCAGATTCAGAACAAGCTGCGCCTGGAGGCCGAGGATCTGTTCCAGGCCGTCGCCGGGTTGCATCGGCGCTGCAGCGGCGGCTATGCGGCGGTGGCCCTGATCCCCGGCTACGGCATCCTCGGCTTCCGCGACCCCCACGGCATCCGCCCGATCGTGTTCGGCGGACGCGAGACCGAATGCGGCATGGAGTACATGATCGCCTCGGAGAGCGTGGCACTGGACAGCTTGGGCTTCGATCTGATCCGCGATCTGGAGCCGGGGGAGGCGGTGTTCGTGGACCTCAACGGCAAGCTGTGGACCCGCCAATGCGCGGACAACCCTCGGTACGCACCCTGCATCTTCGAGTACGTCTATTTGGCGCGGCCCGATTCCATGATCGACGGCATCTCGGTATACAAGGCACGTTTGCGCATGGGGGCCAAGCTGGCGGAGAAGATCCTGCGCCAGCGCCCGACTCACGACATCGATGTGGTGATACCGATCCCGGACACCAGCCGCACCGCCGCCCTATCCCTGGCCAGTAACCTCGGGGTCAAGTATACCGAGGGCTTCATCAAGAACCGCTATATCGGGCGCACCTTTATCATGCCGGGCCAGCAGGTGCGCAAGAAGTCGGTGCGCCAGAAGCTCAATGCCATCGACTTGGAGTTCAAGGATAAGAACGTGCTGCTGGTGGACGACTCGATTGTGCGCGGCACCACCTCGCAGCAGATCATCCAGATGGCTCGAGAGGCGGGTGCCCGGCGGGTTTATTTCGCCTCCGCCGCGCCACCCGTCCGTTATCCCAATGTCTATGGCATCGACATGCCCACCGTGCAGGAGTTGGTCGCCCACGGGCGCAGCGAGGAAGAGATCGCGCGCTTTATTGGTGCCGATTGGCTGGTGTATCAGGACCTCGAGGACTTGGTCCAGGCGGTGCAGAAAGGCAATCGGGAGATTGGCCAGTTCGATTGCTCTTGCTTCAACGGGGAATACGTCACCGGAGACGTAACCGACGGCTATCTGGGCCAACTGGAGCAGGCGCGCAGCGACAGCGCCAAGAGCCAGCGGGCCGCCAAGCGCGGCGGCCCGATCGACCTGCACAACAACGATTGAGAAGCCGCTCCCGCTCCCGGCTCAGCGGGAGCGGGGAACCGCATCAGCCGCCGACGCCGAAATTGCGCAGCGCGGTGCGGAAGGAGTTGAAGGGGCTGATAATAGCGTCGCCGAGGATGATGGCGTAGCCGAACCAGTGGAAAAAACTCGGTGTTTGGTCGAGGGCGAACAACAGGTAAGTCAGGAGCCCCGTGGCCAGGATCAGCGCGATTACCGAAAAGATGATATCGGTGAGGAAGGTGGCGGTGCTGATGTCGCCGGACTTGAAGAATTCGGCGAACAGCACCACCACGCCGAGACCGATGAAGACGTAGCCGGGGACCCCGTCCATTTGGATACCGCTGAAGTGAGTCGCCAGCAGGTAGACGATCAGCAACAAGGTCCAGGGAATCTTGGTGAAGATCGACATGCCGCCGCCGGATTTTACGGTTACCGTTTCGCCCATTTGCTCTGCTCCCAAGTCTGGCGGCCGTCGGCCGCCGGTCGATGACATGGGCTTAGTGTAGGCTCAAGGGCACCGGCAAATCCAGTCTCCCGGCTCGATCCGGCCGAGAGCCAGGGGAACAACGCTATGCAGATACCGGTTGAAGTCGCCATCGTCGGCATC
>CBDUCL010000063.1:0-13764 GCA_965365625.1 uncultured Chromatiales bacterium | reverse complement strand
CCAGGGGAAGGCCAGGGGAAAGGCCGGGTCGTCCCAGCGCCGGGCCAACCAAGCGGCGTAATGAATCATCCGCAGGCAGCGCAGGGGCTCGACCAGGGCCAGTTCCCGCGGGTTGAACGGGCGGAAGGTCTCATAGCCCTCGAGGAGCGCCTGCCACTGGCGCTGCAGCTCCGCCGGCTCGCCCAGGATCAGCATCCAAAGGTCTTGCACCGCCGGGCCATTGCAGCAGTCGTCCAAGTCCACGAAGTGGGGGCCCTGATCGGTCCAAAGCACGTTTCCGGGATGGCAGTCGCCATGCAGCCGCAGGTCGCGGTAGGCAACCTCGGCAAAGCGCTCGTGGATGGCCTGTAGCAGTGTCTCGGTGAGGTCACGATAGCCGCGCTCGTAGTCCAGCGGCAGCTTCGTCTCTTGCAGCAGGAAGGCGGCCGATCGGTCCCCCAGGGCTTCCGGGGTCAGGGTCGGGCGGTGCTCGAACGGGCGCGCCGCCCCGAGCTGGTGGATGCGACCGAGAAAGCGCCCCAGCCAGCGCAGGTTACCCAGATCCTCTAGTTCCGGGCTGCGGCCTCCCTGGCGCGGATAGAGCGCGAAGCGGAAACCCCGATGGCGGTGCAGGCTTTGGCCGCCGGCGTTCAGCAGCGGCGGCACCACCGGGATCTCCTCGCTCGCCAGGGCCAGGGCGAAGCGATGCTCTTCCTCGATTGCCGCGTCGCTCCAACGTTCCGGGCGGTAGAACTTGCCGACCAGGGGGGCGGCGTCCTCGATTCCGATCTGGTAGACCCGGTTCTCGTAGCTGTTAAGGGCCAGCAGGCGACCGTCCGCCAGGTACCCGAGGGACTCCACCGCTCCGATCAGGGTGTCCGGGTCCAGGCCCTGATAGGGGTGCGGATTCATCCGGCGAGTCCCGCCTGGCGCAGGGCTTGCCGTATGGCGTCCGGCTGAAAGCCGTCGATGCGCCGGCTGCCGATCAGCAGCACCGGTACTCCGCGGGCCCCGAGCCGACGGAAGCGGGCGGCGGCGCCGGCCGAGCGGCCTACGTCCAGCTCTTGGTAGGGCACGCCCTGGGCCCGAAGCAGGGCTCGAGTGCGGGCGCAGTAGGCGCAGCGGCCAGCGCTGAACAGCAGCACCCGCGGCGCCTTGGGCTTGCTCAAACCGCCCCCGGGGCGGCGCCGGTAAGGCGGCGCTCGGCCTCCCGGTACTTGTCTCCGGTCTTGCGTATGATCTCCTCTGGCAGCCGCGGGGCTGGCGGCTCTTTGTTCCAGTCCAGGCGTTCCAGGTAGTCGCGGACGAACTGCTTGTCGAAACTGGGCGGGCTGCTCCCGGGCCGATACTGGTCCGCCGGCCAGAAGCGCGAGGAGTCCGGAGTCAGGGCCTCGTCGATCAGGTACAGTTTGCCTTCGGTGTCCTGCCCGAATTCGAATTTGGTGTCGGCGATAATGATGCCACGCTCCCGGGCGTAGGCGGCGGCTTCGCGATACAGGCGTAGGCTTACTTCTCGCACCTGTGCGGCGAGCTCGTGCCCCAGCAGTTCCGCCGTCGCCGCAAAGTCGATGTTCTGGTCGTGGCCGCCGATGGCGGCCTTGGTCGAGGGGCTATAGATGGCCTCGGGCAGTTGGTCGGCCTGGCGCAGTCCGGCGGGCAGGGTGATGCCGCACACCGCGCCGCTGCGTTGGTAGTCCTTCCAGCCGGAGCCGATCAGGTAGCCGCGCACCACCGCCTCCACCGGCAGCGGGCGCAGCCGGCGCACGATGATCGCTCGATCTCCGAGCTGGGCTCGCTGCTCCGCATCCGGCACCAGTTCCGCCAGCGGGCGTGCCAGCAGATGGTTGGGAATTACGCCCCGCATGCGCCGGAACCAGAAGTTGGAGACCCGGGTCAGCACCTCTCCCTTGCCGGGGATCGGCTGCGGGAACACCACGTCGAAGGCGGACAGCCGGTCGCTGGTGACGATCAGCAGCTGCTCGTCGTCGATTTCGTAGATGTCGCGCACCTTTCCGCGGTTGAGCAGGCGCAGGCCCGGCAGCGAAGACTCGAACAGGGCAGAGGATGGGCTCATGAGACGCAGCTTCCGGGCAAAAATAATGATTATAACCGGGAACCCCCGGAGTCGGCGCAAGTTTGCGCTCGCTCGGGTTATACTGAGCGCATCGAGATCGTGGACCTGGAGGCGGCCCATGCATGCGATCGAAGACCCAAGACAGCAGGCTTATCTGCAGGCGTTCCGCGGGAGTTTTACCTCGGCGCTGAGGTGGCATCATTTGGATGCGCTCTGGGAGCGCCTGCGTCAGGCGGCGGATGCCGGGTGGTACATCTATGCGGTGGGGCATGCGCCGCCGGATTCGCCGTCGGACCGCCAGCAGGTACTGACCTTTATCGACGAGATCGACCGCCTGTTGCGTAAGGAACACCAGGAGGATTATTGCGGCATCGTCTATGCGGACGATCTGCAGCAGCCCCGATTCGTCAAGATCTACGATCCCCACAACCTGGGAGTGTCCTGCGGCTACAGTGACCACCCGCCCCTGCCCGGTTGGGTGATGAGCCTGATCCCGCCATGCGACCTGCCGGCGAATCAGCTGCTTCCGGCGAGCCGACGTCGTTGGTGGGAACGCCTGTTCGGTACCTGATCGAAACACCCCCACCACTACATGGGAATCACATCGGTCAGCTATGATAGACTCCCCAGTTTTTGAGTCACGGTCGGGAACAGCGCCCGAGGAGATTTGAGATGCCGCAGATGAGCGACGAGGAGCGCATGGTCCTGACCCGCAGCATCATGCAATTGCTAGATGATTGGGGCCTGCAGGGGCGCGAGATGTTGGCGGTGCTGGATATGCCCGATTCCGTCAAGGCCCGTGGGTTGGCCAAATACCGGGAGGACACCCCATTTCCGGAAGACCCGAGATTGATGAAACGGATCGAGTTTCTGCTGCGCATCTCGGAGGCCTTGCGCACCACCTTTCCCACCAATCCGCAGATGCGGGCCCGCTGGATGCGTCAAGCCAACCGTCATTTCGGCCGGCGGCCGCCGTTGGTCGTGATCCTGGAAAGCGGCGAGAGCGGCCTGGTCTCCGTGCTTGCCCACCTGGACTGCACCTACGCCTGGGATCTGACCGGCTCCAAGGCGAACTGATCCTGCGAGCCCGGGGGCAGCGCGCCGTCTCCGGGCGGGGTGGAACTCCGCCTATTTGATGAAGTAGACCACCAGCGCGGCGAGGATGCCCGCCGCGGCGGCCATGCCGGCGAACAGCTTGGCTTGGGCCTCGCCGCTGCTGGCCGCCGCCATCTGATTGCGGGCGACCTGGGTGGCGGCCTCGCCGGCTACCTGATAGGCGGTTTCCTCCGCAACTTCCCGGGCGCTCTGTTCCGCGGCGTCGCGTGCGGCGCTCGCCGCTGCCTCCTTGGCGCCGGCCAGCACCTGCGCGGCCTCGCCCATCAGCGCCTCCTTGTCCAGCTTCCAGTCGCTGCGGAAGGCGTCAATGCCCTCCGCCACCCTGCTTTGTGCTGCCGCCTGGATTTCTTCCTGGCGCGATTCCAGCAGACGGCTGGCGGCCTGCTCGGCGGCGGCGCTGGTCAGGGCTTCGGACTCCTGGCGCGCGGCGGCCAGGACCTCGTCTCGCAGCTGGGCGCTACTGCGGCTGACGGCGGCGTCCAGCATTTCTTCGGTCTGGGCCCGAGTCTGCGCTTGCAGCTCCTGGCGCAACTCCGCCAAACGGGGCGCCAACAGGCTGTCGAGCAGTGGCTCGAGGGTCTGCTTCACTGCCGCCTGCGCTGCGTTGCGGGCCAGCGACTCGATCTCCTCGGCCGACAATCCGGGGGGCGGGGCCGCCGCCGGGGCCGGCGCCGCCGCTTGCCGGGCGATGTCTTTCAGGACGAACAGCAACTTGTCCTCGGTGGGTGGCTTCGGCAGGATCTCGCTGGCGCCGATGTCTCTGGCCTGTTGGGCGTATTCCTCGCCCTCGTTGGAAGTACACATTACCACCGGTATCTCGCTGGTGGCCGGGTTGCCCTTGATCGATTTGGTGGTTTCGAAGCCGTCGATGCCCGGCATGAGGTGGTCCATGAAGATGATGTCGGGTCGACGGCTCTTCAGGTATTCCAGCGCCTGTTCACCGGATTCCGCCATTTCTACATCAATCTCGTTCTTCTGCAGTAGATTGCGCAAAAAGAAACGCGCTGACTTGGAGTCGTCGACCAATAGCGCTTTTTGTTTTGGCATCGCTCTCGCCTCTGTGTTCCAACGAAACGCTGACCGGAAACCGCCGGCTTCCCCCAGCCCAGTCACAAGGAGACCTTGTTTGTGTTGTTGCCGCGGTGGCGATTCGTGTCGCCGATACCTCCCGCCGGCCCCTGTCCGGAGCGACGCAGTCCGCGCCTTTATGCCCCGCGCTCCGATAGCCGCCGCCGATCGCCCGGCAGATCAAACTGGCTTAGTGCTAGATTGTCCCCTTTTCACTAAGCCCATTGCGGAATTTGCGTCACATTATTGTTGACCTAGGCGTTCGGCGCAAATGGAAATAGCTTTTCTCCAGCGGGCGCCGCTCGGTCCAGTGCCGGGCTTGCCGGAATGCGCCGCTGAGCGGTGTGCGTGGTCAAAGCCGGACCGGGTTCAATACTGGTAGCCCACCGCGCCTGGCCTTGGCGCTGCGCCGCCGGGGCAGCAGGCTGGGTCGGACCTCATGGGCGAAGCTCCGTTTCCACTGCTCAAAGTCAAGCTCGTGCCGAGCGTAGATGGCGCCATCCAGGTGGCGCAGTAACTGTTCGACCCGGGCCGGGTCGGCGCTCGGGTGGTGGGCGATCAGGCCGGCGCCGAGCTTGCTCAGGGGCACCTGGGGTGAGAGCCCCAAGTGTTTGCAGCCTTTGCCCTTGAGAGACAGGCTCCAACGCTCGGGCTCGGCCTCGTGGCGCAGGCTACGTACGCAGAACCAGAAGCGTAGGGAGCGCGGCAGCGCGTGGACCAGCAGTTCAACCAGGCGCCGCCAGTAAGGCATGGGAGACAGCTTGCTCAGCTGGCGCCCGGCCTGGCGGCCCATCTCGGCCAGAGCCGGACCCATGCGGGTGCCGGCGTCCGCCAGCGGCTCCCGCATCCGTCCCAAGGCGGGCGACAGCAGACGCCATAGGGCGCCGCCGAATACTCGCAACCGCAGCCACAGCGGGGCCAGGGGCGAGGGCTCCTGTTCGTCGCCGCGCGGTCCGCGCATCCAAATCGCCAGCCAGTAACCGGCGAGCAGGCCAAAGACCGCGGCTAGGGGGACCCAGAATACCGACGACGAGCCGGCCAGGAAGAAGGTGCCGTCCGGCATCCGAAGACTGTAGCCGCCGAACAGTCCGCCGGAACTCTTCAGGGGCCGGGTCGGGACCGAGGCATATTGCATCGTCTCGCTGCTGACGTTCCACCAGGCCAGGCGCAGGGGCGGTAGCTTGAGTTCGCCCCCGTGTTGCGGCACCAGGGTGTAGAACTCCTTCCGCACACCCTCCAGCCGTCGGCCGTCGGACGACAATCCGCCGTCGGCCTGAGTCTGCTCTCGGTAGACCCGGAAATCCGCACTCTGCAGCTGTTGCTCCAGGCTCGGAAGCTGGCTGCCGCTGGCGCCCACGGCGTTCATCTGCACCATCAGGGTGAAGGGCTTGCCCGGGGCCGGTTCCTCGGCTCCCAGCAGCTCAGTGCGCAGGGTCAGGTGCTGCAGCGGGAGCCAGGGCCGCACCCCGGGCACCGCCGGCTTGACGTCGAGCCTTACCCGTTGCTTGCCGGTGACCTCGAACGCCTGGGCGCCACGCCCGTAGCCGGCGGCGGTCTTGGTACCGCTGATCTGGATCGGCGAGAGCTCGATCTTGCCCGCATGCAGCGGGGTGAGGGCGTAGCGGAATTCGTTGACGATCTCGCGCCGGCCGCCGCGCATCCGGGCTCTGGCATTGGGTCCGTCGAGCTTCTTGAACACCGCAGCATCACTCTTCGGCAGTTCGATGTCGACCTGCTCCAGATTGTCTTCACTGACGATGCGAACGCTGTAGATCACCGTCTCCTGCGCATAGGGGCGGGAATCGCTCAGCTGCTCTTCGATGCGCGGTGCGCCGCCCCCGCTACGCGCCTGGGGCTGGCTATAGCTCGGTGCCGGCTGACTGCGGCCCATGGGAGCCCCGTTGGGGTAACCATAGCCATACCCATAGCCAGGGGCGGGGCCGCCACCGGGGCCGGCGGGCCGCTGCATCGGCTGCGGCCGCGCCCCCCCGTTCTGGCTGGGGCCGAAGCTGAAACCCTGGGGACTGATGCCGATGCTCTGGGGTTGTTGGCGGGCCGGCGGGAACTGCCAGTTGCCGGCCGGCATCTCCATAAACCCCGGTTGGCCATTGGGGTAGGGCCCGGCCGCCAGCGCCAGGCCGCTGCAGAAGCAAAGGCCGAGCAGGCCCCAAATGCGGGTCTTTCCCGAGCTGGGTCGCATGAACTTGGTTGCTCCTCGCATTACCATGGCCGGGTCTCCATCATCATGCCACGGTTGCTCTGCATGATACGGTATTCCTCCATCATAAACTGATTGCGCAACAGGTCGGATGGGTCGCCTTCCACCTGATCGAGCATCTGCTCCATCAGCGGGATCGGCTTGCTGCGCCCGGGTTCGGCCCCGGCCTCCGGCAGCGACTCGCTTCCCGGCTCCTCGGCGCTTTCTTCCGGGCTGCTGCCAAGCTGGTCGAATTCATCCACCGCTTCCGACTCGCTGCCGGGTTCCAGCGGCGTCTCGGGCTTGTCTTCGCTGGTGCCGGAGCTGGCCTGGGTCTCTTCTTCCCCGGCCTCCTTCGGTTCCTGCTCGCCCTCCTGGCCCGGCTCCGGCTCCTCTTGCTCGCCGGCTTCGCTGCTGGCTTCGGATTCCTCCTCTTGAGGTTCCTCGCCTTCGCCTTCCTGCTCTTCTTGCTCGCCCTGGTCGCCGCTGTCGCTGGGCTCCTCGGTGGGCTGCTCGCCGGTGTCCTGGTCTTCCGGGGGCTGTTCGCTGGGATCCATTTCCCCGGCCTCTTCGCCCTCGTCTTCCAGCTCTTGCTCGCCCGCTTCTGCGTCCTCTTCGAATTGCTCCTGGTCGCCGGCGCTGGCATCTTCACGCTGCTCTTCTTCGCCGCTGCCCTGCTCTTGCTGCTCCTCGCCCACTTCTTCCCCGGCCTCGGATTCCTGTTCGCCCTCGGCGGCGCCCTCGTCCTCGGTCTCGGCTTCGCCCGCGCCGGAACTCTCCTGTTCCTGTTCCCCGCTGCCCTCGCTCTGCTGCTCGGATTCTTCCCCGCTCTCGCCTTCCTGCTGCTCCTCGGACTCCTCGCCGCTCTCGCCTTCCTGCTGCTCCTCGGACTCCTGGTCGCCGGACTCGGATTCCTGTTGCTCCTCGGACTCCTGGTCGCCGGATTCGGACTCCTGTTGTTCCTCGGACTCCTGCTCGCCCGACTCCGATTCCTGCTGCTCCTCGGACTCCTGCTCGCCGGACTCGGACTCCTGCTGCTCCTCGGACTCCTGTTCGCCGGATTCTTCCTGCTGCTCGGACTCTTGCTCCTGTTGCTGCTCGGATTCCTCCTCTTGGGCCTGCTCCTGTTCTTCCTCCGGGCGCTCTTCCTCTTCCTCGGTGGGCGGCTCCTCGGGACGGCCACCGGTGCGTGCCAACATGGCCCGGGCCAAGGCCAGGTTATGGCGTGCCTCGCGGTCCTCCGGGCGTTCGCCGAGCACCAATTCGTAGGACTCGACGGCGCCCTCGTAGTCGCCCAGGCGGAACCTGGCGTTGCCCAGGTTGTACCGGGCGTCCAGGCGCACCGCCTCGCGCTCTACCGCCTCGAAACTCTCAGCGGCGCTGCGGTAGTCTCCGCTGCGGTATTGGGCTACGCCCTTGCGGTAGGGGTCGCTGAAGCCGGTGGCGGCTTCCTTATAGCGCCCCCGGTTGTAGTCCTGACGCGCCTCTTGATCGGCATTGGTGAACCAGCCGCCGGCGGCGGGCCCAGCGCTCAGGGCAAGGGCGATGCCCAGGGCCGTAAGCCAAGTGATGTGCAGTCTGGTCATGGGTTGACCCCGCGTCCAAACACCCCGCGCCGGAAGCGCGGCAGCAGCAACAGCATCAGCGGGATTAGGAGCAGGTAGAAACGTTCGTTCCATACCCGAGTCTGTTCGTCGCTGGCCTGCTGGGCGCCGCTGCGCTGCACCGCCAGCTCCAGGATGCGGTCGGTATCCGAGTCCCGATAATCGGCCTCCAAGTAGCGGCCATTGCCGGCCTCCGCCAAGTCCTCTAGCAATTCCGGATCGAGCCGGGACAACACCTGATTGCGCTGTCGGTCCAGCAGCCAGCTGCCGTCGTCGGCCGGCACCGGTCCTCCTTCTTCAGTTCCCACCCCTAATATAATTAGACGAATGCCCCGTTGTGCCAGTTCCCGCACCCGGGTTTCCAGGTTGGGCTCGTCGAAGTCACCGTCGGTGATCATCAGGATAGCCCTGGAGCTGTCCTCAGGTTGGCCCTCTAGCAGCTGGCCGGCCCGCTCCAGGGCGAACGAGACCCGACTGCCCTGCAGCTTTACCAGGTCGCTGGAGAGTGAGGGCAGTGCGATGCGCAGGCTGTAGGTGTCTTCGGTGATGGGGGAGATCACGTGAGCGGTGGAGGCGAAGGCGACCAGTCCCACGCGCACCGCCGGATTGCGGTCGATCAGATCGAAGATCTCCTGGCGTGCCCGGCCCAGGCGGGACGGGCGCACGTCCTCGACTTGCATCGAACGGGAGATGTCGAGCAACACGACCAGTTCGCTACCGGGTCGGAACAGGCGCATGTCGGTGTAGTCCCAGCGCGGGCCGGCCATGGCCAGGATCGCCAGTCCCCAGAGTAGAGACCAGCGCAGCAGCCGGCCCCAGCGCTCGCCGCTACTGAGGTCCCGGCTGGCGGTCAGGTGCGGCAGCAGGTGCGGGTCTGCATAGCGGTGAATGGGGCCGCGCTGGGCCCGTACCCGGGTCAGCAGCAGCCAAAGCAGCACTGCCAGCGGGGCCAGCAGCCCCCAGAGCCAGATCGGCTGGCCGAAGTGGAATCCGTAATCAGGCATTGCGGCCTCGGTTCAGGACCCGCGGCTGGCCGTCCGGGAACAGCCCCAGGCTGAGCAGGCACAACAGTGCGAGGCCGAGGGGCCAGCGGTAGAGCGGGCTGGGGATGTAGACGCTGCGGGCCTCGGCCTCGCTCTTTTCCAGCTCGTCGATGCGGCGGTAGATCTCTTCCAGGGCGCTGGTGTTGGTGGCGCGGAAGTAGCCGCCGCCGGTGGCCTCGGCGATCTCGCGCAGGGTCTCCTCGTCGAAGCCCAGGTCGTCGCGGTAGACGAGGCGGCTGTTCTCCACGATCGGCACCTGCTCCTGGTTGCTGCCGACGCCGATAGAGTAGATCTTGACCCCCTCGTAGGCGGCCAGCCGAGCCGCCTCCTGAGGCGTGATAACGCCGGAGGTGCTCTCGCCGTCGGCGATCAGCACCAGCACCCGGGAGCCTTCTGGGCGTTCGCGCAGCTTCTTGACCCCGAGGGCGATGGCGTCCCCCATCGAAGTGCCCTGGCCGGCGATGCTTGGCACCACCCCGTCGAGCAGCTTGCGCACCGCGCCCCGGTCCAGGGTCAGGGGGGCCAGCACATAGGCCTGGTTGCCGAAGATGGTGAGGCCGATGCGGTCGCCCTTGCGCGACTCGATGAAACGCCCCATCACCCCCTTGATCACTTGCATGCGGCTTACCTGCTCGCCTTCGACCGAAAAGTCGAGGGCATCCATCGAGTGGGAGGCGTCCACCGCCAGCATCAGGTCATACCCCTCGGTCTTCACCTCGGTGTGGTTCTCCAGCCACTGCGGCCGCATTAGAGTGAGTACCAGGCTTAGCCAAAGCAGGAGCAACAGCCATTTTTGGATGCGGCTCGACAGCGGTGTGCCCGGGGTGCGGAACTGGTAGGCGCTGCGCAGGTAATCCAGGGCCGGGTGCAGTAGCACCGTGCGTTCGCCTTCGACATGCTCCCGCTGCTCAGAGCTCGGCTCGCCGAGCAGCCAGCGCGCCAGCATGGGCAGCAGCAGCAAGAGCCCCATCCAAGGCCAGTCGAAGCTAAACACCCTTCGGCTCCTTGCTGGCCACTACCCAGATCAGGGCGGCGTTGATCAGCTGGTGCAGCTGGTCGCTGTGTTCTTCATCGCGGCCCGGCGGGGCGTAGGGCAGGTCAAGCAGCAGCTGGCCCTGGGCGCTCCAGCGGAACCCGGTGGGATCGCGGGCCTCGATCCAGGCCAGCCAGGGCGGACCGAACAGGCCGGCGCAGGCGGCGCGGCCGAAGCGCGCCATGGCGATGCGGCGCAGCAGCTCGGACAGCTCGCCGGCGGTGTTTTTGGCTGGTTGCTTGCGGCAGCGCCGACGCAGCCCGTGCAGTTGGCGCATGGCGTCGCGTTGCCAGCGCGGCGGCCGGCGGCGCAGCCACTGCACGAAGTGGCGCAGCGCCACCAACGCGAATAGGGCGGCCAGGGCGACCAGCCACCAGCCGATGGCCGGGGGCCACCAGGAACCGGGGTCCAGACCGCGGATGTCGAGCAGTTGATCGACCGGGGTAGGCATCAGATCGGGCGCACGTTGGCGTAGCGTTCCAGGTTGCGCATCAGCGTGCGGTGGATCTCCTCGTCGGTGCGCAGCGGCAACACCAGCATGTTGAGGCGGCCGGCGAGGCCGAACAGCATGTCGCGGCGTTGTTGCCAGGCCTCGCGATAGCCCTGCTGGGCCTTGGGATCGCTGGTGTCCACCTCCAGCAGCTCGTCGCCGGCGCCGGTGAACAGGGTCGGACCCATATCCGGGATATCCCAGTCCGCCGGGTCATCGATCGGGATCAGCACCACCCGGTGGCGTTGCGTCAGGGAACCCAGGGTGCGTTCCAGAGGCACGATGTCCCGGTTGAAGTCCGCGATCACGAAGATCAAAGCGCCGCTGCCGGCGCCGCGGTCGGCCCGTTGCAGGGCGGCGGTCAGGCAGTCGATGCCGGCGGGGGTCTTGGCCCCAGGCTCGGTCAGGGCGTGCAGCAGCTGCCAGAGGGCGCGCCGACCCCGGGAGGGTCGGAAGTACTGGGGCCCGTTGGCCATGTCGCCGAACAGCAGCCCCCCCACCAGGTCGTGCTGGCGGTTGGCGGCCCAGCCGAGTAGCGCGGCGGCGCGCGCCGCCTGGATGGATTTAAAGGTACCGCGGGTGCCGAAGCTCATGTGCGGGCCGGTGTCGACGCAGAATATGACATTGCGTTCGCGCTCCTCCCGAAACACCTTGAGGTGGGGCGCGTTGGTGCGGGCGGTGACCTTCCAGTCCATGTTGCGGATATCGTCGCCGTGGCGGTACTCACGCACCTCCTCGAAGTTGAGGCCGGCACCCCGGAACACCGAAGCGTAGAGCCCAGTGAAATGGGAGTTGACCAGATGGTGCGAAGCGAGCCCCAGGGTGTGGGCCTGGTGGCGCAGCTCCAGCAGGTCGTCGATACGTGGGTGCAGGGCCATGGGCTACTACTGAATGGTGGCGCAGGACGGGTTCAGGGCAGGGCCACCCGGTCGAGCAGGCGGTTGATCAGATCATCGGTGCTGACCCCCTCTGCCTCGGCCTCGAAGGTGAGCAGCACGCGGTGGCGCAGGATCTCCGGAGCCACCGCCTGGATGTGCTGGGGCGAGACGAAGCTGTCGCCGTCGAGCCAGGCCCGGGCCCGGGCGCAGCGGGCCAGGGCGATGGAGGCACGCGGCGAGGCGCCGAAGCGGCACCAGCGGCTGAGGTCCTTGTCGAAGGGGGCCGGGTTGCGCGTGGCCTGCACCAGATCGACGATATAGTTGTTGAGCTTGGGGTCGAGATAGAGCTTGGCCACCTCCTGGCGCATGGTGAACAGGTCGGCCTGGGGCAGGGGGTTGGCCGGCGGGCCGGCTTCCTCGCGCTGTTGGCGGCTGTCGAGCTCGAGGATCAGCAGTTCCTCGTCGCGGGTCGGGTAGCCCACCACCACCTGCATCAGAAAGCGGTCGAGCTGGGCCTCCGGCAGGTGATAGGTGCCTTCCTGCTCGACCGGGTTCTGGGTTGCCAGCACCATGAACAGGTGCGGCAAGGGGTAGGTGCGTTGGCCGACCGTGATCTGGTGTTCCCCCATCGCCTCGAGCAGGGCCGACTGCACCTTGGCCGGGGCGCGGTTGACCTCGTCGGCGAGCAGCACGTTGTGGAACAGGGGCCCGGGACGAAACTCGAACTCCCCCTTCTCGTGGCGGTAGATATCGGTGCCGATCAGGTCCGATGGCAGCAGGTCGGGGGTGAACTGGACGCGGTGGAAATCGCCTTCGATGGCGTCCGCCAGGGACTTGACGGCGGTGGTCTTGGCCAGTCCCGGCATACCTTCCACCAGCAAGTGGCCGCCGCTGAGCAGACAGATCAGCATACTGTCGATGAAGCGTTGCTGGCCAATGATGCGGGAAGAGAGGTGTTCGCGGACCGGATCGAGATGTTGGGCGTTCATGGCTACTTCTTTGCCTTTGGTGGTGGCCTGGGATCATCTGGCCGTTCGGCGCTTCCGCCGGCCTTGGCGCTGTTCGCGCTGATCCGGGTAAGGAAACGCCCGACGCTTCGGCGTTTTCCTTGCGGGGCGGGATGCCCCGCCATCTCCAGCCGCCTGCGCGGCTGAACATGGCCCCGATCGAAAACCAGGTTTTCGAATGCGGCGCCGATTCGGGCCATTAAGGCCTCTCTTCAGCTACTCCTGGGAGCAGCCTATCGTGGAGCTTTTCGGATCAAAGTGCAACCCTTGCGTGGCAGGGTAGCGAATTGAATTATCAGTATATTTTAATATCGATGCCGGACCGGTCCCGGCTGGTCCCGGGTGCCGTTGGTTTCGCCAGCCCGTGCGCAGTGTAAGCGCCGTTGGCGGCTCGGGTCCAGGGCTTTTCGGCCACTTTTCGCCCGCATTGGAACCTGTCGGAACTTCGGCGCCAGGTCCATAATCGCCTTCCAAGCTCCCCATCTGTGCACAGGCTACCGATTTTTCTCGGTTTTTCTTCCGGGGGCAGGAACTTTGGGCTCTACTTCGTCCTCCCGATAGCAACCGAACGTAACTCCCCCCGCATTATTCCGTTCTTCAGGGGCGTCGCGGTGGAGCCTCCTGGGGCCGTCGACTAATGCCCCGGATACCTGGCGCGCTATTCGTGCACAGAGTTATCCACAGTCGCCTGTGGATATCTTCGCGAATCTGCGTCCGTGGGATTGATTCGCCCCGCCTCAGCGTGGTCTGCGCGCGGCGCGCGGGACCCTGGGTCGGCGGAGCGAGAAGTCCGATGCCGACCGGCAAATTAGTATATAATGGAGAGCTTTTCCGGCGCCCCTTGCCCCCTCCCAGGCCATTTCCCCAGATGATTCAACAAATTCGCAATATCGCCATTATCGCCCACGTCGACCACGGCAAGACCACCCTGGTGGACCAGCTCCTGCAGCAGTCCGGCACCCTGGGCGAGCGGTTCGGCCCGGTCGAACGGGTGATGGACTCCAACGAGCTGGAGAAGGAGCGCGGCATCACCATTCTGTCCAAGAACACTGCCATCCGTTGGAGCGATTACCGGATCAGTATCGTCGATACCCCCGGGCACGCCGATTTCGGCGGCGAGGTGGAGCGGGTGTTGTCGATGGTGGACTCGGTATTGCTGCTGGTGGATGCGGTGGAAGGGCCCATGCCCCAGACTCGCTTCGTCACCCAGAAGGCATTCGCCCACGGGCTGCGGCCGATTGTGGCGGTGAACAAGATCGACCGCGAGGGTGCGCG
>CBDUCL010000062.1:0-13801 GCA_965365625.1 uncultured Chromatiales bacterium | reverse complement strand
GCCCCAACAGCTTTCTCGCTCGCTCCCACCCGAGCGACGTGGCGCGTGTCGAGGACCGCACCTTTATCTGCTCGGCACGGGAAGAGGACGCCGGACCCACTAATCACTGGATGGAACCACGTAAGACCAAGGCCCTGTTGACGGGGCTTTTCAAGGACTGCATGCGAGGCCGCACGCTGTACGTGATTCCCTTCAGCATGGGCCCCCTGGGTTCTCCCATCGCCCATATCGGGGTCGAGATCTCGGATTCACCCTACGTGGCCGTCAATATGCGCATCATGACGCGCATGGGCCAGAAAGTACTGGACGTGCTGGGCGACCACGGAGATTTCGTGCCTTGTGTGCACTCGGTGGGTGCGCCCCTGGCACCCGGCGAGCAAGATGTCCCCTGGCCATGCGCATCCAGCATAGGCGACAAGTACATCTGTCATTTCCCCGAGACCCGGGAGATCTGGTCCTACGGCAGCGGTTACGGCGGCAACGCCTTGCTCGGCAAGAAGTGTTTCGCCCTGCGCATCGCTTCGGTGATGGCTCGGGACGAAGGTTGGCTCGCCGAGCACATGCTCATTCTCGGGGTGGAGTCGCCGGAGCACCAGAAGATGTACGTCGCGGCAGCCTTTCCGAGCGCCTGCGGCAAGACCAACTTCGCGATGATGATCCCGCCGAAGGGCTTCGATGGCTGGAAAGTGACGACCATCGGCGACGACATCGCCTGGATCAAGCCCAATCCCAGGGATGGACGATTTTACGCGATCAATCCGGAATACGGCCTGTTTGGGGTGGCGCCGGGAACCAACCAGGACTCCAATCCCAATGCCCTGGCGGCGTTGCGGGAGAACTGCATCTTCACCAATTGTGCCTTGACCGACGACGGCGACGTCTGGTGGGAGGGGTTGACCGAGGAGCCGCCCGAGCACCTCATCGACTGGAAGGGAGAGGACTGGTCGCCCGGATGCGGCCGCCAGGCCGCGCACCCGAACGCGCGCTTTACCGCGCCCGCAGCGGCCTGCCCCTCGATCGACCCGGAGTGGGAGAACCCCGCCGGGGTGCCGATCAGCGCTTTCCTGTTCGGCGGGCGGGTGAGCAAGCACTTTCCGCTGGCGTTCCAGAGCTACAATTGGGAGCACGGTGTCTACATGGCTGCCACCATGGGCTCGGAGGCGACCGCCGCCTCGATCGGGCAGGCGGCGATGCGCCGTGATCCGATGGCGATGCTGCCCTTCTGCGGCTACAACATGGCGGACTATTGGCGGCACTGGCTGCGCATCGGCCGCCGAAACGTGGCGACGCCGCCGCGCATTTTCCGTGTCAACTGGTTTCGCAAGGACGACCACGGACGCTTCATCTGGCCCGGGTTCGGGGAAAACATGCGGGTGCTGGAGTGGATCGTGAAGCGCTGCAACAACAATGGCGTCGCGGTGGAGAGCCCGTTGGGATGGATACCCGACTACCACGCCTTCAACTGGGAGGGGCTCGATTTTGGTAAGGAGAATTTCTACTCCATTATGAATATCGAGCGGGAGGCCGCGCGCAAGGAAACCAACGACCAGGAGGAGCTATTCACGCGCTTCGGTGATCACCTCCCTCGCGAGATTGAAATCGAGCGCGAATTGCAGCTCGCCCGGCTGTTCCATTCCCCGGCGATTTGGGACCTATCGGTAACCAGCCACGACTGAAAGCGCTCCCGCAAGGGGCGGGGGCGAGCGTTATCGCCTCCTCGAGGCGGCCCGATTGCGGAGCCGCCTCCGGGGGAGGCTATTCGTCTCCCCCAATAGGCGCTTCTGCGCCACCCACCGACTCGCAAGGCGCTGCGCTGCGGGGCCCCAATGCCGACTGCGGAAGGTTGGTGGCGCACTGCCACTTGATCATGGAGCCCCGCTTGGAGACCTCCGGCACCAGGGAGACATAGGCCCCGGCCTCGAACGGAGGCGCCAAGTCCGCCCGAATCCCGCCATTCTCGAGCACTGACAGGCGCGCAAAATCTTCGTCCGCCGCCAGCGACCCTTCGCCGAACTCGGCTATGAACTCTTGCTCGTCCCTCGGGAATCTTCCGGTGACCATATAGTATTCGTTCAACATGATGCGAAACGGGAACAACGCCCCCAGGCGGTCGGCGAGCAAGGCGCGTTGGTAATAGTCTCGGAAGCTCGGATCAACCGCATGCAGTTCGTTGCCGGCCTGGTGCGGGGCCGGCGCGCCCGTTGGCACGACCGGGGCCCCTGGGTGAGCCGGCAGCAGGACACTCACCGGCGATTGCCGTTTACCGGCGCCGGTGGGAACAACGCTTTCCGGCGCTGCTGGCCCCGGGACCGCGGCAGCATCGGTGCCGGCGGGTACTTGGCCTCGGTCTACCATCACCCAGACCGCGAACGCCAAGACCAAGGCTGAGGTGGCACCGCCGAGCTTGAGCCAGGTCCTTGGTCTTCGCACGGCACCGGCCAACGCCGCGCCTGCCCCTTGGCCATGCGCGAGCGAAATGGGGGCTCCGCATTCGTCGCATCGCGGCTGAAACGACGGATAGGTTGCCTTGCAGTACTGGCAAACGACCTGAGTCATGATTGGCGGACACTCCGTACACAATAATAGGGGCGCGGCCCCACCCCCAACTTCCCCTAGGTTATTTTTTGGCCGGCACCTACCGCTGGCACGGCCTCGGCAAGCCGCCGGGAGCGGCCGGCAACCATCTTATCCTTGCATCCCCTCCAGGATCTCCCAGCGCCGGTAGGCCTCGCTCAGTTCGGTCTCCAGTGCCTCCATCCGCTGCTTGGCAGCGGCGATTTCGGCCTTGCCCTGCTGGTAGAAGGCGGGTTCGGCCATGGCCGAGTGCAGTGCCTCCTGCTCACCCTCGAGGGCCTCGATGCGGGCCGGCAGGGCTTCCAGCTCGCGCTGGTCCTTGTAGCTCAGTTTGGCCGGCCTGGGTTTGGGGGCGGCCGCGGGCTTGGGCTGGCTGGGCTTGGCGGGTTTCGGGGCAGGCGCAGCCGGCTTCGGGGCGCGCTGGCGCAGCCAGTCATCATAGCCGCCGACGTACTCGGCGACCCGCCCCTCACCCTCGAACACCAGGCAGCTGGTGACCACATTGTTGAGGAAGGCGCGGTCGTGGCTCACCAACAGCAGGGTGCCGCTGTAGTCGAGCAATAGTTCTTCCAGCAGTTCCAAGGTCTCTACGTCGAGGTCGTTGGTGGGCTCGTCCAGCACCAGGACATTGGCCGGGCGGGTGAACAGGCGCGCCAGCAGCAAGCGATTGCGCTCCCCGCCGGACAGGGCCTTGACGGGAGTTCGGGCCCGGTCGGGGGAAAACAGAAAGTCCTGCAGGTAGCCGATGATGTGTTTCTTCCGGCCATTGATCTCGACCTGGTCGCTGCCCTCGCCGACGTTGTCCTGAACGCTCTTTTCCTCGTCGAGCTGGGAGCGCATCTGATCGAAATAGGCGATCTCCAGGCGGGTGCCCAACTTCACCCGGCCCTGCTCGGGCCGCAGGCGCCCAAGCAGGAGGTTGAGCAGGGTGGTCTTGCCCACGCCATTGGGGCCGATTACGCCGATACGGTCACCGCGCACGATCGTGGTGGAAAACCCGCGCACGATGGGGTGGCCGTCCCAGCTATAGGCGATGTCCTCGGCCTGCGCCACCAACTTGCCGGACTGCTCCCCGGTGTGCAGCTGCAGGTTGGCCTTACCCAACTGCTCGCGGCGCCGGCGACGCGCCTCGCGCATCGACTTCAGGGCCCGCACCCGCCCCTCGTTGCGGGTGCGCCGAGCCTTGATGCCCTGGCGAATCCAGACCTCCTCCTGGGCCAGCCGCTTGTCGAAGCGGGCCTGTTCCTTCGCCTCCGCATTGAGCATCTCCTCGCGCCGGCGCAGGTAATTCTGGTAGTCCCCGGGCCAGTCGCGCAGCCGCCCCCGGTCCAGCTCCAGGATGCGGGTCGCCAGGCGCTGCAGGAACATCCGATCATGGGTGACGAACAGCAGGGCACCCGGGTAGCCGAGCAGGAAATCTTCCAGCCAGGCGATGGAATCGATGTCCAGGTGGTTGGTGGGCTCGTCCAACAGCAAAAGGTCGGGCTCGATGACCAGGGCCCGGGCCAGCAGCACCCGCCGCTTGAGACCGCCGGAAAGCTGGCTGAACTCGGCCTCGCCCGGCAGGGAAAGGCGGGAGATCACCGTCTCCACCCGCTGCTCGGTGCTCCAGCCGTCCGCCGCCTCCAGCTCGTGCTGCACCCGGGCCAGTCGGGTCAGCAGGGCCTCGTCGCTGCCAGCCTGGAGCTGGACGCTTAGGCGATGGTAGTCTTTGACCAGCTCGCCCACCGCTCCCAGCCCGTCGGCCACCAGGTCGAACACCCGGCCCTCCATGCGCTCCGGCACCTCCTGCACCAGGCGCGCGATGCGCACCCCCTGTCCGAGCACCCGGTCGCCGTTCTCGGGTTGGATCTCGCCGGCGATCACCTGCATCAGGGTCGACTTGCCAGCCCCGTTGCGCCCCAGCAGGCAGGCTCGATCACCAGGCTCCAAGGTCAAATCGAGATGGTCCAGCAACGGCGGTCCGCCGAAGCTGAGTTGAATATTGCGCAGGCTGATCAGGGGCATGGTCGATTCTGGGCGTTGGCGCCTGGGTCTTGGGACGGCGTGGCGAAATCCGGCATAATTGCGGTCTTTGCTGCGCGATGGTACCACCGAGGGCGGTGCCAAGGCAGCCACCGAGGTAGCGCATCCATGCAGACCCTACGATTGCTCACCCTGCCTTTCCTACTCCTCGGCCTCGGCGGCTGCGGGCCGGTGTACGAATTGCGGGACCACTATTCGCCGCCGCTGGACCCGGTCGGCCAAGAGTGTATTCGCGGCTGCGAGACTCAGCGCAGCGGTTGCCATCTGGACTGCAGCCGCGCCTATTCCAGTTGCGCGCGGGAGGCGGATGTAGAGGCCAAGGAGGCCTACAGCCGAGCTCTCGAAGTCTACGCCGCCGAGATAGAGACCTACGGCGCCGAGCAGGCCCTGTACGACCGCGAGTACCAGGAATATCGCGAGCTGAAGGCTGAACTCGACGACGCCCACGACCGGGCCAAGCAGCGTTGCCGCCAGCGCGAGCCAAAGGCCTGCGCGGAAGAGGATCGCCTGGACGACCAGCGCGACCGCCTGCGCAAAGACTACTACGGCACCGGCGGCCCCCTGAATCAGAAGCCCGAGGCCCCGGACAAGCCGAGCCTGTCCGAGGAGACCGACCGCTTCCGGGCGCTTCGCTGTGACAGTGAATGTGGCTGCCAGGAGAGTTTCAAGGCCTGCTACATCGGTTGTGGCGGCCAGGTAGAGACCCTGCGCTACTGCGTGGAAAATTGTGACGAATAGACCCCCTCAGGCGAGCGGGGCAAGCCCCGGCGATCTCAAGTCAGTAGCGAATAGCCGAGACCGGTCGCAGCACAGGCAGCAATCACCGCGATAATCCCCCACTGCAGGCGCCAGAGGGCGAAGAAGGCTGCCAGCGCGATCAGCAGCGCGAACCACTCGAAGCGCCCGGACAGGGGCGCCTCCGCGCTCGCCTCCGGCCATAGGACGTGCCCAGCGAAGAACACCGCCAAATTGATAATAACGCCGACCACCGCCGCCGTAATGGCGGTCAGAGGCGCCGTGAACTTGATGTCGTGCCGAGTCGCCTCCACCGCCGGGGCGCCCACCAGGATGAACAGGAACGAGGGCAGGAAGGTGAACAGGGTGGCTACGCTGGCGCCGGCGATGCCGGCCAGGGCCAAGTGATCGGGACCGAACACCTCCTTGACCCAGCCGCCTACGAATCCGACGAAGGCCACCACCATAATCAAGGGGCCCGGCGTGGTCTCGCCCAGGGCCAGGCCGTCGATCATCTGGGTGCCGGTCAACCAGCCGTATTGCTCGACCCCGCCCTGATAGACATAGGGCAGCACCGCATAAGCGCCGCCGAAAGTCACCAAAGCCGCCTTGGTAAAGAACCAGCCCATCTGGGTCAGCGGGCCCTGCCAGCCAAAGGCCAGAAATAATCCCCCTTCTACCAGTCCCCAGATGGCCAGCCCGACCCCGGAATGCACCAGGGTGGCGCGCCAGCTGAAGCGGGCCCAGGCCGGTGGCGGGCTGTGGTCGTCGATCAGCGCCGGACCGAACGACTTTTCGGACCCGTCATCGCCACCACCCCCGGCTCGAAATTTGTTCGGCGCAATGCGCCCGCCGACGAAGCCGATCGCCGCCGCCAGCAGCACGATGTAGGGAAACGGGACTTGCAGCGCGAAAATGGCCACGAAAGCGGCCGCAGCAATCGCCCAAAGAACCCCGTTGCGCAGCGCCCGGGACCCGATCCGATAGGCCGCGAACACCACGATGGCGGTCACCGCCGGCTTGATTCCATAGAGGATGCCCGCCACCACCGGCAGGTCGCCATAGACCAGATAGACCCAGGTCAGCCCTACCAGGATCCCCAGCGACGGCAGCACGAACAGGACGCCCGCCATAATCCCACCCAAGGTCCCGTGCATAAGCCAGCCCATATAGGTGGCCAGTTGCTGGGCCTCGGGCCCGGGCAGCACCATGGTGTAGTTCAGTGCATGCAGAAAGCGGTGCTCACTGATCCAACGCCGCCGCTCCACCAGCTCGGTGTGCATCATGGAGATTTGCCCCGCCGGCCCGCCGAAACTGACGAAACCGAGCTTGAGCCAATAGCGGAATGCCTCCCACAGGGAAACCGGCGCAGGCGGATCCGGCTGGCTGCCGAGCGCCTCGGTAGGGGTTGGCATAATGGATTCCTCGGAATACCGGTGGAAGAATTCAGCAGCCCGCGATTCAGCCTGAAAGCCGAGCCGACCTGGAACTGCGGGCGGTATCGGCCGCCATTGTGTGGCGACTCAGCACCGGGTGGGTACCCCGGTTTCGATCGCGCCGGTCGCCACCCGCTGACGGCTGCGGATGAAAGTCAGGCTATCGTCACCAGCACCCAACCAGAATCCGGGTCGTTGCCGCGCATGTCCAAGCCCGCCAACAACTTCCACTGGTGGCGTGCGCGCTTGCCGGCATAGCTGGGAAGGACGTCGGCCGGCAGGCTCAGCTCGACCTCCCAGCTGTAGCTTTGCTCCGGTTGCAGTTCCATCGCCGAGGCCACCTCGATCTCTTTTTCGTAGGTGGTCTCCTCGTGGCGGACCGTCTGCCGGCGCGCCTCCAGCGCGCTCCCGACGCGCTTGGCCACCTCCACGTCCGGGATCTCCACCTGCTCGCTGGCCCGCACCAGCAGGTACACCCGGTTGAGGCTGCAAGGGGCTTCCGCAGTCTCGGCGGTGATGGTCGCCCGAAACGAGCGGTCACGCTCCGGCTGCTCGATCTGCAGCCCAACGCTGGCCCCTCCCCCGGTAACGAAGTTCTTGATATTGCTAAAAAAGCCCATGCCGCCCCCCCTGTGATCAAGCCGCTCCCGCCGGTCACCCGGTTGGCGCGGGTCATGAGCGGCCTACCGGGATGCGATGCTCCGATTAAGGCGTTTCTGCCCACCGATCCGCACGACGGGGCGAATCCCCACAGCACGCTCAGGCTGCGCCTCGGACCCGCCCGTGCGCCCTGAGTGTAGTACAGGGGCATGGAGAGGGAAACGCTAACCTGCCGGCAGCCGCCCGTTCAACCTGCCGATCCCCCAATCCTGATACTCCACCCGTCAGGTAGAGGTCCGCCGGAGATTGTGGGATGATATGCACCATAATAGAGCCGATAGGAATCGGCCACTCGTTGCTTATTTGTTCGCCGGGGGAGGCGGAGAAAACGGCATGCAGTACAATACCGTGTCCCAAGGGCCGGGCCCGAGCCCCGCCCCCAGCTGTATAGGGGCTGCGTTATGAAGTCCGTGACCCTGAAGGAAGCCTGGTCCGGAGAGGCCGACTGCCGCCATTGCGCCCTGCGTAAGTCGGCATTGTTCGCGGGCCTGGAAGAGGCGGATTTCGAGCATATCCACGACCCCATCGATCAGTTCACCCTACCCCCCGGCGCCCTGCTCTACCGCACCGGCGACCCGAGCGATTTCATGTTTACCGTGCGGACCGGAATCTTGAAGCTGGTGCAATACCTGCCGGACGGGGGCCAGCGCATCGTGCGCCTGGCCCGCAGTACAGACGTGCTAGGGCTGGAGTGCCTGGTGGAGCCGACCTACCAGCATCACGCAATCGTGCTGCACACGACCCAGGTCTGCCGCTACCCGGCGGCGGTGGTTCGCCAGCTCAGTAACGACAACCCGGCCCTGCACCAGGAACTGATGAAGCGCTGGCAGCGGGCCCTGGCCGAGGCCGACTCCTGGCTCACCGAATTGTCCACCGGCGCCGCCAAGCATCGGGTGGCGCGCCTGATCATCCGACTGAGCAACCCCGAGACCAGCCGCTGCGAGCTGTTCAGCCGCGAGGACATGGGGGCCATGCTCGGCATCACCACCGAAACCACCAGCCGCATTGTGGCGGAGCTTAAGCGCAAGAGCCTGCTGGTGGAAACCAGCCCGAATATCTTTCTGATCGATACGCCCAACCTGAGGCGCATCGCGGACGAGTAGTTTGGTGCTGCACGGGATGCCCCTCGAAAGGCCGCGGACCCCGGCTTTTTCTCGCTGAACAACTGCGCTCAGCCGGAGCGCCCGGTACTCCCCAGCAGGCTGCAAATGGTCTCCTCCGGGCGCACCCCGGGGCGGCGCAGCTGGCCGCATTCGATGGGCAGGGCGGCCTTGGCCAACAGGGTGAACAGCAACAGCCCGATCCCCCAGATGCCGGCGCTCACCGCAATCTCCGCCAGACTCGGGGTATATTCGTAGATCTCGCCGATCGGGGTCGGCACATAGGCCGGCACCACCATCCCCATACCCTTTTCGATCCAGACCCCGACGATGGTCAGCACGCAGGCCAGATTCATCAGCAGCGGGTTGCGCCGCAGGGTGTGGATACTGCCGATCAGGGTGGCGATCGCCAACAGGGTCAACGCGGTCCAGATCCAAGGCACTAGGGCGTCATGATCGCCGAGGCCGAAGAACAGGTAGCGGATGGAGGCGGCGTGGTGGCCCTCGTTGTAGAACTCGGTAAACAGCTCCACGCCGATGAAGAACAAGGTGATCTGCAGGGCGAACGCCATCACCAGGGCCAGGTGGTCGATCACGCTCTGACGGATGGGGTAGCCGCCGAAGCGCCGCACCAGTTGCAAGCCGAGGATCATCAGCGCCGGCCCGGAGCAGAACGCGGAGGCGATAAAGCGCGGCGCCAGCAGCGGATGCACCCAGAACGGTCGCCCGCTGTTGGCCGCATACAGAAACGCGGTGACCGTGTGGATGGAAATGGCCCAGAAAATGGCCAGAATCACGAACGGAAAATAGAGATTGGTTCGCGGGTGGCAGTTGCGGTAGTGGCAATAGATGACATAGAAAGAGATGCCGAAATTCAGTAGCAGGTAGCCGTTGAGCACCACCACATCCCAGGCCAGCAGGGACTGGGGAAAGTTGAAGCGCCCGATGCCGGGGATCAAGTGCCAGATGCGATCCGGCCGGCCAAGGTCGGCGAGCACGAACAGGATTGCCATGGTTACGGCAGCCACCGCCATGGTATCGCCCATCAGCACCACGTCCTTGATGTCGCGGCGGTTGAAGATATAGGCCGGAATTGCGAGCATCACTGCCGCCGCCGCAACCCCCACGAGAAAGGTAAAGTTGGCGATATAAAAGCCCCAAGAGACCTGATTGCTCATGTGGGTGACCACCAGCCCCTCTTCGAGCTGGCGCAGGTAAAACCAACCGCCCCAACCGATCAGGGCCAGCAGAAAGACCAACCACAACCAGTAGCCCCAGCTACCCTTGAACAGCTGGGCCAGGCAGTCGCCGAAAAAGCGCAGCAGCAGGAGTAAGCCCCTGGGCCTCAGTTCCGCTTCCGCTTGGGTCTGAGGCTGGCTAGGCATCGCGGAAGTACCAGAATTTGGGCTCGGTGCCGAGATCCTCTTTCAGTCGGAACACCGCTTTGTGCTCCAGCACATAGCGGATCTCGCTGTCTGGATCGAGCAAGTTGCCGAAGATGCGGGCCCCGGTGGGGCAGGCCTCCTGACAGGCCGGCTGGCGACCCGCTCGGGTGCGCTGCAGACAGAAATGGCATTTCTCCACCACCCCCCGCGGGCGCGGGCGGTTGCCCAGATAGTGGGTGTCCGGGTTGATCTCGTCGGGAGCCAGCAGCGGCCGAGCCCAATTAAAGTGGCGCGCCTGGTAGGGACAGGCGGCCATGCAATAGCGGCAGCCGAAGCACCAGTCGTAGTCCACCACCACCACCCCGTCCGGCTCGCGCCAGGTGGCCTCGATCGGACAGGCCTTGACACAGGGCGGGTTGTCGCACTGCATGCATTGCATGGGCAGATAGTAATGGCCCTCCCGAGGTACCAGGTCGGCGGCGTAGTAATGATCGCCCTGGTTTAGATCCAGGCTGCCCTTGGGCATCTCGATCACCCTTATGTACTGGGTGTCGCGGCTCAGATTGTTTTCCTGCACGCAGGCATGCACGCAGTCCCGGTAGCCCCGGCACTTGGAGATGTTCAGCGCATAGCCGAACACCACTCCCGGCACGGCAGGCGTGTCCTTGCAGCGGATTTCAACGCCATAGCGGCGCTTGGCTTTGCGCTCGATGCGGGCCAGGACTTCGCGCACCTCCTCGGGGGACATGCGCTGGTAGTGGTCCTGAAAGAAATCCGCGAAGGCATCCGCCAGGCTGCTGCCACCCCAGGCGGGGGCGCTGGCAGCGGCCCCGGCGGCGGCCCCGCCTGCGGCCAGGCGCTTGAGAAAGCGACGGCGCGCCAGTTGCGCGGGCCGGTCCGAGTCCCGACTCATGATCCTCCCTCCTGCGCGCCCCGCTTCCAAGGCGGCTGGTGCTCGAAGACACGCGTGGCACGCTCGCTTTTCGGCACCCAATGCGTCGGCCGCTCCAGACCCTGACGCACCGACGGACCGGTCTTGGCCTGGCGCGGGCTCCAGGCCGGGCTGTGCTGGTAATGGCAGGCGGTACAATCGTAGACTCGCCGAGTGCCGCGCCAGTCCTCGAGTCGTTTGCCATGGGCGCCGTAGGCCCAGTCCCGGGCCTGATTGACGTGGCACTGGCTGCACAGCAGATAGGCCTCACCGAAACCGAGCGGTACCCCTTCCAGCGTCTTCAGGGTACGGCTGCCCTCCATATCATGACAGGTAGAACACCAGAACCGGCCCTTGCCGTGCAGGCCGTGCTGCAGCTCGAAATTGTCGTGGGGCTTCTTCAGCGGCCGCGGCTCCGGGTTGCCCGGCGTCCATTGATGGCAGCTGGAGCAGGGATAGAGTTCGGCGTCGCGGACGCTGGGAATGACCAGAAAGGCCGGCATCTCCACGAACAGCTCGGCCGCCCGGTGGGGGCTGGCGGCCAGGTCCGGCCGGGTAACCGCTTCCGGGGTCGGGCGCACCGACTGCAATACCCGCCGGGTCACCGGGTTGCTGGTGATCGGCCCGCTGTCCTCGGCCTCCACCGCGCTCCAGTCCCAGTCGGACAGATCCACTTCGGCGGCCGGCGCCAAGCCAGTGGCCAGCAGCAACAGGGCACCGCCGCCAAGGGCGGCCCCCCGAAGAATGCTCTGCCACTGACCCACGGCGACCGCTCCCTGCTGCGCCCGCTTGGATTAGAAGCGCAGTTCGGCCGATGCCGCCAGTTTGGACTGCAGCAGCTCGTCCGGCAGTTTGCCCTTCATCTTCGCCTTGATCGGCGGCAGCATCAGATCGTACAGGGCCTCAGCGCGCAAGATCGCCAAGCCTTCGAGCTGCGGGATATCGTACTTGAGGACGCGGGTTTCGTTGGGCGCCAGGCGGGTATCGGCCAGCACCTGGGTCGCCTTCGGCGGCAGCGTCGGCTTTCCCTGCGCATCGCCCAGGGTGTACCAGAAGGCGGCCTGGGGGTCGTCTTTGATCGGGTGCACCACGTAGTTCTTCCACAGCTCCTTGCCGTCCTTGTCGTAGGCCCGGACTTTGACGTAGAAGTTGCGGAACGGCGCGCCCGTGGGATAGGCATGGGGCAGCCGGTTGCGCAGCGTGATCGTAGCCCGCAGCGTCTTACCCTTCGGCTCTACTTCCATCTCCATGGCCAGACCGCGGGTGATCATTTTGCCGTCGTGGCCACCGGCCATGGTGTGGTCCGCCACGCTGACGAACTCGCCCGGCACCAGCTGGCCGTCCTTCATTTTCGGCAATGTGACGATGCTCATGTGACAGGCCTGACAGGCGACGAAGTTATTGCCCTCGCGGTACTCGGCACCGGTCACGCAAAGCGGGGCACCATGGGCGTTGCTGCGCTTCTCATGGCATCCCATGCAGATCTGGTTGCTCTTGAACAGGGCCACCGAATTGCCCTGGAGCGGTACCGGGTGATGCACCGGGGTCGGCCATTTGGCGTCTTCCGGTACCCGCTCGGTGGTGTAGGTAATGCCGCTGGGTCCGTGCAGCTTTTCGCTGTCTATTTCGTAGGCATCGATGCCGTACCAAGGCTTGCCCTCGGGGCTGTCGTTGCCCTTGAAGGCGGAGAAGCTGTGACAGGTGACGCAGCTGATACCGTTGGCGTAGGCGGGTGCCGCATCCAGTTTGGTTTTGCCCTCGATCGCCGCAACCGGGGCATGGCACTTGAGGCAGACCGGGTACTTGCCGTTCTTGCGCAACCCTTCCTCGGTGGGATCACCCATTACGTTGCGGTAAAAGGCGCCGTGGATGGGGTCTTTGAGGGCCGAGCTGTTGGCATGCATGGAGCTGGACCATTGCATGTAGATCTCTTCGTGGCACTGCTTGCAGGACTCCGGGGGCACATGGTGAAGCGATGGAGTCTCTCCCGCCGCCTGGACCGAAAAGGCGGTCGGAAGCGTTAGCAGGGCTGCGCAGAGCAGGCGATTGAACAGTTTTTCCATTACCGGTCTCCCGTTGAAATCGAATCGCGTGGTTGTCCGACAGCGATGCGTGGACCGAGTCATCAGTCGCGGGCGTACCCGGAGCGCTGCTACTGCTTGTCTGCCAGGGGGCTCGAGATGCCTCGGCGAGCGCCGCAAAGGCGCCTTCTTATCACCGACATCAGGAGTTACGACTATACCGGGAAGCCGCCCGGATTCCAGATAGACGAATTGACCTGAATCAAGCCCGAGCGCGAATTTCCTCCCCTCAGGGGTGGTTCGGTAATATTCGGACACATTTATATTCAGACAGAAAAAAACCGTTGCTTATCACTGAAGTATTCGTATAGACTACGACCCATGCAGTGTTCTTGTAGTTAATTCGGCAGTTCCCTCTCGCAGTTCGTGGCAGACTCTTCCGTAAGTACTAGACACACTCCTGCATACACCCACGTTCAATTTCACCCAATAGAGATAAAGAGATATCCGAAATGGCTACAGGTACCGTAAAGTGGTTCAGTGACGAAAAAGGCTTCGGCTTCATTACTCCTTCCGATGGCTCCAAGGACGTTTTCGTCCATCACAGCGCCATTCAGGGCACCGGCTTCAAGTCCCTGAGCGAAGGACAGACCGTTTCCTTCGGCGTCGAGCAGGGCCAGAAAGGCCCGAGCGCGACCAACGTCGTACCCGAATAAATCGGGCCGGGTGCCTGGCACCCAGCATCAAAACCCCGCCCTAGGCGGGGTTTTTTATTTGCTCGAACGCGCTCTTCCCGCGCACGGGATCCTTTGCCGCGGTTCAGGCGAGCCGACTATGAACTGGTTCACAGCGCGCCAGATATGAATGGGGCACCGGGGCATCATCAAATTGATCCAGATCCAGGTAGTGTTGAGGTGAAAGGGTCGCCACCGCG
>CBDUCL010000061.1:0-13816 GCA_965365625.1 uncultured Chromatiales bacterium | reverse complement strand
CCCCGCGTGGGGCTCATGGAGATGGGGGTGCATCGGACAGGTGAAGTGCTCCTCGGCGGCCGGGGCGGCCGTTTCCGCCGCGTCCTGTTCTCCCCCAAGGCGCCGCTCGGCGAGCTGGCCGGCGATGAACGCTCCGGCGAGAGCCAATCCAATGAGAAACAGTTTCGCTGTCATGCTGATGGTCGATCCGGCGATGAACTTCGTTGTCGGTTTCGGCGTTGAGCAAATGGACGGGGCGAAAAAGGCGCGCCCAGGCTTGTGGAGTGCGGGGACACCGCGCTGAGCGCGTCTTTTCCGCCCCGGAAACAGTGTGACAAAGCAGACCCAGTCCGCCAACAAGAAAGCCGGCAGTTACGCCGGCTTTCTTGGGTTGCTTAGGGACTACAGGGAACCGCAGACCGTGCCCGGGGGCGCGCTGAAGTCCTGCAGGTCCGGATGGCTGATGGCGGTCACGCAGAAGCTCAGGGTCACCTTGCCCTTGACCGACTGGGTGCTGCTGACCGTGGTCAGGCCGGCGGCATCGGTGGGCGGGCTGGCGGTGATGGTCTCGTCGATATCGCCTGTGAAATCGCCGCTGACGACGGCATCGGCTACCGGGTTGCCCCGGTCGTCCACCACCGTGATGTCGGCGACGCCGATCTTGAAGCCGCCGCCTACGTTATTGGTGCTGACGACGATGGCACCCACCTCCACGCTGGTCCCGGTTCCGCCGCCGTCGCTTAGAGTGGTGGCGCTGGCGACATTGGAATAGCCCGAAGTGCCCGCCGTATTGGAGGCGCTGACCCGGTAGAAGTAGGTGGTGTCCGGGCTCAGGCCGGTGGCGGAATGGCTGGTGGCATTGGCCCCCAGCACCGCGATCAGGGCGAAGTTGGTGCCGTCGCTGGACTGTTCCACTTCATAGCTGTCTTCGTCGTCCGCGTTGTCGGTCCAGCTGAGGTCGATCTGGCTGCTGGAGACGGCGACCGCGGCCAGTCCGCTGGGGTCGGCCGGCGGGGTGGCCGGGGGCGTGACATCCAAAGGGTAATACTCTGAGAAGAGGCCCCCCACCGGATAGACGGGCGCCGGCTCGCCGCCGATCACGTCCATCCAGCCCATGGCGCCCTGGTCCTCGTGATCCAGGATGTGGCAATGGAAGATGGTAATGCCCTCGAACACGGTGGTGGTGGCCGGATTGAGATCGAAGCGCACCGTGCAGGAGGAGGCGATGGTGTCGTAGTACTCCCCGGCTTCGTAATCGCCGCAGTTCTCCTGGGGCTGAAAGTGGTAGACATGGAGATGGAAGGGGTGGTTGGTCGCCCCCTTGAGCTGCCACTCCTGCACCCCGTCGGCGATAGTGGTGAAGGTGGGAATGTCGGCGTCGAACTTTTCGCCGTTGACGGTGCGGGCGCCCATGTTGACGGTCTCGAAGTTGGACACCGACTCGCCCCGCAGGTCGCGCAGGTATTGGGGGCGGAAGGAATCCCAGGGGGATACCCCGTCCGGCGCATAAGGGTGCGGGACCAAGTCAGCGCTACCTTCAACGTCAACGAAGATACTGGCGATCGGCTGATTCTCAATCGTGACGTTGGAATCGGTGCTGCAGCGGATCGCGATGTCCGCCCGCGAGGCCCCGCTGAGGTTCAAGGTATTGGAGGGAATCGCTTTGGGGACCTGGGTGCGCCAGACGCCGTCGCGGGCCATCAGCGCCACCTCGCAGCCGGCCCCGATCTCCAGGGTTTTGGTCCTGGCGTCCGCGTCGGCCACCAGGATGCGCCAGTGCTGCCAGGTATCCGGCGGCAGGCAGAGGTTGCCGCTGGTCTGGCCATTGATGGTCCAGGCCGCACCGAGGGTGCCGGAGATCAGGGTATCGCCGCCGGTGCCGGCGACGCTCGGGTCCAGGTAGACGATCTGCAGCAGCTTCTCCTGCATCGCCGCCACGTTAGGTGGTATGCCGTCGTTGCTGTCGTCGATCACGATCATGCCGAAGGCGCCGCTCGCCACCTGGAGGAAGGTAGAGCCATGGTGGTGAGCGTGGTACCAGTAGCTGCCCCCCATGTGGTCGGCCGGGATCTGGTAGACGTAATCCCCGCCGAAGCCGCCCTCGAAGAAGCGGGTCACGTCGTCGCTCGGGGTTTCGCCGGAGATGTGCAGCCCATGGGTGTGCAGGTTGGTGACGTTCGGATCCTTGAACACGTTGTGGTCCGGGCTCAGGGGCTCATAGGGCAGGGTGTTCTTGAACTTGAGCACATAGGTATTACCGGGGACCATGCCCAGGGTTGGTCCGGGGATGGAGTAGCTCCCCCCCTCCTGGCGGTAAGCGCGGGTGGTCAGGGTACCGCCGTCGAGGTTAAGCGTGACCTCGCCCATCTCCAGGGTGCCGCTGTAGTAGTCGTTGGCGGAGTCGTAGGTCCAATTAAACACCGGCGGTTCGCTCACCAGATTGGTGTTGGGACAGGCGGATTGCGCCGACAGCGCGGGCAAGATCAGGCCGATAGCGACCAAAAGTCTGAGTAACATGCCTAGTTTCCTCTTATTCTCAGGGTGGTTGGTAGCTCCAGAGGAGCTTCTTCATAGTTGCCCCAATGCTGCTCGGGAATCTCCGGCGCTAAGCGCTTTCCCTCCGGGACGGGTTGCCCAGGCCAGGTTCGAGAGCAGGTGGTGGTCTCAAACCGTCCTCAATTATTGTTTGCATGTGGTTTCCAGCCGTACCGTCGTGGCGGAAGCCATGGGAACAGGGCCTGGGTGGCTGTGTCCCACTTACGCAGCTCAAGATAAAAAATCCTAGGTTTACGGCATTAGAGCAATGCCCTTCGGAACAAACCCTCGTTGGTCACGCCGGAATACATCTCGCTTCCGCCGCCACAGGTGTTGAGCTCGAAGTTCTCCCCGGTCACCGGGTCGACACCCTGGAAACCGGTATGGTAGTTGATCGGGTTGATGGTTACTTGAACGGCCTGGACGCCGGCCCCGAAAGCGGGCGCGCAGGCGCTCCCCAGGTCGACGACGAACCGCTCAGTATTGGGGAATTTCATGCCGAAGACCTCCTCTCCGGAAACCTGAATCGGTGAGTTTTCCAAAACAACATCCACATACATCGCCAGTGGCGAGACGACCCGGGTCTTTACAGCTAGTTCCTAACCGCCTCCCCTTCCTAACAGCCTCCCCGCCCTTCGGGAGCCGCGGAGTCCAGGAAGCTTCTTAAAAGCTGTTCTTGTCTTCTATGAAAAACATTGAGCAGGCTTCGTGCCATCGTAGCGGTCGAGGGATGCGCCCTCGGTTTGCGCTGGTGATTGGTTGCGTCCGATCTGCCCCATAAGTTCTCGTATTTGATAGCGATTCCCATTGACAACACGGGGCGCTCCCTGCTTGCCATACCCCGCCGCCAACCGCCAGTTTCCCAGCGCTGGCCGGCACGCCACCCGCTTCGGTGACAGAATTGTCACACCCGAGTCCTGACAGATTCGGCACAACGCGTGACATTTTGTCACCATTGCCGGGAACCCGGTCACAGAACGGCGAAGAAAACAACCGTGCCGTGAAGAAGCCGGTACGCCACGAGGACCAGGGGATAGTTTCGGGCCCAGGGCCGCCCCAATGGGCCAAGGCGCGGCGCGGCGCAGCGCGCAGGGAATGGCGGGCCCTCCTGGCCCGCACGGGAAACGCTTTCAATCCGCATTTGCTTCTATGCGGTATTCGCAGGCTGCTTCCGCTATTTCCCGCAGCATTTCTTGTATTTCTTGCCGCTGCCGCAGGGACAGGGGTCGTTGCGGCCCACCTTGGGGGTCTCGCGGCGCTGGGTCGTCGGCGGCACCAGGCGGCCCTCGGTAAAGTACCAGCGGCCGTCGAGCTTGCGGAATTCGCTCACCTCGTGGTGGTGATGCACGGCCCCCTTTTCCCGGTAGCTGGCCACGAACTCAACGCTGCCCCGCTCGTCCGCGGGCCCGCCGGCTTCGCTGCTCACCACCTCCAGCCTCAGCCATTCGGACTGCCTAGCCCAGCGCCGGGTGGCCACTTCGTCGTACTCGGGGCGCTGCTCCGGATGCAGGCTGGCGCCGAGGAAGTCGATACGGTCGGTCACATAGGCAGTGTAGCGGGCCCGCATCAGCTCCTCGGCGGTGGCGGGCAAGCGCTCGTCGAGCAATATCGGCTGGCAGCACTCGGCAAACGGGCGGCCGGAGCCGCAATGGCAGGTCGACATCGTGGGAACCCCCCCCTGAGAATCAAAAGAAGAGAAGCATTCTACCTATTTCGGCGTCACAGCAGGGCAGCTGTTGCAGGCTGAACAAGACCTCCTGATCGGTGCAGACCCGCTGCTGCGATAGCCTGCCGCAGCCGGGTAACGAGAGAACTTCGCCACCCTAGGCTGCCCCAGAAACCGGCACAGGAGCCGGTCTGAAGGTTGGGCGCGGTTCAGATTGCGGAATTGGATCATCTGCACAGCGACGGGCTCCTAGACAGGCTCCGACGACTCGCGGACAATTGGCGGGCGCCATTGGCGTCTTCTGCTTTCCGTAACCGACCGCTTTATCTATGAACGCTAAAATCATACCCGTAGTTCTATCCGGTGGATCCGGCACCCGAATGTGGCCCCTGTCCCGCAGCCATTATCCGAAACAGTTTCTGCCTCTGGTAACGGAGCAGACCCTGTTGCAGGACACGGTGACACGGCTGCCCGAGGACGAAGCCGTGACCGCCCCGATGGTTATCTGCAACCAGGACCATCGGTTCATGGTCGCCGACCAGTTGCATCAACTGGGAATCGAACCGATGGCCATCATACTGGAACCGTTTGGGCGCAATACCGCCCCGGCGGTGGCGATGGCGGCGCTAGCGGTCCAAGACCCGGATGCGGTGCTGTTGATTCTTCCCTCCGACCACGTCATCAGCGATGGCGAAGCGCTGGCCGCCGCTATCCGGGAGGCCACCCAAGCCGCGGCGGAAGGTGCGCTCGTCACCTTCGGCATCGTCCCTACCGGACCGGAGACCGGCTACGGCTATATCCAGCGGGGAGACGGCCAAGGCAGTGGTTATCGGGTAAGGAATTTCGTTGAAAAGCCCGACCTCGAAACCGCGGAGAGATATCTCGCATCCGGGGATTACTATTGGAACAGCGGCATGTTCGCGTTCCAAGCGAGCCGTTTCCTGGAGGAGCTGGAAAAGTACCGCCCGGACATCTTCGAAGCCTGCAGCAAGGCTTGCGGTCAGGCCGAGGCCGACCTCGACTTCACGCGGATCGACGAAGATGCCTTTGCCTCCTGCCCCGCCGAGTCGATCGACTACGCGGTAATGGAAAAGACCGATCGGGCAGTGGTCATCCCCCTGGATGCGGGTTGGAACGACGTCGGCTCCTGGTCATCGCTGTGGGAGGTGTCGGCAAAGGACGAACAGGGCAACCGGGTGCATGGAGATGTCCTCTCCTATGACACCCACGACAGCCTGCTCCACTCGGAAAGCCGGCTGGTGGCAGCGATTGGGTTGGAAAACCTGGTGGTGGTGGAGACCGACGACGCCATCATGGTGGCCGCCAAGGACCGGGTACAGGACGTCAAACAGATCTCCGAGCGCCTCAAGGCACTGAAACGGCCGGAAAGCGAGGCCCACCGCAAGGTTTACCGCCCCTGGGGCTGGTACGACTGTATCGATACCGGCCTACGCCACAAGGCCAAGCGCATCGCGGTCAATCCCGGCGCCAAACTCTCCCTGCAGATGCATTACCACCGGGCCGAGCACTGGGTGGTGATCAAGGGCACGGCCAAGATCACTCTGGACGACCGGGAAATCATCCTCACGGAAGACCAGTCCACCTATATTCCCTTAGGCACCAAGCACCGGCTCGAGAACATTGGCCGAATTCCGCTCGAAATCATCGAGGTCCAGACCGGAAGCTACCTGGGAGAGGACGATATCAAGCGCTTTTCCGACGACTATGGTAGAAACGAGTGACTCAACGGTGCCAGCATGCCTCGACTTGCCGGAGTCCGGAGAACAGGACCGATTTGCCGGAACACACAAGGTACACAGGGCGCAAGACGAAGCGGCTCGTCGCTAGGCTGGCCTAGCGGGTAGCGGGCTGCTTCGGTAAGCGCGTCTCTCCCCCAACGCGAATCTGACCGAAAAGATGCTCAATACGGGCCATCCTTGGTTCCTTGGGGCACGCCTTTCGAAAACGCCGTTTCCGAACCCGCGGTTTCAATCGGTCCAGGCGATCGCCAATGGAGGGGATCCCTGCCCCGAACGGCAAACGCAACAAATCCGCATTTCGGTAGCTAGGCTCGCCGAATCAGCCATCGGCGCCGAACAAATCCAATAGCCAGCGATACGCGAGCCAATAGATGCCGGGCTGCTCCTGCTCCCTGGGGCCAGCCAAGTTCAGGCACGCGACCCGTTCGTCGACCAGCCATTGGCGCACCGCCTGCAGTTCGTCGCGCTGCCGCGGATCGACGATCCGCAGCGGCCGACCGAGACTTGCGGCGATTTCCGCGGTGTAGGCGGTGCCACCGCTCAGCGGGCCAGCACAGAGGATTAGGGTGGCATCGCTGTCGCGGACATTGAGCCGGGTGCGCTCGGAATAGTCCGCGCTCAGGGTTTCCCGCAGCGGGTAGCTGGATGGCAGCGGCCCGTCCGCCGCTTTCCGGCCCCTAGGGCACCAGCCGCTGCAGGCAATGCCCAGTTCCAGCGCCAGATCCAGGGCCGCTCGGTCGACCCCAGTCTGGCCGCCGGATACCAGTTCCTGGATCATTAAGCCCCGACTGCTGAGCCCGCAGCCCTGATCGCAGTGCGCTTGCCGGAGCCTACTGCGGCGCCCGAGCGGGAATACCTGTCGGCGGCACGCCGGGCCGGGGGCCATAAGGGTAGCCGTAGTAAGCCGGACCATAGCCCCGGCCTCCACCGGCACCGGGGTATGGACCCGGATAACCGTAACCGGGTCCGTAGCCAGCGCCGCCGGCGCGCTCCGCCCTCGCCTCGGCCCGCAGCTGTTGGAACTCGCGCATTAGGTCCGGTACTCGGGGGCGGTAGTGATACGCCCGGAAACCTTCACCAGGCGCGGCGACCGCCCCTGATTCGGCAGGTACGCTCGCCATTGGTCGGCGGGTTGACTGCGCGGCCGATTCGGCTTCGGCGGCGGGCCCAACCGCTGGCGCCTCGCTGGTATCTGAAGCTGCGGCAACCGGTTCGACAACGGCCCTGTCGGTTTCCGGGCTCGAATCGGCTACGGTCGGCGTCGCCACCGACTCGGAAGCCGCTTGCGGTATCGCCGCTGCGCTCGTGGTCGGGCGGGTTTCCGGCACCTGTTCTTCAGCAGCAGCCCTGGCCGGTTGTGTCCCAGCGGCTGCCGAACCAGAGGTTGGGGTTGCCGTAGCCGCGCGCGCACCGGGCAAACTCTCGGGTGCGGGAACCGGGTCTTTCGCAGCCGATTCCGGAGCAGCCGAGGTTTCTCGGAACGCTTCCGATCCGACTACCCCAGGAGCCCCCGTGGTTGCTCCGGCGTCTGAGGCGGCGCCTTGCGCCTGGGTCGCCGCTGTCGGCATCGAAGCAGCGCGGTTCGCAGTTGGCTCCCCGGGCCCGAAGGATACACTGCCCGGCGCCTCAGGCTGGGCTTTGCTCGCCGGGGTCGGCTCGGCAGGGATTTGCGCCGGCGAGGGACCGGCCTTCGGCACCGAGATCACCGCTTGCGGCTTGGCGCCGGCCGTCGCCGTTTGGCCGGATCCCGAGTGCACCAGGGACCAGATGTAGGCGTAGCCTGCGATCACCAATGCCACGACGATAAAGACTTTGACCCAAAGCCCGATCCCGCCCGGGGCCGGGGCCGCACTGGCCTCGTTACTGCTCATGCTTAGTGTCTCCTCTGGTTGCCTCGGCATCGCCGAACCCGTGCCAGGCCGCGTTGGGCCGGTCGCGGGTGTCAGGGTTGGAACCGCTTGTTATGAAATTGCCGACCCTTGCCATAATACGGTATCGCGCCTTTGGCGCAAGCCGCCGGGCTCAAAGCCAGCGCCATATCAAAGCGCAGCCGCTGACCACCAGCAGGACGCCCACCAGCCGAAACACCTGTCGCTGGCTCATGCTGAGGTGAACATGATGGCCGGCAAACAGGGCCAACCCCATCACCGGTGCCCCCAACAGCAGGGCCAGAACCATCCCCTCCTGGGCCAGCAGACCCGCTGCCACGAAAGCGATCAGCCGTAGGCCTCCCTCGATCAGGAACAGCCCCGACAGGGTTGCACGCAGGTGTACCTTGTTCCGGATACGATGGCTGAGATAGATGACGAAGGGCGGACCGCCGGTGGCGAACAGAGAGCCTATGGCACCCCCCAGCGCGCCCGCGGGCACTGCCCAGCCGCGGGAAATCGGCCGCTCTCCATGCAAATCCAGCAGACTGCGCAGGCCGAACAGGATAATCAGCCCACCCAGCCCCAGGGCCAGCGCCCGTTGCGGCAGTTCCACCAATAGTACCAAGCCGAGCAGGATGCCCAGCAGAGCGGGCGGCAACAGCCAGCGGATCTCGCCCCAATCCACCTCCCGCTTGCGCCAGCTGGCACCGGTAAGCAGGAATGCGGCGGCCACGTCGAGCGCTACGATCCAGGGCACCACCAGTTGCAGCGGAAGGAACAGGCTGAGCAGGGGCACCGACACCAGGGCCGAGCCGAAGCCGGTAACGGCGCGCAAGCCGTAGGCGAGAAACAGGGCGAGTGCTGCCGCGGCGATCTCGGTCGGTTGGTTTAGCAACGGAGGCGTCGGAGGGGCGAAGGCGGCAATGCGGGACCAACCCCGCTGCCCGCGCCGGGCTCAGTTCCTGGGTGGACCGTCGAACTGGGCCGAGTTGTCGGTGGGCAGAATCGGGCTGCCACCGCCCAGGCAAACAGCCCGGTATTCCTCCATCGCGGTATGCCGAAGCTGGGGGCGTCCGACCAATTCTTCGGCACGCCTTTTCAATTCCAGACACTCGGCGGATTCGTTGCCGGAGGCGTTGACCGCGTCGCCCAGGGAGCCGGCCTTGGCAGCAAACTCTTCGGCGCTCATGTCCTCGGCCGCGAGTTGGGCCGAACCTAGACCCAGCACCACCGCAGCCGCGAGAATAAACGCTGGCGTTCTGCTCACGGCTCCTCCTGCTCCAGCAACGACGGACGGACCTGGGGTTCGCTTTCGCTCGGTTGCCGCTGGACCATCCAGGCCCCGTCCTCCTGCCGGCAGAAACGATAGGTCGAGTCCCCAGAGGCTTGCCCGGAACGATTTACGATTCGCGCTTCGCGACAGGTCCCGCTCTCGCCTTCTGTCGTGGTGAGCGGCGTGATGCTGCCGGTATTGCCGGTTTCCGGGTTTTCCCAACGGGTCTCGGACCCGTCTGCACCGTGTTCCAGCGCCTCGGCATGGGCCGCCCGCATCATGGTCCAATCCTGCTCGGTGAAGCGGCTGGCGGGGGTATCTTTGAGCCAACTCCAGGGACTCGATGCCTGAGCCAGCGACAGGGCAAGGGTGGCGGTCAGGCCAAGGGCCCAAGCCAAGCGTTTGGTATTCGGTCTGTTCATTCGGTACACCTCCGAGAGGAAACTACCACATCGCGAAAATCCGGAACAGCGTCGGCAACGAACCGCCGCTGTTCAGCGCCATAGCAATGCGCCGGCGACCAGCATTACGCCAAGCGCGATGGCCAAGCTCTTGTAGGGGTGCGACCTAATCCGCAACCACTGCATCTCCCGCGGGCTCACCGACTCGGCTTCCTTGAGCAGCGGATAGACCTGCGTTACCAGACTGGCGGTGGGAAACACCGGAGTCGGCGTGCGCAGCCAGACCGCGACTCCATCAATCATCAGGTGATCCGGGGCGTAGCGGATGCGCGCGCCCTCGCCCTCCGCATACCGCCCCCGGCCGTCGCGCAGGATCAGCAGGCCCCCGTCGACGCCGATGCGCTGCCGGCCCAGGCCCTGCTGGAACCAGGCGAACCAGCCCCACAGGAGCAGCAGAAGACCGCAGGCAAGCCAAATCTGTAACGAAAATACATCGCGCCTGAGCCAGAACACGACAATGATCGGCAGCGCCAGGCAGCCAAACAAGACCCAGTTGCCCCGAGCTTGGCGCTGAACCGAGACTGTCGGTTCGATCCATTGGATCGAGTTCCGCGCCCGAATCGCGCTGGGGTCCGCAGCCCCCATCGGCGGTGGAGCCGCCGGCAGCCCCGCGAATTCTTGCCTTACGCCCAGCGCAATCCCCGCCACCAGGGCCACCACGAACAGGCCGATCAGCCAGTGCATCCACCAGCGGTACTCGCCCCGCTGCCGCTCCAGGTCCGCTATTCGCCGATCCATAGGGCCGGCGTCGAAGTCGCCCAGAAACTCACCGCCCAGGTCGAATCGATAGATCCGGTTGCGGGCGTAATCGCTGGCCAATACCTGATCGCCAAAGCGGACCAGGGAAAAAATATCGGCCCCGGCCGGGGCCGCCAAGCGCCCGAGCAGCCTGCCCTTCGGGCTGAACCTCAGCCCCAGTCCCCGCGCCATCTCGCGATCGGAATTGACTACCCAGGTTTCTTGCTCCGACAGCAGCAAAGCGCTGGGCCAGACGTTAGGCCCGAGCTCGGCGCCGCGGGGATCGGTGCGAAAGCCTTGCTCGGGTCGGGGCTGCAAGCGATCGGCTTCCAACTCGAACACGCTGATCTCATGCCGATTGGTGTTGGCCAGATACAACCTGCCCTCTAGGTAGACTAACTGATTGGGGAATCGCAGACCCTGCTCCAGCTGGGCCAGGCGCTGGCCCTCGGCATCGAACACCTGCATACGATGGTGGGAGCTGGAGGCCAGAAATACCCGGTCCGTCGCCCAATCCACGTCCAGGTGAAAGGCATCATTGAGGTTCAACGGCGGCTCGCCGAACGGGCGACATCGCTGGTCTTCCAGGCGGCAGCGGATCAGCCCGCCATCGGCCCCAGGAACGCTGGTATCCGGGGTGGTATTGGTATGGCGCAAAAAGCGCTGGATATTGAACCAAAGGCTGCGCGGGTCAGGACCCTGGCGCAACAACAGATCGCCGTTTAAGAAGAAGGCGAAGCCGCCGATCCGGCCGCTCGCGCCGAGTCGCCCAAGATCGATGCGCTGGCTAAACTTCCCTTCGCGGTCGAAGCGGTAGAGTTCGCTGCCCAGCATGGCGTGCAGCGGGCCCTCTGGGTCCAGGCGCAGGTGCGTCAGCCGCGGCAGCTCGCTGGCCAGGGAATAGAGCCAGAAGATGGCGCCGCCGAGCCCGCCAAACAGCAAGAGTATCGCGCCGGCCGCCAAAGGCGAAAGCGCCTTACCTTTGTGCACGGTCAGCCCCCATCCAGTCGCCCGTCAGCGCGGCTCCAGCCCGAGCAGCAGGGCCTTGCAGCCAGGCGAGACCGCCACCCTGGCCAACAGGTCGGCACCGCGGGCCCGCTCGATGGCTCCGCCCGTCCCTTCGGGTACGAAGAACTGGGCGATCTGAGGAAAGTCCACCGAACCCTGGCCCCGGGAGCGGCCAACGATGCAGGCCTGGCCGGGCTCCAGTTGGGGCGGCTCCAGGCCCACCGATACGAAGCGCGCCGGGCGCTCACCAGTGACGGTGACATACACCGGGGTGGAGTCTCGGGCCGTCGCTTGGGCTTGCTCCGGTGGCAGTATGCCCTGGGCCAGGGTGTAGCCGAGGATCACGTAGTCGCCGCGGAACAGCGCCCGCGGATCCATTTTCTCGGTCTCCAGGTAGACGACGCTGCCGGTGGCCCGCACCCACAGCGGCTGGGCCAGCACCAGTGCCATTACCAGCAACTGCACCAGCACCGCCAGAACCAGTTTGGGCGTCATGAGCCGATCCTCGCCAGCAGCCGCCGGCGCTGCTTCTCGATCCAGACCGCCAGGGCGATCAGCACCAGTCCGCCGATGATAAAGGCCAGCGAGCGGTCAAGCAGGCGCAGGGACCAGGAAAAGTACTGGATCATCACCACCACCGCCGCGCTCGCCACGCCGATATTGACCAGCGCCGGGCGTTCCGCCTCCACCCCGGCCCAGGTCAGCCAGAGGGCGAGCAGAAACACCAGCAGCACGAACCAGGGGAATAGCTTATCGGCCTCGGTGCCGGCACCGCTCCCCAGCAGCAACAGGCCGAACAAAAGGGCCGCCACCAGGATCAGCAGCAAGCGATTGGAGCGGGAGCCGAAGCGCCCGACACCCAACGCCAGCCCTGCAAGTCCGACACAGGCGGCGATGACCGCCCACTGCTTGGGGGTGAACGGAAGCCGGAACATCACCTCCAACACTTCCTCGTGGATCGTCGCCAGCACCAGCGGAAAGGCGATCAACAGCGCTCCCCAAACCAGCCAGGTACCGGCCGCAAACCGCCAGGCCGGCAGCCGTTCCACCAGCAGGGCTAGGGCCACCAGCCCCAGTCCGAGCAGCGGCAACAGAGGCCGCAGCCCCCGGTTGCTGAACAGAAACTCCAGTTGGTCATCGCTGAACCAGGCCTGACCACCGCCAAGCCAGCCCAGGGTCAGCAGCGCCAGGGGGATGGCCAGCCAGGCATGCAACCGCGAGCCCAGGGCAAAGCCCATGGCCAGGGTCGCCAGCAGCCAGAGGAAGGGCGCTTGCCAAAAGGTCAGAGAGAAATTGAAGATCTGGCCGATGAGGAAGATATTGGCCCCCACCGCCAGGGTAGCCAGAAACCAGAGGGATCGCCCTACCCGATCATAGCCCCGCCGCTGAGCCAATAGGGCCGCGGACACCACCGCGCAATAGGCGCCGAATAGGATACCAATGCGCAGTGCCGGTCCCATGCCCGACCAATGGCTGGCGACGAACAGGATCAGGCCCAACCCAACCAGCACGGCACCGAACACCGATATGATGCGGACCATGCGGCCACTGCCCTGCCCCGCATCCGGGTGCCCGTCGAGGTAGGCCGCCAGGCGCTCCGACTGCTCCGGCTCCAGCAACCCCGCCTCGCGCCACAGCCGCAACGCCTGCCTTGCTTCGATCTTGCTCACAATGCTGCTCGCCCCGCCTTCCCTGTTTGACCGTCGAATCCAATGCTAGGTGCCGCCGCCGATGCTGGCAATAGCCTTACTCGCGAACGCTCAAAGTATTTCGGGCTCCTCGTGGATCCCGGGCTCGGCGGGAAAGACATCGCCTTCGGTATAGGACTCCACCGCCCGCGCCGCCTCACCAGGGCGCTGGAAGCGAGCGATATGGAACAAGGCATCGCCCTCGTTGACCAGGGGCAGGCTGGAGCGGCCAATCACGATTCCGCTGTAGGGGCTGACGATTTGCTCCTCCTCGTCGCCGAACGGGTCGGCTACAGTGCCCAGCAAGCTGGACTTATCCACACGAGCCCCGAGCTTGGCGTGGGTGCGCACAATGCCGCCCTTGGGCGCCCGCACCCAGAAGCTCGAGCGGGCCACTACCGGTTCCTTGTGGCGCTGGCGCCTGGTTCGCAGGGCCGGCAGCATTTCCAGGGTGCGCATTACGTTGACGATGCCCGCCACCCCGCCGCGGATGCTGATCTCGTCGAAGCGCAGCGCCTCGCCAGCCTCATACAACAGCATCGGAATTCCTCGCTCCGCCGCCGCCGCCCGCAGCGAGCCGTCACGCAGGTCCGAATTCAGCAGCACCGGGGCGCCGAAAGCGCGGGCCAAGGCCTCGGTGGCCGGATCGTCCAAATTGGCCCGGATCTGCGGCAAATTGCTGCGGTGCAAGGCCCCGGTATGCAGATCGATGCCATGACTGCAAGGACCGACGATCTCCTGCAGCACCAGATCCGCGACCCGAGCCGCCAGAGAACCGCGTTCGGTTCCCGGAAAGCTGCGGTTCAGATCGCGCCGGTCCGGCAGGTAGCGGGAATG
>CBDUCL010000060.1:0-14055 GCA_965365625.1 uncultured Chromatiales bacterium | reverse complement strand
TGGATAGAGTACCTGGCTACGAACCAGGTGGTCGGGAGTTCGAATCTCTCCGGGCGCGCCATATAGAAAAAAAGGGCTAACGGTTCCGTACCGTTAGCCCTTTGTTTTTGGGGGCGGATCCGCCGCGCGCCCGTGCAGCTCCGTGATTGATCCTAACCTGCCTCCATCAGCTGCAAATTTCGGACGCGAAACAGAGCGTTGTCGTCGGTGGGATCCAGGCGCAGTTTCAGTACCGGCTTGCTGGGCTCGATCAGGAACAGGTTTTGCCCTTTCTTGACTTCCAATGCATGGCGCAGCTGTTTTCCAAACCCCCAACCCAGGTCCATAAACAGCTGCGTGGTACCGAGTTGGGTCGCCCAGTCGAGTTCGAATCCGAACAGCAGCCGCTTTGGCAGATGGTTGGCGTCGGCACTCAAGTCGAGCAGCAATTGCGGGTCCTGGTTCCAGCTCTGCAGCCATTCCTCCTGTTGGCCGATGTTGTAGCCGCTGAGGAAGAAAGAGCGCGGCGACCATCTCCCCGAAGGTTGAGCGTCTAACCGCTGCAGGTCGATGCGGGCGCGCTCGCCCGGATTGCGCACTGGCCGGTAGCCGCCGCGGGCGCCGACGAAGGCGGCTGCCTGATTGATCTCCTCGTCGTCCAGTTCCAACTGGAGGAAACTCCCCAGGGATTCGACCAGCGCCGTCGGTGCCGCGACCGCCGCTTCGTAGTCGACCACGAGCACCGGATCCCGGTGGCCGGCGATGAAAGCCTCGATCAGGTTAAAATACTCCAGCGCCCGCTTCAGGCCCTGCTCCAGCGCCATGCCTTCTGCGTAACGTTGCATGCTGGAGGCCACCGCAAGCGGATTTCGAAACACCGCCAGGTAATGGGGATTGCGCAGCTGGCTCTCGATCTCCGGCAGGTAACGGATCGAGTCCGGTACTTTCCATCCCCACACCCGGTGTTCGGCATTGCGCTGTGAGATGGTGGCGCGAATCTGCTCCAAGTCGTCGCTGAGAAAGGCCTGGTCTTCGTGGTTGTGGCGATCGATCCGGTCGCCCATGGGGACTCCCAGCTCCCGCAGCAGGCCGGCCAGCATCGATGTGCCGCCGCGCGGGCTGCCCAGGACGACAAGGGTTTTCTCCGGTTCCAGGTTGCCCGGCCGCAGAATTTTGCAACCGGATTTTTTCGCGCCGCTCATAATCGCTTGACCTTGCCGCCGCTTGGGCCTGGAGGGAACAGGAATCTGGGTCATACCCTGGCTGGCGATCGCTGGGGCGGAAATGGCTTCCAGGCTGGCCAATCCAGTGAGCGGCGATTATCCTAGACCCGTCCCGGGCGTTCAACCTGCGCGGTGCCGGTCGCCGGCAGCAGATGCGGGCGCGGAAACTATCGCCGGAAGCTTCGGTCCGAAGCGATGCCTCCGCGGTATAACCAGGCCCGCCCATTGGGCCCAGTAGCCAATGTTTCGGGCGCCAATCACAAGTGAGCGGGTGCCTCCCGCGGGAGTGGCAGACCGCGCCCCAAATTTTAACCACCAATAGGTAGCTCGCCATCATGAATTTCTATCAACGGATCGCTTGGTTGCTGTGCACCCTAGCCCTGCTCGGCGGCGCTTCGGTCAGCCTGGCAGACCGCATGGAGCCAGGGGTGGTTGCTGCGTCCCAGACAGGTCAACAGCGCCGGGCTCCGGCCCAACTGCACCTCAGTGGGCCGCTGCCAGTGTTGCGGCTCGAGGCCCTGACCCCGGCCCGCTTGGCGGCGGAAACCGGGGCTTCGGGTCCGCGCCAGGTTGGCCTGAGGCGCTTGGTTCCCAAGTCCGAATTGCAGGAATTTGGCCTGGACAACCCGGCCTGGCAGGCGCTGGGGGACGGGCGCCAGTTGTTACGCCTGGCGGTGGAGTCTCCTGGCGCCCTCGCGCTGCGTCTGGGGCTGCGGATACAGCGTTTGCCGGGGTCTGCCTGGCTGCGCTTCGGCGGCGAGACCGAAGACGACTTCCAGCCGGCGGTCACCGGTTCCGAGGTTCTCGAAGTAATCGCCCTCAACCGAAACGCGGCGCCCCGCAACCCCCAATCCGAGGTCTACTGGTCGCCTGTGGTGAGCGGCGAGCGCCTGGTCCTGGAACTGGAACTGCCTCTCGGCAGCGATCCCTCCATGGTGGAGCTGGAGATCGCGGAGGTCTCCCATATCTACGCCGGCAGCCGGTCGGAGCAAGGGCTGTACCTGCCGCGGGCGGTGGGGGATGCCGGCGCCTGCAACAACGACATCAGTTGCTATGATGCGGCCACTGTGGCGTTCGGCTCGGCCACCGCCCGAATGATTTACACCGATGGGGGGTTCACTTTTGTCTGTACCGGTACCCTGCTGAACGATCTCAATCCGAGCGCGGATTTCTATTTCCTCACCGCGAATCACTGCATTTCCACGCAACCGGTCGCCTCCACCCTGCAGACCTACTGGGAGTTCCGATCCGCGGCCTGCAACAGCGCGACCGCCTATTCCGGCACCAGCACGCTGACCGGCGGGGCCACGCTGATCTCCACATTGGGCAACACCCACGACACCACCCTCCTGCGCCTCAACCAAGTGCCCCCGACCGGGGTCAGCATGTCGGGTTGGGAGGCGAGCACGCCAGCTTCGGAAGCCGATCTGATCGGCGTCCATCATCCGCGTGGCGACTGGCAGAAGATATCTTTCGGTGATCGTGGCGTGCTGGTGGCTTGCACCGATCAAGGAGATTTCTACGCCTGCCAAAACGACAGCAACGGCAATTTCTTTGCCGTGGCTTGGTATGACGGCGTTACCGAGTCCGGCAGCAGCGGCTCGGGGATATTTACCGACGACAGCAACAGACGCCTGGTCGGCAACCTCAGCTCCGGTAGTTCCGATTGCAGCAATCCCAGCGGGCTGGACTTCTACGCCTCCTTCGCCGATGCCTATGAAGATGGGAATTTTGGAACCTGGCTGCTGGAAGAGGGCGGATCCCCCCCCGTGCCGCCGCCCGCGACGGGCACCGACATCGCGAAGAACCTCTCGACCCGCGGCTATGTCACGCCCAGCGTGCCGATGCAAGGCGGTATCGTGGTGGAAGGCAGCACCGCGAAGGTGCTGGTCACCGCCCGCGGACCCAGCACCGGCCTGGCCTCCGCCCTCAACGACACCACCATGGAGCTGTTTGCGCTCAGTCCCGGCCAGCTCGCCGTCCTGCTGCTGGAGAACGACGATTGGGGCAGCAATACCAACGCCGCCGAGATCGCCAGTCTCACCGCCAACTTACCCCTGGCCGAATTTGAGGCGGCTCTTCTGACCAATCTCAATCCCGGTTCCTACACTTCAGTGGTGCGCGATTTCGGCAGCGACCAGTCCGGCGAAGTGGTACTGGGATTCACCCTGGTGGCCGACGACGGCCTCGCCGGGATCGCTAAAAACCTCTCCACCCGCGGCAATGTGACTCCCAGTTTTGCGATGCAAGGAGGCATAGTGGTGGAAGGCAATGTTCAGGTCCTGATCACCGCCCGCGGCCCCAGCACCGGCCTGCCCAGCGCCCTGGCCGATACCACCATGGAACTGTTCAAGGTCGCGACCGGCCAGCCCGCGGTATCGCTGCAGGAGAACGACGATTGGGGAACCAATGCCAACGCCGCCGAAATCGCCAGCCTCACTGCCAGTCGGCCGTTGAGCGAGCGCGAGCCGGCGCTGTTGGTGAACCTCGCTAGCGGTGCCTACACGGCCGTGGTGCGGGACTATAACCAGGACGACTCCGGCGAGGTGGTGCTCGGCTTCACCGTGATCGAGTGATTCCAGCGACTCTTTAGCATGCCCGCCGCCGCTCCCGCCGCCGCACCTCACCCCTGCCGAGGGCGCCGGCTGCAGCCCCATTCCCGGCGGGCGGCCCTGATGTTCGGCCTGGCCCTGGGGTTTCTGGTACTCACCGCCTTTGCGCTGCACCACTTCGAACGTCCGCGCGCCCAGTTGGTTCCGGGATCGCTGTTGGTCTGGGTGTTTTTCTGCCTATGGGTGCTGATTGCCGGAGAGGCGCTGCTTGGGTATTGGCGCAGTTCCGACTACTCGGGTGCCGGCGCCGGGCGCCTGCTGTTGATCTGGTTGATCCCGCCCTACCGCCTGGCCCTGGCTACCCACCCGCCCGACCCCTGCATCTGGCTGCCGCAACTCGGCTGGCAGGGGGTGGACCGGGAGCTGTACCTGCGCCTGGAGCGGGCCTTCAGTATCCCGATGCTGTTTATGGCGCTGTTGATCCTGCCGATCCTCGCCATCGAATTCATCTGGAGCCAGCGGGTGGCCTCCAGTGAGGCCCTGGCCCTGGCCTTGGACCTGGGCACGGCCAGCATCTGGATCGCCTTCGCCGCCGAGTTCATCATCATGTCGGCCGTGGCTGAGAAGAAGTTTCACTATCTGCTGCGGCACTGGATCAATCTCGCCATCATCCTGTTGCCGCTCTTGGCCTTTCTGCGCGGCTTCCAATCGATTCGACTGTTGCGTCTGAGTCGCGCGTCGAAGCTGCTCAAGGTGTACCGCCTGCGCGGCCTCGGTCTGCGGGCCTGGCAGGGACTGGTGGCCCTGGAGCTGATCGAACAACTGGTGCACCGCGACCCGGCGAAGCGCCTCGAGAAGCTGCGCCGCCAGGCCGAGGAGCAGGAATGGGAGCTCGGCCGGCTGCGCCGGCGCATTGCCGAAATAGAAGCCGAGCAGGCCAGAGCGGAAAATCGAGAGGTGAGGAGTGAGGAGTGAGGAGTGAGGAACAGGGGGCCTTGCCAGCACCCTGGTTCCCTGCGCGCCGACCCTACCTGTAGCTGCGTTCCCGCAGCTGGGTGCGGTCCCAGATGCGGATGCTGGCGTCGTCGGCGGTGGTCACCAGGTAGCGGCCGTCCGGCGATACCTCGACATAGTCGCCGCAGAGTTCGTGGCGGCCGATGAACTCCCGGGTAGTGCCGTTGGCCGGATCTAGGATCAAAATGCTGCTGTCGGTCTGGCGGCTAATGCTGGCAAGCTGGTCGGGCTCTTGCAGAAAGCGGATGTGCTGAATGATGCCCTCGTGGTCGGTGTCCAGGGCCTCCAGGGTCCCGTCGCGGGTGTCCCAGCGGTAGAGCTGGAACCAGCCGGCGCCGTATAACTGGGACGGATCGGGCGCGAAGGCCAGGGTTCGTGCCCGGGTGGGGGGGTGGGCGAGCCATTGGCTGCTGCCGTCCGGCTGGCTGAGGGCCACCCGGTTGTCGGCCCCGCTGCTGGCGGCGCTGCCGGTGGCCGGGTCCAGCGTCAGGGCCACCACCTTGCCGGTGTGCACCTGCAGCTCGGCCACTGGCTCCAGACTGTCGGCGCGCCACCAGCGCAGCTTGCCGTCTCTGTGGCCGCTGGCCACCAGCTCGTCGGCGGCCGCGAAAGCGGTGATCGGCGGCAGCCCTGCGACCTGTTGCAGCGGTTGGCCCCGCAGGTCCCAGCGCACCAGCCTGCCGTCGTAGCCGGCGCTTAGCAACCGCTCCCCCGAGGCATCGAATAAAAGTCCGTGCACGCCGCCGGGGTGGGCCCGCCAACCGCCCAGCGGCGCGCCGTCCGCCAGCCGCCAGAGGCGGATCATTCCCTCGGAACCGCCGCTGGCCACTCGGCGGGAGGCGGGGTCCACCGCCAGTACCTTGCCCATGTCGTGGCCGCTGGCCTCGATCATCACATTGGGTGGCCGGTTTGGGGTAAACCCGGCGCAGGCGGAGAGCAGGAGCAGGCCGCCGAGCAGGATTCCGATCACGAAACGAGGCTTTTGCATAGGGGAGCTATAGTACCCTGTGTCCGGTTTATGGTCCCGCGGAGATTGCCTAGCCATGCGATCCAGTTCGCTCTTCTTGCTGTCGCTCGCCGCATTGCTGACCGCGTGTGCGCCGACTCCCGAACGCCCGGCCCCCGCGGTAGAGACGTCGCTGCCCGAGCCTGCGCCTGCCGCCGCCCGCCGCTTCCTGCTCGATGCGGCGGCCTCCGAGGTGCTGGTGCTGGTCTATCGCGGCGGGCGCCTGGCCAAGTTCGGGCATAATCATGTGATCCGCCTGGGGGAACTCGAAGGCCGGCTTGGTCTGGCCGAGCCCTTGGACGGCTCGCGCCTGGCCCTCAGCTTTCCGGCGGCCGCCATGGAGCTGGACGACCCGGAGTTGCGGGCCAAGCAGGGGGTCGGCTTCGAATCCCCGCTGCGTCCGGCGGACATCGCGGCCACCCGCCGCAACCTGCTCGGTCCGGCCTTGCTGGACGCGGCCAGCTATCCCCGCATTCAGGTTCAGGGCCGGGTGCTCGGCGGTCAGCTCCCGGGTCTCGAAATGGAGTTGACCTTCCAGCTGCGCGGCCATGCTAGCCGCCTCCGCTTGCCCCTGCAGGTCGAGCTGGAACCTGGCCTGCTGCGGACCGAGGGCGAGCTGGAGCTGCTGCAGACCGACCTCGGCCTCACCCCCTTCAGCTTGCTGATGGGTGCGTTGGTGGTAGAGAACAGGATGCTGGTGAAGTATCGGTTGGTGATGAGGGCAGAGGGCGGAGGACTGAGGACTGAGGACTGAGGACTGAGGCCTTGACCGCCCGGCCGGAACCCTTCGGGCCCCTTGTCGGCACATCGCCCATCGGCCACACTGACGTTGAGCCGGGGCAACCGGTTGTCGAACCGACGAGGCGGGGTGGTGGAGATCTATCTGGTGGGCGGGGCGGTGCGGGACCGGCTATTGGGTCGTCCGGTCAAGGAGCGCGACTATCTGGTAGTCGGCGCCAGCGTCGACCAGATGCTGGCGCTGGGTTACCGCCTGGTGGGCAAGGACTTCCCGGTATTCCTGCACCCCGAGACCGGGGAGGAGTATGCCCTGGCCCGCACCCGCCGCCAACTCGAGCCGTCTCGGGCCGGTGCAGACGGCCGGGTGCAGGCCGAGCCCGAGGTCACCCTGGAGCAGGATCTTGGGCGCCGGGACCTCACTATCAATGCCCTGGCGCAGGCCGCCGACGGACGCTTGATCGACCCCTATGGCGGCCGACGGGACCTGGAGCGACGCATCCTGCGCCATGTCTCCCCGGCGTTTCGCGAAGACCCATTGCGGGTGTTGCGCCTGGCCCGCTTCGCTGCCCGCTATGCGGACCTGGGGTTTCGGCCCGCCCCCGAGACTCAGGCCCTTATGCAGGAGATGGTCGCTGCCGGCGACCTCGATGCCCTGGTGCCCGAGCGTGTCTGGCAGGAACTGGTGGGGGCCCTGGGCGAGGCACGCCCGTCGCCCTTTTTCGAGACCCTGCGCGGATGCGGTGCTCTGGCTCGGATCCTGCCCGAGGTCGACCGTCTTTGGGGAGTGCCTCAACCCGCCAACTGGCACCCGGAGATCGACACCGGAGTGCACACCATGATGGTGGTGGACTGTGCCGCCCGCCTGTCCCCCCAGCCCGAGACCCGTTTCGCGGCCCTCACTCACGACCTCGGCAAGGGCACGACTCCGCCCGAGCAGTGGCCCAGCCACCGCGGCCACGACGAGCGCGGGGTGGCGCTGGTGGATGACCTATGCGCTCGCCTCAAGGTCCCCAACCGCTTCTGCGGGCTGGCGCGTCTGGTAGCCCGCCATCACTGCAAGGTGAACCGGGCCGAGGAACTGCGCCCGAATACCCTGCTGCGGCTGCTCGATGATTTGGACGCGTTTCGCCGTCCCGAGCGTTTCCAGCAATTCCTGCTCGCCTGCGAGGCCGACTTTCGGGGCCGCGCCGGGTTCGAAGACCGCCCCTATCCCCAGGCCGAGCGTTTCCGCCGCGCCCAGGCCGCGGCCGCCGCCGTCGATCTCAGTGGCGTGGCTGGCATTGCCCGGCGCCCGGAACTGATTCCGGAGACCGTGCATCGGCTGCGGCTCGGGGCGGTGAAGGCGTCGGATGGTTAGAAACCCGACCAGATCTGACCCGAACAGGGCTTTTCCCCTGGACCTGCTTTCCGCTTAGCGGCAAACTTGAGTCCGAAGCCGTCGCGACGAAACGGCGTACAACCGCTCCGGTCTGGCACTGGAGTGCACAATGCAGGGGAGCAGCGAGGATGGGAAAGAGCTATAAGATCGTCTACAGTGGTTCCCTGAAGCCAGGTTCAGACCCGGCCGAGGTAGCTGCCGAACTGGCCGCCAAAGTGGGGCTGCCGGCGGAACAAGCGCGCAAGCTGGTCGAGACCCGAGCCAAGACGGTGCTGAAAAAGGGCCTGGATCGGGAACAGGCCGAGCGCTACCGCGACGCCCTGGAGGCCATGGGCATGCTGGTGGGCCTGGAGCCGGAATCGACAGGGCCGGCGGATTTCGGACTGTCCCTGGAGCCCCAGGATGAGCCGACCCCGGCGGCGGAACCGACAGCGGGGCCGAGCTGCCCCAAGTGCGGTTCGCAGCGGATCGAAAACGACAGTTGCCTGGACTGCGGCATTGTCCTCTCCAAGTACCAGGCCCGGCAGGAGGCTGCTGCCCCGGAGCCCGTGGCGGCCAACCCCTATGCGGCCCCTGGCGCTGATCTCGCCAGCGAGGCCGAACAAGGCGAGATGACCGGTCCCAACCGGGTGCCGGCCGGCCACGGCTGGGCCTGGATCGCCCGCGGCTTTTGGCACTGGAAGCAGAACCCCTTTGCCTGGATCTTCGCCCTCATCCTGTGGCTGGTCGTCGTATTCCTTGTCGGCCTGATTCCCTTGGCCGGCGTCCTCGCGATCAGCTTGTTCGGCCCGGTATTTATGGCCGGCTTCGCCATTGGCGCGGATGCCCAGGACGACGGCGAACCCTTCAGCGTCGAGCATCTGTTCGCCGGCTTTTCCCAAAACTTCGGTCAACTGGTGCTGGTGGGCCTGCTCTATATGCTGGGCAGCGTGCTGATTATGGTAATACTTTTCGTCATGATAATCGGCGCCTTTTCCGCTCTCGGCGGCATCGAAGCGATGCAGACCGAGGACCCCGAGGTAATGATGGCGTTGGTTTCAAGCCCCAGCCTATACCTCCCCATGCTGGTGGGCATGGGCCTGATGATCCCCTTGATGATGACCTTCTGGTTCGCACCCAGCCTGGTGGCCCTGAACGACGTGCCGGCCCTGACTGCGATGAAACTGAGCTTCATCGGCTGCATCAAGAACATCCTGCCCTTCTTGCTCTATGGTTTGATCGCCTTCGTGCTTATGCTGATCGCAGCCATTCCCTTTGGGCTGGGGCTGCTAATCCTGTCGCCGGTCCTGATCGCCTCCATCTATGCCGGATACCGCGACATCTACTTCGGCTGATGCCCCGGGGCCCGAGCCGCTGCTGGACACGGTTCGAAGCTACGAGACCCCGGAGGGAATCGCCTTGGAGATCCGGCTCGCCGGGCCCGTGGTGCGGGCCCTGGCCTGGGTCATCGACCTGGCGATTCGGCTCGCCTTGTACCTGGCCCTGGCCTTCGGCCTGGCCCTGCTCGGCGGGGTGGGCACCGGCCTGATCCTGATCGGCCTGTTCCTCATCGAGTGGTTCTACCCGACCCTGTTCGAGGTCTGGCGTGGCGCCACCCCAGGCAAGCAGGCCATGGGCCTGAGCGTGATCCACGACAACGGCACCCCGCTCGGCTGGTCCGCCGCCTTGATCCGCAACCTGCTGCGGGCCGCCGACTTTTTTCCTCTGCTCTATGCTACCGGCCTGGTGTGCATGCTGCTTAACCGGGACTTCAAGCGCCTCGGCGATATCGCCGCCGGCACCCTCGTGGTCTATCGCGACGAGGCCCCCCAGCGCCAGGAGCTGCCCGCCGCCCCCGCGCTGGCCCCGCCGCGGGGCCTCGGCTTTGAGGATCAGCGTCTGCTGCTCGCCTTTGCTGAGCGCAGCCCGCGGCTGTCCGCCGAGCGCAACCGGGAGCTGGCCGGTATCCTCGAAGGCCTTACCGGGCAGTCGGGCCAGGCCGGACTGGAGCGCCTTTACGGCTACGCCAACTGGCTGGCCGGCAAGCGGTGAACGGAGGCCGAAGGCTCACAAACGCAGAAACTTGCCGTCGTAATCGAAGGCGGCGTCGCGCTCCAGGTCCATGACTCGAATCGGCGCGGGCTCGCCCCGCTTACCGGTGGAGCTGGAGCCATCGTAACAGCGCGGGATGCTCCACTTGCCGCGAAAATCTCCGCCGTCATGGTTGTGGCCGAACAGCAGGCAGTCGATCTTGCCTTCCAGGATGGGGCGCAGCTTTTCGGCATCTTGCAGCTCGTGGAATGCGCCGTTGGGGTCGAACGGGTGGTGATGGAGATAGACCACCCGGCGCGCCGCCTGCTTCACCTCGCTGCGGTTGAGCAGGGCCACCAGGTCCTGCAACTGCCGCTCCCCCAGCTCGCCATCTGCGCCAAAGACATCGAGCCAGTTGAAGGTAGCCGCCATCGAATCGAGCGCGATGAAGGCCACGTCCTCGATCATGTCGAGTTTTGGGAAGGACTGCTTCTTGTCGCCGTAAATCGCCTTCTTGTATTTACGCATGTACTTCTTGCTGCCCTTCGCGCCGGTGCCGTAGTCGTGGTTACCCGGCGCCAAAAGGACCTTGAAGCCGGCGGTTTTCAGCGGTTCCAGGGCCCGCTTCACCCGGCCGAAGACCCCGCTTTCTTTCGCCGTGTCGACCGCGTCGCCGGTGACGACCACCACATAGCGTTGCCCCGGCTCTTTGGTGAAGACGATGTTCTGGACGATATTGTGCAGCCGCTGTTCGCAGTCACGGTATCCCATATGCAAATCCGACAGATGAATGATCTTTCTCACCAGAATGCTCCTTCATTTGGCCCAACAGCTCGATCTCGGCCTCCAAGGCGTGGTGATCGAGGGCATTGGAAACCAGTCCCGGCGGCGGATTGGCCTCCTCTTGCGCAGCCAAGCGGGAACCCCCGGTTCGCGTCGAAACGCCGCTTGCACTGCTAACCCATAATATTAGTAGGGAAATTGGCCGCTCGCCGAGAAATCGGCGGAGAGAGACCCGAGTGCGCCCGGGCGGTTGGCGGAGAGGGGAATTCCGGACCTGCCGCAGTGTCACACCGCCGCGGCGCGGGTCTCGCCCGACAGCAGCCACAGCGCGGCAGTGATGCTCAGCGCCGAGCCCAGGCACCAGATGCAGGTGTGGCCGATGACGAAAGGCTCCAGATAGGTCAGGCGCAGCGAGAACAGCACGCCGAACAGGGCAATGCCCCAGGGCAGCCAGCGCCAACCCCCGCCCGCCGGCGACCAGCGCCGGCCGATCAGCCAGGTGACCAGAATCCCGGCATAGCCGATCAGGCCAAGCACCCCCATGGGGATACCGAACAGGCGCGAATACTCGCTGTTCTGCACCTCGGCACAGCCGCTCACCGCCCCGCACATGGGGGCCACATCGGCCAGGCTGGTGTAAGCGGTATAGGCGGAAATGCCCAGCCCCACCAAGATCACGAGCAGCAGCGGCGCGCTTCGCGCCGGCGACGCAGCGGGTCGTCCCAGGCGCCGGAACGAGTGCCACAACGCCAGCAGCATCAGCCCCAGGGTCAGCACCGCCAGCCCGTTGCCAATGCGAACGCCCAAGGGCTTTTCGCCGTCCGCGGATCCGTAGTCGGGAATCTCCGGGGCCGACGCCACCCGGGTCCGCAGTGCCTCCAGTCCTTGGGGCAGGGCCGCTTCCAGCCCCGGTAACGGGGGCCAGCGCTGAGCGGCGGGATCCGCCGCCAGGGTCTCGAAACCGTCGCCCAGGCCCTGGGCGATCCCCATCAGCCCGGAATATACCTGCCCGCCCACCAGCAGCAAGGGCAGCTGGCCCGTGTCTTCGCCCACTGCCCGGAAGAGTTCCATCCCCACCGCCTCGGCGGTATCGAAGGCCGCCAATTGCAGCCCGTCGCCGACCTGCTCGAACAGGGCCGGCAGCAGAAAATCGAATACCTCCCCGCACTCGGCGCAGTCCGGTGCATGGAAAAGCACCCCGCGCACCTGCTCGGGCTGGGCAAGGGTGGGTGCTGCTGCGAGTGCCAACAACAGCGGAAACCATCTCAGCGGCAAGGCGAGCTCGGGCATGGAAACTTCCTCAAAACCGATCCAGGTCGCTAGTGTAACGCGCCGAACCGAAAAAACCCCCGGCTACGGAGTCGCCAGGGGTAGCCCGGGTGCAACCCGGGGACGCTCGGCATTGCCCGTGAAGCGCCGGTGGCGTCGAACCCTGCCTGCGGATCAAGCGGCCAACTTTGGTGGGCTAGGTGCACCCAGTTGCCTATTCGCCCTGCAAGCTCACGGTGATGCGCCGACGGTGCGGATGGGTGCGGTGCTCCCAGAGGTAGATGCCCTGCCAGGTGCCGAGGTCGGCGCGGCCGTTGGCGAGGGGCAGGGTGAGGTCCATCTTGGTGAGGATGGAACGGATATGGGCGGGCATGTCGTCCGGGCCCTCCGCGTCGTGGCGGAACATGGGGTCGCCGTCCGGCACCAGGTGGGCGAAGAAGGTCTCCAGGTCGGTGCGCACGCTGGGATCGGCGTTCTCGCACAGCATCAGCGAGGCGCTGGTGTGGTGTACGAATACGTGGCAGAGGCCGTTGCGCAGGCCGGACTCGGCCGCTCGCTGCTGCACCTCCCGGGTGATCTCGTAGCTGCCGCGACCGCGGGTCTGCACGCTGAGCTGGAACTGTTTGATCAACTGCCGCTCTCCTATTCTGGCTTTCCGCCTCGGTTGCGGTAAGAATGCCGGTTGGATTGCCGTTGCGGACCACGCCTTGCCGTCATCGCCCGCCAGCGCCGGACTCGACCAGACCCCGCTCACCGAGCTGCACGGGGTCGGCCCCAGCTATGCCCAGCGCCTGGCCAAGCTGGGGCTCCATACGGTGCAAGACCTGTTGTTTCACCTGCCCCTAAGGTATCAGGACCGCACCCGGGTGACACCTATCGGCAGCCTGCGCCCGGGCGATCAGGCGGTAGTGGTGGGGGAGGTGGACCTGGCGGAAGTGCGCCTGGGCCGCCGCCGTTCGCTGCTGGTGCGCCTGAGCGACGGCAGCGGCTGGCTGCTGCTGCGCTTTTTCCACTTTTCCGGCGCCCAGAAGCAGGCCCTGGCTCGCGGCGCACGCCTGCGCTGCTACGGCGAGGTGCGCAATGGCCCCAACAGCCTGGAGATCGTGCATCCGGAGTACCGGCGTATCGCCGCCGATCAGCCCCCGGAGTTGGAGGCCAACCTGACCCCGGTCTATCCCGCCACCGAGGGGGTCAGCCAGCAGGGGCTGCGGTCTCTCACCGAGCGGGCCCTGGAACTCTTGGGACGCCACCCGGACGGGCTGCCGGAGTGGCTGCCGCCGGAACTGTTGCGGCGCTTTCACCTGCCCGAGCTGGGCGCGGCGGTGCACTACCTGCACCGCCCCCCGACGGACGCTTCTCTTGCCGAGCTGGCGGACGGCCGCCACCCGGCCCAGCAACGCCTCACCTTCGAGGAGCTGCTGGCGCACCAGATCAGCCTGCGTCGGCTGCGCCAGCGCCACCGCCGCACCCCGGCCCCGGTGCTGGCCGGGGACGGGGCCCAGCGCCGCCGCCTGCTGGCGGCCCTGCCGTTCCGGCTGACCGCGGCCCAGCAGCGGGTGGTGGAGGAGATCGGCAGCGACCTGCAACGCCCCTATCCGATGTTGCGCCTGGTGCAAGGGGACGTGGGCTCCGGCAAGACGGTGGTGGCCGCCCTGGCCGCCCTGCAGGCGGTGGAGGCCGAGCACCAAGTGGCCCTGATGGCCCCCACCGAGCTGCTGGCCGAGCAGCACTGGAACAGTTTCCGCACTTGGCTGGAGCCGCTGGGGGTGGAGATGGCCTGGCTCACGGGCCGGCACAAGGGCAAGCGCCGGGGCGAGATTCTGGAGGCCCTGGCGACGGGCCGAGCTCGGGTGGCGGTGGGCACCCATGCCCTGTTCCAGGCGGATGTCGGCTTCCAGGCCCTGGGGCTGGTGATCATCGACGAGCAGCACCGATTCGGGGTGCATCAGCGCATGGCCCTGCGGAGAAGGGACGAGACAGCGCCCAGATTCCGCACCAGCTGATCATGACCGCCACGCCCATCCCGCGCACCCTGGCCATGACCGCCTATGCGGACCTGGACCTGTCGGTAATCGACGAGTTGCCGCCGGGGCGCATCCCGGT
>CBDUCL010000059.1:0-14444 GCA_965365625.1 uncultured Chromatiales bacterium | reverse complement strand
GACGCTCGGAATCAGCGCTAACGGAATCGGCGCCGTTGTGGACGGATCGGCGTAGAACAGGGCGTTGGCGACGATGCTGCACCGGTCCGAAGCCCGCTGCGAACTGACGCGGAATCCCATCAGGTCCAGCTTGTAGGTTTCCAGCCTGTCGTTCGGAAGATTCGGCTCATCGGGCTGGCCCGGGACCTCGTAGACGAACCGGGCTGATTCTCCCGGAGCGAGTACCTGCCGTTCTCCCAGTTCCACTTTGATCGAGCCGTCCTCCGCCTTGACCGTGAGTTCGTCGACCCGGAACTGCACGGCATCACAGCGCGCAGGCCTTCCGCGACTGATCGCGTGCTCCGGGCTGGGCCCGAGGTGGGCCACCGTGACGACGAAAGTGCTAAAGGGGATCGCGTTCATGAAGTTGCCGGGACGGGTCTTTGCCAGCTGGGGGACGCCGACGTCAACGAATGCGTCCTCGCCCCAGCTCACACCAGAGAAACAGAGGCCCGCCAGAAAGCTGGCGGTAATCATCCTGCCAATCGTGAGTCTGGACATCTGGTTCACCTCTCGGGTTGTCTCGGTCGTTGAAAGAGCCTGCGCGGAGATCCGAAATCGCCGCAGACCCTTGAATCTCGAGTATAGGCCACAGGAAGGCTCTTTTCTGAGCTTATCGAGTATCGCCCCGGTTCGTCAGTCGGCCGTCAATCTACCCTTCGAGACGGTACCCGCCCGGATCCCGGCCTGCGGACGAAGACAGTCCCCGGGGATACTTCGAGCTGGAACGGGTCAAGCACCTCGGGCGGGAGACCGACAGGGGCTGGGGCCGGGAGGCCGGGGGAAAGGCCCTGAAGGTCATATCCCACCTGCTCAAGGAGCTGCTGGAGGTGCGCCATCGAGATGTTCTCGCGGCCCCGCTGGGCTGGGCGACACAGATAAATCGTTTTCTGGGTGGCCGGCTCGATCCGGAAAAAATGGCTAGGGTTGTCGATCCCGGTCTCTACCGAAATCGACAGGCCCGGACCCAAGATAGAACCCTACACCGAGGCCGGCCGGGACGGCGCTTCCCGCGTCTCGGTGTCCCGGTAAATCGCATTTTCCTGTTCCGTTCCGGTAAAGTCGCAGGGAAGGGCGTTTCTGGATCCTAACTGGCGCATAATGCTATGAGCGAATCCACCGCTAAAGATGGCTTTCCGGCGGGGTTCGAGGCATTGCAGGAGGGCGGAGAAACTGTTGATGGTGATTCACCGAGGCGTCATCATGCCATCGTCCGTCTTTGTGGCGGTTATCGCCCTGGGACTGCTTGCGCCGGACGCGGCTTACGCCGATGTGGGCCCCCTTGCGGGCTTCGCATTCCTGGGGTCGTTGGTCGCGATACTGGTCGGATTCCTGGCGGCGTTGATGTCGCTGTTCGGGGTGGCCGTGCCCGGCCGCATGACGGGGAAGGTGCTGGGCATCGAGCATCCGGAGCCTGCAGCCGCGGCAACGGACGCGCCCGCGTGAGCGGCCGCGGCGCGTTGCTCATTGTCCTGTGCTTGTCGTTGCTGGCGACGACGGGGACGGTCGCCGCTTCCGAGCGGAAGCGCCTCATCGTCCTCGGGATCGACGGTATGGATCCGGTGCTGCTGCGGGAGTTCATGGACAGCGGGATCATGCCCAATTTCGCCAAGCTCGCCGCCAGGGGAGGCCTCATGCCCTTGGGCACGAGCACGCCCCCGCAGAGTCCCGTGGCCTGGTCCAACTTTATCACCGGCATGAACCCCGGCGGCCATGGACTGTTCGACTTCATCGCCCTGGACCGGGACACCCTGCTTCCCTATCTGTCGTCGGCCCGGGTCGAGAAACCGGGCCTCGAGCCGCTTGCCATAGGGCGTTGGCGCGTTCCGCTGGCCTCGGAGCGCACCGTCCTGCTGCGTGACGGAACGGCGTTCTGGGAGCTGCTCGAGGACGCGGGAGTCGAGACCACGATGTTCCGCATCCCGGCCAATTATCCGCCGGTCCCGACCCACAGCGGGCGGGCGATCTCCGGCATGGGCACCCCCGACCTGCGGGGCAGCCCGGGAACCTTTTCCTATTACACGGATGCGCCGACGGCGAAGGCCGGTAAGGTTGCGGGCGGCGTGATCGAGCGCGTGGCGGTGAAGCAGGGAACCGTGCGCGCTGTCCTCGAAGGCCCGCCGAATCCGTTCCTCGAGGGCGCCCCCGCGGCGACGTTGGCATTTGAGGCGCACCTGGACGTGAGCAATCCCGTCGCCCTGATCCGCATCGGGGATGAGCGGGTGTTACTGAACGTGGGAGAGTGGAGCGACTGGATCGAGGTACGCTTCGAGTTGCTCCCCGGGCTGGTCAGCGTTCCGGGGATGGTCAGGCTTTTCCTGCGTCAGACGACACCCGATTTTGGCCTGTATATCAGTCCCGTCAACATCGATCCGCGGGATCCCGCTCAGCCGATCGCCACTCCTGCGCAGTACGCGTTCGAACTCGCGGAGGCGGTGGGGCCCTTCTACACGCAGGAGATGCCGGAGGATACCAAGGCCCTCTCCGCCCAGGTGCTGAGTCCCCGCGACTTCCTGGTGCAATCGGGGCTCGTCCTGAACGAGCGCCGCGCGCTGCTGCAACACGAGCTGCGCCGGTTCCGGGAGCAGCGAGGCAGGGCGCTGTTGTTTTTCTACTTCAGCAGTGTCGATCAGCGCCACCACATGCTCGCCCGCCACCTTGACCTCGAGCATCCTTTCCACCGGGCGGACACGCCGACGGACCTGGCGCAGGCCATGCGCACGACCTACCAGGAGATGGACGAGATTCTGGGCTGGGTGCTGGAGGAGCTTGATCAAGACACCAGCCTGATCGTGATGTCCGATCATGGCTTCGCGCCCTTTCGGCGCCAGGCGCACCTGAACACCTGGCTCGAGCGGCAGGGTTATCTGAGCCTGAAGCCATCCGCCCGCGCGCGCCGCGAGAAATTCGACTGGCTTCGTGGCATCGACTGGTCACGGACGCGCGCCTTTGCGATCGGACTCAATTCGCTTTACCTGAATGTGCGGGGAAGAGAGCGTTACGGGATCGTCGAACCCGATCGACGGCGGGAACTCGCCCGAGAGATCGCAGACGCCTTGCATCGGTGGCAGGATCCGAAGACCGGGGAGCGCGTCGTCACCCGGGCCGTCACGCGCGAAGAGGTCTATCATGGCCCGCATGTGGAGCGTGCGCCGGATCTCGTCGTCGGCTACGGGCCCGGCTACCGTGCGTCCTGGGCCACCACGATGGGTAAGGCCCCGGCGGGGCTGATCGAGGACAATCTTGAGGAGTGGAGCGGCGATCACTGCATGGATTCCCGCGCTGTTCCCGGTGTGTTGCTCTCCGACAGGCCGCTGAGGGCATCCGAGGCGGACCTGCGCGACCTCTCGGTGAGCATACTTACCTATTTCGAGGTCTCTGCGCCGCCCCAAATGACGGGGCGATCGGTATTCTGATAGCTGACGGCGAACTGCAATTTTTGATCTGGAGATCGTCGCACGAGGTATCCGTCACCTTCATCAGACTCTATGCGGAGGCCGTGGGATATTCCTCAACACAGGAGTTTGTCGTGCACGCCCTGGAGAAGGAGATCGCCAGCATCGACGAAGCGGATTCCGATGAGGAGATCCAAAACAAGCTCAATGGCCTGAGCTGTATCAGTTAGGCGATTGCTCGCATGTGGTCTGAGATTCATTACATCCTTGGCCGGGCCTTCGATCTCTGGCTCTGGCCTTTCCAGGACCTGCCGCCAACCTGGCAGGTCTGTGCGCTGGCGCTTCCCGTTGCCATCTTCGCGCTGCTCGTGTTCCGGTACAGCTCGAACCAGCGAGCAATCGAGCGCACAAAAGCCCGGATTATGTCCCATCTGGTCGAGCTGCGCCTCTCCAGGGACGATGCCAAGGTCATGATGCGCGCCCGACGGGAGATCCTGCGGCATTCGCTCACCTATATGCGGCACATGCTGCTGCCAATGGCCGTGATGATCGTGCCGCTGGTCCTGGTAATGGTGCAGGTTGAATCACGCTATGCCTTTCGCCCCCTCGCGCCCGACGAATCTGCAATCGTCACCGCGACGCTTGATGGCGACTACCGGCCGGTGAGCGAACTCAAGGTCGAGCTCTTGTTACCGGTGGGACTAGAGCAAGAGACGTCCGCGCTGCGAATCGACGAGACCGGCGAGATCCTCTGGCGAGTAGGCGCCTTGACACCCGGGGAGCATCGCATCGAGATTCGTGTCGGCGATTCGGGGGTTGCAGGGCGCGTTGTCGTCGGCGGTGCGGGGGCCAGACCCGTTCCGGCGTTCTACCGTGCAGACGACTGGCGGACCCTGCTGTATCCGGGACTCCCCCCACTCGAGAATGCTTCAATGGTCTCGGCCATCACTGTGTCTTATCCCCGGGAGCGCGCCGTTTTCGCGGGACTCTCGAGTGCCTCGTGGATCCTTCTGGGCGTGTCGCTGTTCTTCGCATATGCCCTGAGGGGGATTTTTGGTGTCACCTTTTAACCTGCAACAAGCAGTTGAACAGTAAGTCCAGAATCTCGGGAGCGGAACGGATACCGTGAAATTGGTTGATGTTACCCAGTAGTGGCGGCCCGTCCGCGCGGCATAACTGACGCTCACACAAGAACCAGGCTTTTCCGCGTCGGCTCGAAGCCCAGACCGTATGGATTCGCGATGAAGGGCGACCGCCGGAGCGCCCCTGCCCTTGTCGGGGATGAAGTTTCGAACACGGGCCCGGCTTCACCCGCTGTCAATCCGGGCGCCCGTCCGCCCGCGGTCGCAACAGGATCGGGACATAGATAACCGCAAATACCCCGAACGCCAGCAGCCAAAGCAGTCCCGACAGCAGAATCCAGCCGACGTACCAGCCGGGTGCAAGGTAGATGGCGAAAACCCGCACCAGTGCAGCCAGGTTGAGCAGACCGAAGGCCAGGGCCATGGGCTTGGACGCCACCATCGGGCGACCGGTATGACCGAGGGCGACCCGGGCCATCATGCCAAGGGTGAATACGCTGATGGCGCCGAGGGTCAAGGCATGCAGGGCCAAGTTCTGCGGAAAGCCGCCCACCGCCGCCAGTCCGAACAGGGCGAACCCGGCAATCAGCCAAAGATAGCCCGTGTACAGCACCCAGAGGATGGGGATACCCCAGAGCCGGTGGTCGTACCAGCCGGCCAGACGCACCGCCTGGACCAGGGCCAAGGCGAAGGCGGTCAACCCCAGGGCCCAGCCTCCAAGAGCCGCGAGCTGAAGCACCGCCAGCAACAGGAGCAGGCCGAAACCGGCCCCTTCCACCCAGGGCCGGTTCCGCGGCCGAGCATCGGTGAGCGCCTTCTCGGTAAAGAACGGCATAATGCGCCCGCCTACCCATACCAGCAAAAGCAGAATCAGCACCAGCATCAGCGTGCTGCCTCGGGCCGCCACCCCCCCTGCCCAGCCCAGAGCCTCGGCATGCACCAACCCGTTGGCAAGGGCCATGGCCAGCAACAGGGGCAGAAACCAGCGGTTGACCCGGTTCGCGCCGGCCCAGAGCGGACGCGCCAGGGCCAGGGCCAGCAGGGGCAGAAAGGCGAAGTCCACCCCGGCAATCCAGAGCGGCGCCACCCCCGGAACCCAGGGCAGCAGCCGGCCAGCCAGCCAGACCGAGGCCAGTAGCGCCAGCGGCAACCCGGTCGGCGTCGGCTGGCCGGTCCAGTTGCGCACCGCCGTCAACAGGAAGCCCGCCATTACCGCGGTCGCATAGCCGAACAGCATCTCGTGTCCGTGCCAGCCCAGGGCACCGTAGTAATCCGCGGCCCGGGCGCCTCGGTGCCACAACAGCAACCAGAGCAGCATCAGCCCCAGGGCACCCAGCCCGGCTAGCAGAAAAAACGGCCGAAACCCCAACCCGAACGGACGCCAGCCCCGAACCGGGGCGGCGGGAGCGGAACTGGGAGCAAGTGACGGCTGCATCATGACGGTGGACCTCCTGCCCCTTGTGTATCGCCCCCGGGGTGTGGCTGCCTTGATGCCGGTCAACTGACGCCGAAAGCTGGCCGCAGGCACTGGGTTGGACGCTGCGGCGCACCATCGCAGAGCCTTTATTTTCTAGACGGCCTTGAAAACCCCCGCTTCAGCACAAAATACGGCAAGCGCAGGCATTATTCCTGCATGGCGCATTTTTTGCCTGACAAATATAAACAGGGTTGTTCCGGCAACCCCAGAACCCAAAACGCGGTACGGCCGCCGATAAAATGCGCATCCATCGCCTCACCCTAGCATCCCTGCTGCTGCTGGGCACCCTGGTGCTCGCGGTAAACGCCTATCGAATCGTCACCAGCGCCACCTGCCCGCTGGTGGGGTTCTGACGCCTGCCCGAACGCTAGGCCGAATCCAAGGCCGCTCTCTGCACCGGCGCCGCCGGCATACTACAATACCCGCCCCGGCCCCGGCCCACGATCGATCGACCATGCCCGCAGAACTCGACCGCCGCCTGTCCATTGCGCCCATGATGGACTACACGGACCGTTTCTACCGGTACTTCATGCGGCTGATCAGCCGGCATACCCTGCTGTATACGGAGATGGTGACCACCGGCGCCCTGCTGCACGGGGACCGGGAGCGGTTCTTGGGATTCGACCCCAGCGAGCACCCGCTGGCTCTGCAGTTGGGGGGTAGCGATCCGAGCGATCTGGCGGCCTGCGCCAGGCTGGCCGAGCAGGCCGGTTACGACGAGGTGAATCTGAACGTCGGCTGCCCCAGCGACCGGGTGCAGTCCGGACGTTTCGGCGCCTGCTTGATGGCGGAGCCCGGACTGGTGGCGAACTGCGTGCGGGCCATGGGCGAGGCAGTTGCGATCCCGGTGACCGTGAAGACCCGCATCGGCATCGACCACAGGGACAGTTACCGGGAACTGGCCCGCTTCGTCGAGCAGGTGGCAGCCGCCGGCTGCTCCAGTTTCACCGTGCACGCCCGCAAGGCCTGGCTGCAGGGCCTGAGCCCGAAGGAGAACCGGGAGATCCCGCCCCTGCGTTACGAGCTGGTATACCGGCTGAAGCAGGACTTTCCCGGGCTGGAGCTGTGCATCAACGGCGGCATCCGCAGCCTGGAGGCAGCCCTGGGGCATTTGGAGCGGGTAGACGGGGCAATGATCGGCCGCGAGGCCTATCACAACCCCTGGATCTTCAGCACCGCCGACCGCCTGGTATTCGGCGACCCGGCCCCGGCGCCGAGCCGCCGCCAGGTGCTGGAGGCCTACGCCCCCTTCGTGGAGCGCCAACTGGCTCGGGGCATACGGTTGCAGACCATCAGCCGCCATATCCTGGGGCTGTTCCAGGGCCAGCCCGGGGCCCGGGCTTGGCGCCGCTACCTGAGCGAGCGGGCGCACCGCCCGGGCGCGGGATCCGAGGTGCTGCTGCAGGCGGCGGCGCTGGTCGCGGAATCTGCCGGCTAGGTGGCTGCGTACATTTCGAGGAAGGCTTCGGCATTGTCCGCGTCGGCCACCACCCAGGCGCTGAGGCTGGCCAGGAGATTGATCTGGGTCGCGTCGAGGTCCGTGTTCAGGGTGCTGTAGTTGGGGAAGCCTGAAAAGGAATCGGGGTCGTCGAAGGCGCCCAGCTCCTGCTGCACTTCCGGGCTGAGCCGGCGATACCAGTCGTGCACCCGGTTGTTGTAGACCCAGAGCAGCCCGATATCGCGCCCGCCCTGAATGCCGAACCATTGGTTGTCCTGCAGGCTCAGCGTCTGGCGGCAGATGGCGGCGTGCTGATTGGAACCTGGACCTGCGGCATTGCCGCTGCGCTCCCAAAGCCCCGCCAGCAGATCGGCGAACGCAGCGCTGGGAAACAGCTGACTGTTGCGCGTCACCGGCGACTCCGGATTCGAATCTCCTGCGTACAGCCGATAGCCCCGGCCGTCCCGGTAGGGCTGGTAGCCGAACAGGGGTGGGATCTGGCCATCCACCAACACCCGGCTGTTGGGGATCTCCCGGCCTTGGTCGTCAAAGGCCCCGAGCGGGGCCGAGGCCATGGGAGTCGAGCTGTTGACGAAGGCGATGACATTGTCGATATCGCCATAGGCCAGAAGCCCGGCAATGCCCGTGTTCTCCAGATTGCCTCCATCCGCAAAGCGGGTGGGCCGGAAATCGCTCACCGGGCTCGGATCGCTAACCGGCCAGTAGTCGTACTGCGGGATCAGGCCCTGGATCGCCAATTCCGCGAAATCCGCCTGCAAGCTCTTGCGGTCCATCCCGGTGCGGGCAAACAGCCGCTCCAGACGCTCGGGGCGACCCGCCCGGGCTTGGCCCGCGAGCTCGCCGAGTCCTTCGAGCAGCAGCGCCAGCAGCTTGCCCGCCAGTCCCAGGTCTTCGGCCAACTTGCGCAGCCATTGCTCCAGGTCCTCCAGCACCTCGTCCAGCTTGGCGAAGAAGTCGTCGACATCCCCGCGCCAATCGCTGAAAAGGTTTTGCAGTTTCTCGGCGAAGAAGGCGCTGCTGGTGCCGATGCTGTCGGTGAGCGCCCACTGGCGCTGTTGTTCGGCCGTTATCAGACCGTTGACCTCGCCCTGAGGCCGCGAGCTGAAGGCGAAGGAGGTGACCCCGCCGCCCCCCGGCGGCTTGCGGTTGGCGTCGGTACCGCCTGGGGTGCCGAGGATGCCGGTGATGAACGGGGTCGATTGCACCGGCGCCAGGTCCTCGAAGGCGCTGCCGGGCTGGTCCACGAACATGGCCTGGTTGCAGATCGGTAAGGGTTGCCGGGGGGGGGCCAGCAGGTGCACCGTCTCGTCGTCCAGGTTCGGGTTGAGGTCCAGCACATCCTGCTGCAGCGACGCCTGATCGAAGCTGAAGAAAGAGTCCGGGGCCCGGCGCTTCGACGGCTGGTACAGATCGTAGGGCTCCAGCAGGTGGGTCCCGACCAGGGTCTGCCAGAGCATGTCCGGGGGCACCTTGAAAAACTTCCAGAGCACGAAGGCCGAAACCGCCAGACCCACCGGAGAAAACAGCTTGCGGTCGATATTGCGCCCGGGATTGCCCTTGGGCAGCTCGTCCAGGGTCTCGGCCTGACTGTGCCCGGGGCTGGCGCTGAGCACCAGTCGTCCGGGATCGGCCACATAGGCGTTGAGGTACTCTTCTACCGTGGCGCCCTGGAGATAGCGGAAGGTCTGGCCGATCCAGGAGCCGCCGGAAACGGTGGACAGGGCCCGGGTCTGATCCAACAGGCTGCGGCCGCCGAGCTGCAGGTGAGCGAGCCCCCTCAGCTGCCCCATGCCGGCGGTCATGGCCCGGGAGCCTCCGCCGGAGAGGCAGACCCCGACATTGCCCGGGGTCGGCCCCGGATCGAAAAAATCGTCGATACGCAGGCCGGAGCCGGTGTGGGTGGTACGGGTCTTGATCGTCTGGGGTTTGCGCTTGAACAGAAATCCCATGGCTTGCATCTCCTTTTTCTCGCACTCGGCGGTGCGCTCTTGTTATCGGGACTGGCCCGGGTAAAGGCCGAACGCCGCCCCGCTGCTTCTGGGAATTTATAGCAGCTCGCCAAGATGGCGTGGGAAATCGGCCGAATCGAAGCGACCGGCCCGCAGTCGACACCTCTGGAACCGGGCCGGAAACCCCGCACCCCGGCCTCTCCTATTTCGGCAGACCGGCCTTGCGCAGTCCGTGCGCTAACCATTCGAGCTTGCGGGCGTCTTTGAATGGAAACGCATACGCCAACCGCCCCAGGGAAAAGTCCGGCCTCGCCACTTGGAGCTCGGCGGCCTCCCACTCCGCGCCTTCGGTGTCACCCGCATGGGCGAGTGCGGCGGCAAGCCACATGCGTGCCCGGTCATATTCGGGGTTGATACTCAATACCCGCTGGAAGGTAGCCGCGGACTCCCCGTAACGACCCTGGACGAATTGGATCTCCCCCAAAACCTCCAGGTAGGAGGCCGGCGGCCTGGGATTCAGGCGCATCGCCTGCTGCAGCCTGGCCATGGCTTGGTCCGGCCGTCCGGCATAGCTCAGTATCCAGGCGCTGAGGGCGTAGGCATCGGCGTAGTTCGGGTCGATGGCGATCGCCGTTTCCGCAGCCTCGATGGCGGCCAGATGCCGGCGTTGGAACAGGCCGACCTGACCGGCGACAAAATGCACCTGGGGCAAGCCCGGGTCCAGCCGGGCCGCCTGCTCAGCGAGCGCTGCAGCTTCCTCCAGGGAATCGGCGGGGGTTTCGGTCCAACCGTCGATGGCCTCCCGGGAATGCACCATGGCGAGCCCCGCATAGGCCCGTGCGAACCCAGGGTCCAGCGCGATGGCCCGTTCGAACTCCCACTTGGCGGAGCGATTCTGTTCCTTCGACCTGCGGCCGTGCTCCTCGAATCCTTTCAGGTAGTGGTCATAGGCGGCAATACTCGCGGTCGAGCGCCGAGCCAGGCGCTCTCTTTCTCCCGGGGCCAGCTCGACTTCGAGCGCGGAGACGACCGCCGCCGCAATCCGATCCTGGACCTCGAACAATTGCTGGATATCGACATCGTAGCGCTCGCCCCAGAGCGCATGTTCCACCGGCGCCTCGATCAGCCGGACATTGACCCGCAGGCGCTCACCGGAACGCTGGACGCTGCCCGTGACCAGGTAATCCACCGCCAGCTCGGCGGAAATCTCCCCGGGCCCGGCCTCGGCATCCCGGTAGGCAAACACCGAGTTGGGCGCGATCACCAGCAACCCCGAAAGCTTGGACAGGTCGGTGATCAGATCCGCCGTAATGCCGTTGGCGAAATAATCCTGCTCCGGACTGGGGCCCAGATTCGCAAACGGCAGCACCGCGACCGCGGGTTTGGCGGGCGGAGGTCCGGTCCGCGCCAGCCACCACCAACCGGCACCCAATACCAGGAGCAACGACAGGAGCGCCAGGGCCCAGGACGCCACCCCCGGCCGGGGGCGGTAGGCGCTGTCGCTGCCACCCCTTCCGGACCGACCCAGTGCCTCCGGCAACGGCGCCACCTCGGCAATCAGCCGGTAACCGCGTTTGGGAACCGTCTCGATGACCCGCGGGTGGCGCGCATCGTCGCCCAAAGCCTTGCGCAGCTTGGCAATGGCGTTGGTAACCGCGTCCTCGGTGACGATCCGGCCCGGCCACAGCCGGGCCTCCAACTCGGCCCGGGGCACCACTCGGCCGGCGTGCTCGCTCAGGTACAACAAGACCTGCATAGCCTTGGCCTCGAGCCGATTCTCGACGCCTGCCGCACTGACCCGCAGGGCCGCGGGATCGACCCGGTAACCGGCGAGTTGGAACTGACCCTCCTGCGACCACTCGCCGGGTTTCATCGCTCCGTTCCGGGCGCCACTCCGGCCCGTACCTGCAACCGCCAACACACGGGAAAGCTGCGGAAAAACATCGGAGTTTCGTCGCAACACCGAATCCCGGTACGGCTATGGTTTGAGACAACGAGGTCCACGGCGCGCCGCAACCGATTCCGCTCAGCGGAGCGAGGCGCCGGGGTTTCGCACCCTGGGCTGAACGAGTGAGTCCATTTACCTACCATAGCAGCCGGAGGAACCACAGATGAAACTCATTACCACCACTGCCCTGGCCCTGCTGGCCTCCACCAGCCTCGCCCAAGAACCGGCCAAGTTTTACCAAGAGACCTACCCCGCCTACGCCCTGGCCTCCCGCATGGAGGCCGAAGCGGTATTGATGGGGGACGGCGCCCAGTTGAACGCCAAGACCCGGGAGCTGATTGCCTTGGGCGTGGCGGCGCAAATCCCCTGCACCTACTGCATCTACGTCCATGCCAAGAACGCCCGGGCGCAAGGCGCCAGCGATTCCGAGGTCCGCGAAGCGGTGGCCACGGCCGCCCATGTGCGGCATTGGAGCACGGTGCTTAACGGCATGGGGTATGACTTCGAGGCCTTTAAAGCCGAAGTCGACGGGATGTAGACATTACTCTAGCTCGGCGTCCGAGCGCCGATCCGGGCAACATGCCCTGATTCACCCGAACCTGAGAGGTATCAAGAATGAATATCGCATCCATGCTCAGGGGCTGCCTGTTGGCCCTGTGTCTGACCGGCACGACCGGCCCGGCCTGGTCCGAAGCCCCAGCGCCCGGTTGGGAGAAAGTGGTCTTTCACCTCGACGAAACCCGCAATGCGCGCTGGGCCCTGATGCTCGCGCGTTCGTATCTGGAGGACAACCCGCAGGCCAAGATCGTATTCGTCACCTACGGCCCGGGCGTGGACTTCCTGCTGCTGGGCGCCGCAGACAAGCGCGACAACCCCTACGACTCGGCAGTGCTGAATCTGGTGGAAAAGGGGGTGGAATTCCGCGTCTGCGCCGCCACCCTGGGGGCGCGGGGCATTGACAAAGACGAGTTGCTGGACAGCGCCCTGGTGGTGCCTTCCGGGATCTCCGAAATCGCCCGCCTGCAGCTCCGGGAGGGGTACGCCTACCTCAAACCCTGACTACCGGCGGAGCCGCCCATCGGAGGGGCTCCGGCTCAGCCGTTGGCGGCCCCCGGAGACCCTGTCTGGGACGGGGCCGGCGCGGCGGGATCGGAGCCGAGCCTGGGCACCTCCATCTCGCTGCGGATCTTGGCCTCGGAGGTCATCCCCAGGTCGGCAAACACGCTGAACAGGGCCGGCACTACGAACAGCACCAGCAGGGTGGAGGCCAACAGGCCGAACACGATACTGGCGGCAAGCGGAATCAGCACCTGGGCCTGCAGGCTGCGCTCCGCCAACAGGGGCAGCAGGCCGGCGATGGTGGTGACCGAGGTCAGCAGCACGGCGCGGAAGCGCTCCCGGCTGGCCTGGCTGGCGGCGGCGGCGACGCTCTGGCCCTCCTGCACCCGCAGCTTGAGGAATTCCACCAGCAGGATGGAGTCATTCACCACGATGCCGGACAGGGAGACGAAGCCCATCATGCTCGGCATCGAAAGCTCCAGCCCCATGGCCAAATGCCCCAGCACCACGCCGATGAAGGCGAGCGGGATTGCCGCCATCACCGCCAGCGGCTCCAGGAAGGAGCGGAACTGGAAGCTCAGCAACAGGAACACCCCCACCAGGCCGAGCCCGAAGCCCCGCAGCAGGGAGCCGCCGGTGGCGGCGCTCTCCTTGGACTGACCCTCCAGACCGACGCGGATGTCCGGGTAGCGCTCCTCCAGCTGGGGCAGAAAGCGGGCCTGGGTGTCGCGGATGATTTCACTGGCGTTGGCCAGGCGGTCATCGAGGTCGCCGCGGATGGTCACCGTGCGCTGGCCGTCGATACGCTGGATGCGGGCGAAACCCCGGGTCTCGGCGATCTCGGCCACCGCACTCACCGGCACCTGATGCCCTCGGCTGGTGATGATGCGGTAGTCGTAGAGGTCGCGCAGACTGGCCTTGTCGCGGTCGCGCAGGCGCACGTCGATCTCGTAGGCTTCGCGCCCGACCTGGAACTCGCTGGCCTTGGTGCCGTAAAAGGCGTCGCGGAGCTGACTGGCGATGATCGAGGCGTTCAGCCCCAGGGAGGTTGCCCCTTGCTTCAGGCGCAAGGTCAGTTCCGGCTTGCCCGGACGCAGGTCGTCGCTGAGATCCTGCACCCCGCGGTAGCGGCCGAGCCAGGCCTGGAGTTCCAGCGAAGCGGCCTTGAGCCGGCGCAGGTCATCGCCGCTCAGGCGGATGTCGATGGGCCGCCCGGCGGGGCCGATTGTCGGCTCCTTGAAGTTGAGGCTGAGCACATCCGGGATCGCCCCCGTGAGTTCGCGCCAGCGGTTGATCACCTGATTGAGGTTACCCTGCCGCCGCTCGGCCGTGAGCAGGTCGGCCGTCACCGTGGCCAGGTGCGGGCCTGACTCGTAGGCGTCCTGGTTGAAGTTGTAGCGCACGCTGACCTGGCGCACCAGGGGCTCGCCGTCCGGTTGGCGCGGCGAGAACTCGGCGTCCACCTGCTCCAGGGCCTGGTGGATCTGCGCCACCGCCTGTTCGGTACGGGCTAAAGGCGTGCCCTGGGGCAGCAGCAACCGGGCCTCGATCACGTCGCCCTCGATATCGGGGAAGGCGCGGAACTTGAGGTGGCCGCCGGCGAGCAGCCCGATGGTCACCAGAAACAGCCCGAACACGGCGCCGAGGAACAGGTAGCGCCGGGACACCAGGGCGTCCACCGCGGCGCCGATCCAGCGGTCGCGCAGCCGCTCCAGTCCAGCGTCGAAGCGGTCTCGCCAACGCCGGCTGCGGTCCGATTGGCGATGAGCCAGGGCATGCCCCAGGTGGTTGGGCAGGATCCAAAAGGCCTCGATCAGACTCACCGCCAGCACCAGAATCAGCACCACCGGCAACACCCGCAGCACCTTGCCCATGTCGCCGGCGAGAAAGGCCAGGGGGCCGAACACCGCCACCGTGGTGAGAAAGGATGCGATCACTCCGGGGGCGACCTGGCGGGTCCCCTCGATGGCGGCGAATTGGCTCGCGATGACAATGCCGTCCCGTGCCTTCACCTGCTCGATTTGGCTGATCATCTT
>CBDUCL010000058.1:0-14473 GCA_965365625.1 uncultured Chromatiales bacterium | reverse complement strand
CGTCGATGCCGGGAAACAGGGGAGTCAGCTCCCAGCCCAGACCGCTGTCGTCAAGGGTCTGGCCCAGGCGCTCGCGCAGGGACTCGCGCAGCTCGTCGATCTGCATGCCGGGCAGGGGGCGCAGGTCGATCTGCAGCTCGCATTCGCCGCAGATGCGGTTGGGGTTGTCGCCGCCGTGGATGTGGCCCAGGTTGAGGGTCGGCACCGCCACCTTGAACAGGGGGTTGCGGTGCGCCGCCTGCATTTCCCGGCGCCAGTCCAGGATCGCCCCCATCGCCAGGTACATGCCCTCCAGGGCGCTCGCGCCCAGGCTCGGGTCGCTGGAGTGGCCGGCGCGCCCGGTGAGCCGGATCGACTCCATGGCGATACCCTTGTGCAGGCGCACCGGCCGCAGCCCGGTGGGTTCGCCGATCACCGCATGCCGGCCCAAGTGCAGCCGGCTCTGCTGCAGGGAACGGGCGCCGCACATGCTGCTCTCCTCGTCGGCGGTGGCGACGATGGTGAGCGGGCGGCGCAGCTTATCCAGGGGCAGTTCCTGCAGGGCGGCGACGATAAAGGCGAAGAACGACTTCATGTCGGCGCTGCCCAGGCCGTAGATCCGGCCGTTCTCCTCGCTGGCGCGGAAGGGGTCGTGCTGCCAGCGGCGCTCGTCGTAGGGAACGGTGTCGGTGTGGCCCGACAGTACCAGGCCCTCGGGGCCGGAGCCGCGGTTGGCGACCAGATTGAATTTGTCGTCGCGCCCGCACACCGGCAGAATGCTCACGGCGAAGCCGAGCGGCTCGAGCCAGCCGGCCAGCAGATCCACCAGTTCCCGGTTGCCCAGGTCCCAACGGGGGTTGACGCTGCTCACCGAGGGCGTGGCGATCAGGGCCTGGATCATTTGCATTAGACTGGGCGCGGACATGCTGAGGATTCTGGAGCCAATGCCCGACGGGCGCAAGGGCGGGTCGTGAGAGACTGGCGCGATCCGGCAGCCTACGCCTTTACCGCTGGACTCAGCCCCCAGCAGTGGGCCTGGGAGTTTCTGCGCCGCAACACCGAATACCGGCGCCAGTGGCAGGCGTTCTGGGATACCTGGCAGGCGCTGGAGGCGGTCTACGGTAGCCCGCCCAACCGCGATTTCAATGCCTGGAAGCAAGACCCCCGGGCCTGGGTGCCGGCGGCCGAGTGCGGCGACGGCGAGTGCCGGGTGGATCGGGACAAGGTGCTGATCGAATGCGCCCTCGGGGCCCGCTGGGGTTTCTACAAGTTCCCCCCCGATCCGGCGGAAAACGACGTGGTGGGCCGCGGCTTGCTGGTGTGGCGCGAGCCCGAGCGCAGCGCCCCGGCGCTCCTGGACCCGGAGGATGCGGATTATCTGGGCTCAGATCCGGAAAAGGTCGCCCTGGGCTTCGACCTGGCCCTACCCCTGCGCGAACAGTTGGACCAGGCCAAGCGCCTGCTGCAGGTGCTGCAGCGGCAGCGTCGCCTGCAGCCCCGGAGCGCTGCCTCTCAGCGCGCCCGCTGGACCCTCTACCTGCGCCTGCTCGACGCCGAGGCGGCTGGTGCCGCCCCGGAAGTCATGGCCGAGGTGTGTGCCCCGGATGGGTTGGAGTCGAACCTGGGCGCCGCCAGGGATCTGGCCGGCGGCGGTTATCGGCGGATCCTGTTGCTGCCCCACTGACAGCCGGGCCCGGGGAACCCTCTGCATCGCCTCTGGGGCCCCGGGACCGGAATTCGCCCATCAGTCGCAGTCACTGTCCATTTCCAGCTCGCCCGCTTCGGTCACCCGGATCGTGCGTACGAACATCATGGAGTCGATGCGCTCGAACTGAGTATCCAGGGCCCAATCGACGTCCGACTCGCGCAGGCCGTCGTAGATATTGACCCGGCCCTGTTGCTCCATTGCCAACTGCGCCTCGTTGGGCCGCACCAGCTGCTCGTATTGCCACTGCCCAAAATCACCGGCATCGGACGGATCGGAAATGACCACCATCACGGACAGCAAGGCCAACATCGGTAACGAACGCGGACTTGATTTACTCATTTTCAGTTTCCCCTCTGGCTGCGGTTTATGGCAACGACCGTTGCCGTTGGATGAAACTGTACGGGAGCGCTCCTGGGCCATCAGTGAGCCAGCCAACTCAAATTCGGTGAAATATTCACCGCTTCCGCTCTGGCTTGTGCGCCGGCCGCCCTTTGATTATCTTGGTTGCTTGCGAAGAGACCCTTGCGCCGCTCATGTTTCAGAACGTCTCGCTATTTCAGGAATTGCCGGAGGCGGACCTCGACGCCCTGTCCAGCCGCGCCGTCACCCGCCAGTATCGGCGCCAGACGGTAGTGATTGGCCAGGGAGACGAGTCGGACTCCCTGTACCTGGTGATCAGCGGCAGGCTCAAGGTCTACCGTAGCGACGAGGATGGAAAAGAGGTCATCCTGGCCTTCCTCGAGCCCGGCGACTCTTTCGGCGAATTGGCGCTGCTCGACAAGGAGCCCCGCTCCGCCTCGGTGGAGACAATGGAATCCAGCAAGCTCGCGGTTATCTCCCAGGGCGATTTCCGGGCCTTTCTCGCCGGCCATCCGCAAGTGGCGATCAACCTGATCCAGACGCTGGCCAGACGCAACCGCCTGCTGCTGGAGAGCGTCTCGGACCTGGCCTTGCTGGATGTCTATGGGCGGGTGGCCAGGGCGCTGCTGAAAGAAGCGAAATCGGAGAACGGCAAGCTGGTAACCGCGAAGCTCACCCACCAGGAGATCGCCAATATGGTGGGTTCGTCCCGGGAGATGGTGAGCAAGATCATGAAAGAGCTGAAGTTCGGTGGATACATCAGCGTCGATGCCAAGCGCATCACCATCGAAAACCGGTTGCCCGTGCGCTGGTAGCCGGCTTCCCTGACTCGCGGCTGGGCGTGGCAAGCCCGGGTGTTCAAAAAGGTCTGTAGACGCCTGAACCTGATCAATGCAAAGTCTATCGGTCGTTCCAGTTTTTCGGAGCATCAGGAACGACCAGACGGTAATCCGCCGTCCTCCAGCCCGCCGTCGATGCTATCTTTTCGGAACTAGCGACTAGCGGAGAGGCTCAAGATGCGCATTCCCTTTTGGCGAGCGGCCCGCCTGGCGTTCCTATGTGCCCTGCTTGTGCCGGGTGCCGCCTGCGTTTCATCTGCCGCATCGGATCTCGAGACAACCGAGGTTGTGCTGGGTACGGCCACCGAGGGCGGCGGCTTCCAGCTGTTCGGCCAGCATCTCGCCGAGGCGATCAACCGTACGGACCCAAGCCTGCGCATCGACGCCATCGCCACCCGGGGCAGCAAGCAGAACCTCAGCCTGCTGGAGCAGGGCGAGATCGATATCGGCTTGGTGGAGGGCAATGCCGCGCGCCAGGCTCTGGCGGGGATTGGACGGGCGCCGGCCGAGCTCCAGGTGTTGTCGGTGATGTATCCCAACCCCGGCATGTTCGTGGTGCGGGCCGACTCGCCTTACCGAAGCATCGAACAGCTCCAGGGCAACCCGGTGGCTTTCGGCACCCGCGCCTCGGGACTGCGCATCCTGGCGAAGGATGTGCTCGACGGCTTGGGCCTGGTGCCGGAGCGGGATTTCGAGCCGGTGATTCTCGATAAGGCCGCCGACGGGCCGCACTTGGTGCTGGACGGGAAGGTCGCGGCCTTGTGGGGTGCCGGAATCGGCTGGCCGGGTTTCGTGGCGATCGCCGATAGCTCGGTGGGGGGGCGTTTTATCGCGCCCTCGGCCACCCAGATCCAGCAGATCCTCGCCAAGCATCCCCACCTCCGACCCATGTCGGTACCCGCTGCAACCTACCAAGGACAGTCCGAACAGATCGATTCGGTGGGACTATGGTCGCTCATCCTGGTCCGTCCGGAGTTGCCGGATCAACTGGTATATCGGCTTGCGGGGGCCATCCACAGGGCGCAAGGAGCCCTGGCTGAAGGCCTCGCACAGGGACGCTACACAACGGCCCAGAACACGGTGGACCAAGTGGCGCCCCAGCTTCTGCACCCGGGCGCGGCGCGTTTCTACCGCGAAGCGGGGTTTGCGCGCTGATGCGGTTTGTGGCCCCGCGGTCGGCGGCAAGAGCAGTGCGCGGGGATTCTTGGGTTTTGCGCGGAAAAAAACGGCCAGACCGAAGTCTGGCCAAGCGGGAGGTACAGGGTAGGGCGGTAGATCAGGCGTCTATGCCGAGGTCGCGGCCAGCCATGCGCCATGGCATGGGGTGGTTCGATGCGTTTGTCGCCTTGGTTGCCGCCATTGGTATCTAGATTACCCGGGTCGGAAAGCCGGCTCAGTGACGTAGTGCCGAACAGAACGTGAAATATTCACGCCGGGCCGAAAAAGGGGGCCGTTCGGACACTCACGGATCGGCGTGCCACGAGACTGCGTTTAGCATCTTACCCATCAGCAATTTCCGGTAGTTCTAGAGAAAGCTAAAATTGAAAAACGTGGATGATGGCAGTTGCGATCGCTGGTGTAGACGGAAAACCAGGCCGTCTCGGCGAGTCTGCTATCTTCTCGCCAACTACTGCGCTTGCGGTGAGCCGCACCGCTGTTTGCGGTCCTCGGACCGGCTCTTCCCGGAAGGCCATCGGTTGAGCAATGGGAAATAGCTTGTTTAAACAACTCCCCGAGGGCCGTTTTGCTGGGCCCGAAACGGGGGCCGAGCCCAGCTCGACCCTTTAACCCATGTGTCTTTCAGCATGACGGTTCCCCATCAGCACTTGACCATCAAACAACAGATTCAGCCTTTTTCGCGAGCTGAATCAGTGGAAGCAGTTGGACAAAAGGTATACTGGAGCGCGGCTTTAACGAACCGGCGCACTGGGTGGTATTCGAGTTGCATGGGGCCCATCGCGGCTCGCCGCTCAATACATTTCACTTCGTAGCGATCCATCGCCGAACGGTTTGATCGCCCTGTTGATCAGAGCCTCATGTCATGCGGCAGATGTTTCTCAGATCTAAAAACCAATGCTGACTGCCGATCAATATCCGCCGACGATTTCAGTCCTGATAACCGTGTTCAACGGAGAGGCCTTCTTGGAACAGGCAGTTCGGAGTGTGCTCGACCAGACCGGAATCGACTTTGAAATCGTAGTAGTCGACGACGGTTCGACGGATGCTACCAGCCAGATCCTCGCTAGCCTCGCAGATAAACGTTTGATTTCGGTCCGTTGCCCCCACATCGGACGGGCTAAGGCACTCAACCTGGCGATTGCGCAATCCCGCGGATGCTACATCGCTATTCTCGATGCAGACGATATTTGCCTTCCTGGGCGACTTGCCGCTTCGGCGGAGTACCTGGAACGCCATCCCGATGTAGACGCCGTCGGCGCTGCCAGGCAGACAATACTCGACGAGCAGTTAGGGGTTTTACGATCGCTCGGAGGCCCTGTGGGCGACCAGGAAATCCGCGGCCAATTGCGCCAGTATCGCATGCCTTTTCCTCACAGTTCGGTGATGTTCCGGCGCGCGGCAGTTGAAAGGGTCGGCGGCTATGACGAGGAACTCGTGTTTGGATTCGATCTGGATATCATCGCTCGTGTCGCTGAAACCGGCCGGCTCCACGGACTCGGTTGTCCTCTGGTACATCGGCGTTTTCACGCCAATCAATTCTTCCGGAATCACCAAGGCGATGCCGGCCGATTGCACCGGAGAATCTTAACGCGGCGCCGAATCGAGAGAAGAATCCACCATGCCTATGGCGGCGTTACTCCCACCTTTGTGCGGGCACTCAGGGTCGAAGCCGTGCACTTGCTGAAACTGATGGTCTCGCGGCTGTTGCTGCGCGCGGCTCCGGGCATAGCACTACGCCGAAGCCAGCGCCGTGGCTGGAAGCACCAGCCGCTGGAAAAACCGATTCGCCGACGGAGATCCCAGCGGGAGCGAGGATAGTGCGGTAAGGGCGGTTGGCAGCATGGAGGACACCAGAGGTTGGCTCTGGTATTTCGCCAGGGTCGGCAAGGGGGCAGGAGCAAAGGCCTGCCCTTGCCGTGGGTTAGCTATCTGTAATTATCGCAATTAATCGTGCCGGAGGTGATGTCCGGCGCCGTGTAACCGCTGTCATTGTAGTGAAGCCAACAAGCGCGCTTCCATGCCGCAACCGGGCCGGGATGGGTCGAAATCCGGGACCATCCTGGTTGGCTCCACGTGGGGACTGCGACGCCCAATTGGCAAGGCCGGACGTTGCAGTTGCGAAAGACGGACCATTTTTCAGCCCAGACACCGGTGCTTACCATCGTGAGCAAGAAGGCAGCTCCGATAGAACGATACATACGAGTCATATTGATCCCCCATTGTCTTGAAGACAACCAACTGCCTGCGTATTACCGGTCAGGGACGCAGGAGCCCTGTCCTTGACCGAACAAACCCGTCACTACGAACTTGGTGCCTGGCGGGCAACTGGTGCCATATCCGCCGCCCAGATTCGAGCCGGTACCCGCGGCAACGCAGCGGCTGTTCCAATCGCACTGCCAACTGGGGCACTCGGTGTCAACCCAATTGCGAGCAAGCGGCTCGGCGGTAAAAGGCCCAGCTATTTGGCTGTAGTTGGCGTTGAATGGACGCTGGTAAATCTCGATCCGCCCGGCGTTGCGGTTGCTGTAATTGGCACCGGTTTTATTGCAGAAGACGTACCAGCGCTTGGGCGCGGGATTCCCCCCATAACCGCCTTGGCGTTGGCGTTGTAGATTTTCCTGGGCCTGCCTGAATAGCTCTTGCTGACAGCTGTCGTCCCAGGCACTTTTGGCCTGGCACCCGGCATGGGCAGTCTCGGCGACCAACAGCGACCCCACTAAAAGACCGAGGGTCGCGCCAAACAAGCGGAGGCAGGGAAAGTCCGATTCAAAACCGTCGTCGCTTGGGATTCGCACGGGCATAGCGGTCTTCCAGTTTCTCTACGTAGAGCGGGATGGTTCCACATTTCAGCATAGCATACCCTAAAAAAAATATGGGAATTCGCTGTTAGTGGGGCGCGAACTGCGTCTTCCCCGACTCGCCAGGGACAGGGATCGGAGAAAATGGACATCAGGGCAGAAGACCAGCCAATCGGCTTGGAAAAACCGGGGCGGCTCGGCTTGACTAGCACCGATCGGTTAGGGCGTCGGTTATTCCGCCGCCGCGCGCCGCCCCATCGACAGCCGGTACAGCAGGGGGATCAGGATCAGCGTGAGGACGCTGGAGAACGCCAACCCCCAGACGATGGCGGTGGCCACCGGGCCCCAGATCAGCGACTGGCCGCCCAGGCCCAGGGCCAGGGACATCAGTCCGGCGATGGTGGTCAGCGAGGTGATGAGGATCGGGATCACCCGCCGCCGGGCGGCATACAGCGTAGCGTGCAGCAGGCTCATGCCCGCCTCCAGCCGGGCATTGGCGGCGGAGATCAAGACGATGGCCGCGTTGACCGCGATGCCGGCCAGGGCCACCACCCCGTAGAGGGTGAACAGGCTCAGCGGATTGCCGCTGATGAGCAGGCCGAACACCACCCCGGTGAAGGCCAGGGGCACGGTCGCCAGGATCATCAACGGCTGCCAATAGCTGCGGAACTGGGTGCCGAGGATCAGGTACATCAGGCCGATACCAAACAGGAACAGCACGCCGATGGCGTCCAGGCTCTCCTGGATGTCGTCCAGCTCGCCGGCCTGGTCGAGGTCGATGTTCGGGAACTCGGCCTGGCGCTCGGCCCAGGCGGCCAGGATTCGGTTGTTGGCGGTGACCGTGTCGATGCCGCCGTCGCGCAGATCCGCCTCCACGGTGATGGCGCGGCGGAAGTCGTAGTGCCGGATATTGCCCAGGCCCTCCTGGCGCACCTGGGTGACCAGTTCGCTCAGCGGAATGGCGCTGCCACCGGCCAGGGGCAGCCGGAAGTCGAGCAGGCGGCCGAGGTCTTCGATGCCCGGACTCTGGGCCTGCACCCGCACCTCCAGTTTCTCGCCGGCGTCGCGCATGTCGGCCACCACCTGGCCGTCCACCAGCAGGTGCAGGTTGCGGTTGACCTCCGCCGGGTCTAGCCCGGCCCGGTTGATGGCGTCGGCATCCAGGCGCAACACCAGTTCGTTGCGGCCCCGGCTGGCGTCGTCCTCGATGTCGATCACGTCCGGGATCTCGGCCAGGATGGCGCGCAGGGCGTCGGCGGCGGCGCGGATCTCGGCGTACTCGTCGCCCCGCACCTTGATGCTGATCGGCTTGGCGGTGGGCGGCCCGCCCGCCAGCCGCAGGAACGAAAGCTGCAGCGGCCCCGGCGTGGCCAGCACTTCGGCGCGCATCGCCTCGATCATCGCGTCCACCGTGCGCAGCTGGGGTGTCTTGGGGTTGAGCCCCACCAGGATCTGGCCGTACTGGTCGCCCAGGCGCGGCGAGGTCTCGGTGAACTGGTTCCCGGCGTAGGCGGTCACCGCCCGCACCTCGCCGGGGCGTAGGTGGCGGCGCACGATGGCCTCGACCTCCAGCACCTTGTCCATGGTGCCGGCCAAGGGGGTGCCGGGCGGCATTTCGATATTGACGTAGAACAGGCGCAGCGGGTCGGCGGCGAAGAAGTCGGTCTTGACCCGGTCGGCGGCCACCGCGCCCACCGCCAGGGCGAACAGCAGCAGCACGCCGCCGAAGGCCAGCTTGGGATAGCGCATGGCCTTTACCAGGGCCTGCATATAACGGATCTGCACCCAGTGGGTAAAACGCAGGCGGTAGCGGTGCAGGCGCGAGGGCCGGTCGAAGCTGACCCGGGCCGCCAGCACATGGGCCGGCAGCATCCAGAAGGCCTCCACCAGGCTGATCGCGAGCGCGATCACCACCACCATGGGGATCACCCGCATGAACTCGCCGAGGATGCCCGGCAACAGCATCAGCGGCGTGAATGCGGCCATGGTGGTGAGCACCGCGGTGGTCACCGGTTTGGCCACCTCGCGCAGGGACTCCAGGCAGGCCTGCAGCCCGTCTGCTCCCCGGCGCAGCCGGTAGTAGATGGCCTCGACCACCACCACCGCGTCGTCCACCAGCATGCCGAGCACGATCACCACCCCGAGCAGCACCGTCACGTTCAGGGTCTCGCCCAGGGCCCACAGGGTCCAAAAGGTGCCGGCCAGGATAAACGGGATGCCGATGGCGGTGAGCAGGGCGATGCGCGAGCCGAGAAAGGCCCAGGCCACCAGCAGCACCAGCAGCAGGCCGATCAGGGCGTTGTTCTGCATAATCTGTATGGAGTTGCGGGTGGGTACGGTCTGGTCGTCCACCAGCACCAGTTCGACCCCGGTCTGGTCCGCCACCTCGTTGCGGGCGTTCAGGTAGCCCTTGATCCGTTCCACCAGCTCCAGCACATTGGCGTTTTCCTTTTTCATCACCGCCATCAACACCGCCGGCCGGCCCTGGTAGCGGGCCAGGGTGGCGGGGCGCTCGCGGGCCCGCTGCACCCGGGCCAGGTCGCCCAGGGTCACCTCGCCCGGAGCGCCGACCACGGGCCGCTCGGCCAGCCCGCGGGGGTCGCTGTCGCTGCCCACCAGGCGCACCAGCCAGTCCTGGCCGCCCAGGCGCAGGTTGCCGGCGGCGATGTCCTGGAAAAAGCCGCTCACGGTATCCGCCAGCTGGCTCGGCGCCAGGCCCAGGGCCTCGAGGGCGGCGGGATCGAAGCGCACCTGCAACTCCGGGTCGCTGAGCCCGATGGGGTCCGCCCGGTCGACCCCGGACATACGCTCCAGGTCCTTTTCCACATTGCGCGCCTGCTGGCGCAGATTCTCGTCGTCGGCCCGGCCCACCACCGCAATGCTGGCCGAGGGAAAGGCATTGGCGCTGGTGATCTCCAGGATCTCCGAATCCTCGGCCTGCTCCGGCAGTTCGTCCTCGGCGTTCTGGATCTCCCGGCGCAGGTCGTTGATGCGCTTGTCGAAGGTGCGGGCGTCGATGTCCTCGAAGCGCACCAGCAGGCTCGACACCGACTCCCGGCTGTTGCTGGTGACGAACTTCATATTGCGCACGTTGCGGATGGCGTCTTCCAGCGGGTCGGTGACCTTTTGCTCCACGTCCAACGCCGCCGCGCCGGGCAGCACCGTGGTGATGACGATCCAGTTGAAGTTGATGGTCGGGTCCTGCTGGCGCGGCAGCAGCAGGTAGGAGAGCATGCCGATCACCAAAACCAGGCCGAACAGGAGGTTGGCCAGCACATGGTTGCGCAGCAGGGTCTGCAACATGTCCGGTTCAGTCCAGCGCCGGGACTACCGCATCGCCGTCGCTCAGGCGCTGCCGGCCTTCCAGCACCAAGCGCGCGGCAGCCGGCAGGTCGACACGGGCCGGCTGGCCCTCGGTGGCGTCCGGCAGGGGGTGGAAGCGGGCCTTGCCGTCCTCGACCAGGAACACCCCGAGCGAGCCGTCCCGGCGCACCAGCAGCTCCGGCGGCAGGAAGGCGGACTCGGCCTCCCAGCGCAGGCGCCCGGCGCTGCCGGCTGGGGCGCTGGGGCCGGTGAACTCCAGGCGCGCCTGGCGGGTGCGGGTGCGGGGGTCCACCACCGGCGGCAGGCGGCGCAGGCGCAGGGGATAGCGCTCGCCGGCCAGCTCGAAGCTGAGGTCCTCGGCCAGGGCGAGCTCCCGCGCCTCCGGCTCGGTGAGTTCGGCGCTGACCTCCAACTGATCGGTCTGCACCAGGCGCACCAGGGGAGTGCCGGGGCTGGCCAGGGCACCCAGGTCGCTCAGGCGCTCCATCACCACGCCGGTAAAGGGCGCCCGTATCCGGCAGTACTCCACCCGCAGTTCGGCCTGGCGTATGCTCTCGTCCTGGGCCTCGAGCTGGGCCGCCAGGTCGGCCAGCTCGGCGTCCCGGCGCTCCACCTCCTCGTCGCTGATGCTGCTGGCGGTTTTCAGCTTCTGGGAGCGGGTGAGCTGTTGGGCCGCCAGGCGGTGCTGGGCCCGGAGCCGGCGCTTGCCGGCCCGGGCCGCCGCCAACTCGGATTCGTGGGCCCGGCAGTCCAGTTCCAGCAGCACCTGGCTCGGCTCGACCGGGTCCCCCACACGCACCGGGAATGCGGCGACCCGGGCGGTAATCTGGGAGGCCAGCTCCACGTCGTTGCGGCTCTCAACCGTGGCCGGGGCCGATCGCGCGGGCTTCATCAGGAGCTCGCTTAAGGGCGCCGAAGTGATAGGGATCTCCGCCGGGCAGGCCAGGGGCAGGGTCAGCAGGAGCAGCAGCAGGAGCGGGCGCATTCGGGACTCGGTGTGGCGGCAGTCGGTCTATTGTACTGGAGTTCCCGAAGCCATCCCGGTCCGTGCCGGAGTCAGGCGGTTGCCGGCGGTGTCTGGAGGTAATCGGCCAGGCGCGTGCGCATCATGGAAGGCAGGGGCAGGGGGCTCCCCTCGGCGAGGTTCACCAGCACGTGGCGGGTCTCGGCCCGGGCCAGCGGCCGGCCATCCTCCGCCAGGAAGCGGTAGCCAATATCAAACGAGCTGGTTCCCAGGCGGATCACCGTCAGCTCGATCCGCACCTGGTCGCGATGCCGTATCGGTGCCAGAAAGTCCGCCTCGCAATGCACCAAGGGTAGGCCCCGAGTCCCTTCCTCCAGCAGCTCGCGCAGCCCCAGCCCCAGGCCCTCCATAAATAGCTCGTAAGCGTCATGCGCATGGCGAAACAGATGTCCGAAAAAGGCGATCCCGGCTGCGTCCACCTCATGCAGGGGCAGCAGATACTGGTAATCGAAAGGGGGTTGGGGCATGGCTGTGATGGGGCTCCGGGCGAAGGGGCCAGATTGCATCAGGGGGGTAGCGATGTCCAGTTTTCAGTAACCAAACGGGAACCTTGTCCAACATGAAATGAGTCTGAGTGAGCGGCGTGATTCCAAGGTGATTCTCATGGCCCTCCAGCATCACCCAAGAAGCGGATGCACAAAGCGGTGATGTCGTCCGACTGGGGCGCCTCGCCCACAAACCCTTTGACTTCGGTGAGTACCGCTTCTGCGGTGGCCGCGGCGGATTCGCTCGGCCCCAGGCGGCGGAGGCTGGCCTCCAGACGCGGCTCCCCGAAGAGCTCATGCTTGGAATCCATGGCCTCGGTGATCCCATCCGAGTAAGTAAACAGAACATCGCCCGGTGCCATGGTCAGGGTTTCGGTCTTGTAGATGGCACCCTCTATGGCCCCCAGGGCAACCCCGCTCACCGGCTCGAGCGAACGCAGGCCGCCCGTGGAGGGAGAAACCAAGTAGGGCGGGTTGTGTCCCCCGTGGCTGTAGTGAACCTGGCCAGTCGGCAAGTGCAGCAGGCCGCAAAACAGGGTCACGAACTGGTAGGCGTCGTTTTTGTAGCACAACACCCGGTTGACGTCGCTCAGGACCCGGTCCGGCGGCACATCGCGACGCACCAGATTCCGAATTAGGGTTAGCGTGACGGCCATAAACAGCGCCGCGGGCATGCCCTTGTCGGAGACGTCGCCGATGACGAAAAAGAGATGCTCGTCATCGACGAACAGAAAGTCGTAGAGGTCGCCACCCGCATGCTTGGCGGGATGGACGAACGCGTAGAGGTCGAGTTCTGGCCGGGCATTGGGGGCGCTGAAGTCGGTGACGAGAAAGCTGAGCTGAATATCGCCGGCCAACTTCATCTCGCTCTCAATACGCTCGTTGGCGGCGGTAACCCGCTTTAGATCCTCGATATAGTCCTGCAGCCTCCCCACCATGTCCTCGAAGGTCCTTGCGAGCTTGCCGATCTCATCCCTGTGGGTCGCAGCGATGCTTGCCAGCTCCACCTTGGACCGCTCGTCGAGCCGGAATCGCTCTGGCAAAGTCAGGGGGCCGGGAGCAGCCGGCGCGCCGGGTGGTTCGCCAGCATCGACTTCCGCGCAGCTCTTCAGCGTCACCACCGACTCTGTCAGGGCGCTTAGTGGCCGTACCAGGCGCCTACCCAAGGCCACCGCCAGCAGCAGGACCCCGACCCCGACCACGGCGACACTGATCAGCCCATGGTGGGCCAATCGTTCGATGGGCACCGCGAAAACGGCTCTCGGTTCGTCCACCACCACGGTCCACATGCCCGAATCTTCCAAGGGCGCATAGCCGACGATGTGAGGTTCCCCGCTATCGGGCGCGCGGTAGCTCCGGGTACCGGCCGAGGCCGGATTCACCAGCGCCTCGGCAAGCTCGGGGATGCACAGGCAGTCGATGCGGTCCACGGGAAAACCGTCGCGTTGCTGGATCTGCTCTATATTCTGCGGTGACAGAGGGCCTAGGCTGCGATAAAGCCAGCCACGCGTCGAAGCTGTGGGTGCAGCGGCCTGGATGCCCTCCACAACCTTGATGTCCGGATCCGCCACGACGATGCCGCCATCGTTGACGAGAAACACGTCGATCTCACCGCTGACTCTTTCCACGTATGCCAGTACCGTGTCGACGGCCGAACCGGGTAGCATGACCACGGCCACGCCGACGATGGCTGCTCCGTCGTATACGGGTCCGGCGAAGAATACGCCGGTAGAGGTTCGATCCGCCGAAGAACGCAACACCAGACCGGAGACATAATGCTCGCCGTGCTGGGCCGCTTTCCGGTAAAGGTAGTACGGGCCAGTGGATCCGATATCTCTCTTGTCCGCACTGGCAATGATCTCATTCTGCCGATCCAGCACGAAGACAGCCGCGAAATCACCGCTGGCATCGAACACACGCTGCAGGACACCCTGTGCAGCACGGAGGTGGGCTTCTCGCTGTTCCCCCGAGGTACTGAGCAGGCCTATGACGTCGGGGTCGGTAGAGAGGAAGCTCACAATCTTATGCGTGTCTAGGACCAGCTGATCCAGGCGCTCGGCCACATTGGTCGCTAGCAGCTTCAAATTGCGCTCTTTGGCATCCAGGACAGTGCTCAAACTCCCCTGTAGGTTGTAGAGGGTAATCGCCGTCATCGGCAGCAGCGATACCAGCAACAGAACAAAGGTCAATTTGACGGCGAGCGACGATGCCCCCGTCCGCGTCGGGGAACCCGCAGCGTCCGGTTCCTGCGCTCTGCTATTGGTCATGACAAGCCCTTGTATCGGTGATGCGCCAGCCGGGCAACGGATTGTCGCAAGCAGAAGCGGCCACTTGCTCAATCGCCGCTCCCATACTGACACAAACTAAAGCGGCCGGCGCCGAAATCTTTCCAGCATTTTTCAAGTTCAAGACGCCGAAGTCACTTGGTCCGGCAGGGCCTGGCGAACCCTTTTCCCGCTTGCCCTACCGCCTTGAGATGCTGGTTCTTGCCGCTGGGTCGTTACAGGAATTCTAGCCCCTTTTGACTGCTATGCGGCTACGGCGAGTTCGCCTGACCCGGGGCAGACCGGCCCAGCCTCCCGGCTGGCCTCGAATCGGCCTCCTCTGGCCTCCCCCTGCCATCTGACCCTAGCCCAACCGCAAGCGGCCATTCCACAAACAACGGGGTCAACACAACGGGGTCTAGAATTAAAGCGTTTTAGGTGCTACGGTCCTTTTGTATCACCCGACCGGTACGAATCAATTTTGAAGGCGCGCTCTATCACGTCACCTCGCGC
>CBDUCL010000057.1:0-14520 GCA_965365625.1 uncultured Chromatiales bacterium | reverse complement strand
TGCAAATCAGCCTAACCGGTCATCATGTCGATATCACCGAAGCCCTGAGGAACTACGTGGACAGCAAGTTCGAGCGCCTGGAGCGCCACTTCGACAATTTCACCAACGTGCACGTGATTCTGAGCGTGGAGAAGCTGCGTCAGAAGGCGGAGGCGACCATGCATGCCAACGGCACGCGGGTATTCGCCGACTCGGTACACGAAGACATGTATGCGGCCATCGATGGTCTGATTGACAAACTCGACCGTCAGGTGCTCCGCCACAAGGAAAAGTTGACCAACCATCGCCCCGGCAACGGGGAGAACTGGAAGACCATGGAATCCGGCGAGATCTGAACTCGTCCCCAGCCAACCAACTGAATCGAAGCAATTATGTTTCCCGCCAACTTTCTCGACGTGGAGCGAATCGGCTGTCAGGTCGACGCGAGCAGCAAAAAGAAGATCTTGGAAGAACTGGGCAAGCTGTTCGAGGGCTGCGCCCCCGGGCTGACCCAGGATGCCGTATTCGACCGACTGTTGGAACGGGAGCGCCTGGGGAGCACCGGGCTGGGGTACGGCATTGCGCTGCCCCACGCCCGGATGCCCGACCTGGAGCAGGCCCACGGGGCCTTTATCCAGCTCAGCACCGGCGTCGACTTCGACGCCATCGACAACCAGCCGGTGGACCTGGTGTTCGCCTTGCTGGTGCCGGAGGCGGCTACCCAGGAGCACCTGCAACTGCTAGCCGGGCTGGCCACCCTGTTCAGCCAGTCGGCTTTCTGCGAACGCCTGCGCCGGGCCCGTGACCGCGAGACCCTGCTGGAATTGCTAGCTGCCCAGGAACTGGCCCAAGTGGGGGCATGAGCGTCGAGCTGTCCACCCGCCAACTATTCGAGCAACTTGAGGCCAAGTTGCAGCTGGAATGGTCGGCGGGCCAGGAAGGGGCCGAGCAGCCACTGCGGGGCGCATCCGAGTCCAAGGGTCAGGCGCTGGTGGGGGGGCTCAATTGGATCCACCCCAACCGCATCCAAATCATCGGTCCCTCCGAGCTGGCCTATCTGCGCAAACTGAAGCCGGCCTCGCTGGACGATGCCTTGGAGCACCTGTTCGCCGCCGGCCCGGCCGCTGTGCTCCTGTCCGACGGCATTGGGGCCGATCCGGCCCTGATTGCCGCCGCCCAGCACACCGCCACTCCCCTGCTGCGTTCGCCGCTGCCGGATGCGCAACTGATCTTCGAGTTGCAGTACTTCCTCACCAATGCACTGGCCGAGCCAATAACCGTGCACGGCGTGTTCATGGAGGTAATGGGCAGGGGGGTGCTGCTCACCGGCGAAGCGGGCATCGGCAAGAGCGAACTGGCCCTGGAACTGATCACCCGCGGACACCGCCTGATTGCCGACGACGCCCCCAGCTTCGCCCGTATCGCCCCCGACATCCTGAATGGCAGCTGCCCGAGCCTGTTGGACGGCTTCCTGGAGGTGCGCGGTCTGGGCATCCTCAATATCCGTGCCATGTTCGGCGACAGCGCCATCAAGCCGAACAAGTACCTGCGCCTGATCGTGCACCTGGAGCGCCAAGACCGGCTGCAGCTGGCGGAACTCGACCGCCTCGCCGGCAGCAACTCCAGTCGCTGGGTGCTGGGCGTCGAAATCCCCCAGATCACCCTCCCGGTCGCCCCCGGCCGCAGTCTGGCAATTCTGGTGGAAGCCGCGGTGCGCAACCACCAACTCCAGCGCCAAGGCTACATTGCCAGCGAAGACTTCCTGCAACGCCAGCAAGAGCAGGTGGATTTGGGGTGACGCGTCCCCGAAGTTAGATGTGAGGTGTAAAAGACACGCTCGCGCCTCCTAACTCCCAACTCCTAACCTCTGCCTCCTACCTCCGCCCATAGGCCCATTTCGCCGACGATTCGCGCTATAATCGCCGATTGGGATCAGCGCAGGTTCCGCCCAAAAATGAAATTGGTCATCGTCACCGGCATGTCCGGGTCCGGAAAGAGTATCGCCCTGCATACCCTGGAGGACCTCGGCTTCTACTGCATCGACAATCTGCCGGTGAGGTTGCTGCTGTCGTTTGCCGAACAGTTGATCCGCGAGCCAGAGGCCAGCTACGAGCATACCGCGGTCGGCATCGACGCCCGCAGCCGCTCCCCCGAGCTGGGCTTGGTGCCGCCCTTGGCCCGGCGCCTGCGCGACCAGGGCATCGCCTGCGATATCGTCTATCTCGACGCCGAGCACGAGACCCTGCTCAGGCGCTTCAGCGAAACCCGGCGCCGCCACCCCCTGAGCGACGGCGCGCACGGCCTGGATGAGGCCCTGCGCCTGGAGCGCGAGATGATGGCGCCGCTGCGCAGTAACGCCGACCTGCAGCTCGACACCAGCCACACCAATGTCCACCAACTGCGGGATCTGATCCGCGAGCGCCTGGGCGATGCCGAGGCCGACGAGGTGTCACTGATGTTCCAGTCCTTCGGCTTCAAGCACAGCGTGCCGCGGGACACCGATTTCGTCTTCGACGTGCGCTGCCTGCCCAATCCCTACTGGCAGGTGGCACTAAGACCGCTCACCGGGCGCGACCGGCAAGTCCGGGAATTCCTGGAGGCGGAGCCGAAGGTGCTACACATGCGCCGGGACCTGATCGGACTGCTGGAGTCCTGGATTCCGAAATTCGAGGCCGACGGCCGCAGCTATCTCACCTTCTCGTTCGGCTGCACCGGCGGCCAGCACCGCTCGGTATACATGGCCGAGCAGCTGTCGCAGCATTTTCGCCAGGCCGGCCGACGCGTGCTCACGCGCCACCGGGAACTCTCACCCTAGCCCCTTTTTGAGATCATGAGCATCGGCCTTCTAATAATCACCCACAACCAGATCGGTGGCGAGCTACTGGATACCGCCGTCAATATGCTCGGCTATTGCCCATTGCTGGCCGAGAGCCTAGCCATCAGGACCGATAGCAATCCGGACCGAATCCGAGCCAGGGCACAGCAGCTGGCAGCCGAACTGGACCAAGGTGACGGGGTGCTCGTGCTGACCGACATGTTCGGCTCTACCCCCAGCAATATCGCCACTTCGCTGGAGCGCGAAGGGCATGTGTCGGTGGTCTCGGGCATCAACCTGCCGATGCTGGTTCGGGTGCTGAACTACCCCCACCTGAGCCTTGCCGGGCTCACCGCCAAGGCCCTGAGCGGCGGCAGCGACGGCATCCTCGATTGCAGCCAGACGTTGCCGGAACGCACCCGCGGTCTGGCTTCATGATTCGCAAGCAGGTCACCATAGTCAACAAGCTAGGCCTGCATGCGCGGGCAGCGGCCAAGTTGGTGACCTGCGCCAGCCGTTACCAGAGCCAGATCCTGCTTGAACGCAACGGCCAGCGGGTCAACGGCAAGAGCATCATGGGGGTGATGATGCTGGCCGCCAGCCAGGGCACCGAACTGACCCTGGAGCTGGACGGCGCCGATGCGGAACCGGCCCTGGCGGCCTTGGAGGCGCTGATCGCCGAGCGCTTCGGAGAGGCAGAGTGAGCATCGCCTGCACCGGCATCGGCATCGGGGTCTCGCGCAAGATCGCCGTCGGCGAGGCCCACCTGCTGTTGCGCGGCCAGGTCGAGATCATACCTCTTGAGGTCCCCCCGGAGCTGATCGAGCAGGAGGCCGAGCGCTTCCGCCAGGCGGTGCACGCGGCCGCCCAGCACCTGCGCCAAGTTCGCGATCAGATTCCCGCCGACACTCCGTCCGAGATCGCCGCCTTTATCGACACCCACCTGCTGATGCTCGAGGACTCGACCATCGCCGAGGGTCCTATCGACTTGATCCGCGAACTGCACTGCTGTGCCGAATGGGCGCTGCAGGTGCGGCGCGACGAACTGGTACGGGTATTCGAGGAGATGGAGGACCCGTATCTGCGCACCCGCAAGGACGACGTCGACCATGTGGTGCACCAGATCCAGAAGATCCTGATCAGCGGACATGAGGACACCAGCGCCGAGCCGGCCTCCCTGCAAGGCAAGGTGATACTGGCCCAGGACCTGACCCCGGCCGACACCATCCTGATGCGCCATCAGGGCATCGCCGCCTTTGTCACCGAATTCGGCAGTCCGATGTCCCACACCGCGATTCTAGCCCGCAGCCTGGGCATCCCGGCGGTGGTGGGGGTGCGCCAGGCCACCCAATGCCTGCGGCATGGGGAGCCGGTGGTGGTGGACGGCGAGGCGGGCGTGGTGCTGGCCGAGGTGGATGCCATCCGGCTTGAAGAGTTTCGCCGCCGCATCGCGGCGCGAGAACTCCAGATGCGGGCCCTGGAGAGCCTGGCCGACCAGCCGGCGGTCAGCCGAGACGGCGCGGAGATCGCCTTGCTGGCCAATATCGAGCTATTGGAAGACATCGCCGAAACCCGCAGCGCTCGGGCCCAAGGGGTGGGGCTGTACCGCACCGAGTTCCTGTACATGAACCGCGACAGCGCCCCCGACGAGGAAGAGCACCTGCGCTCCTACTTGGAGGTGCTGGGGGGACTCGAAGGCATCCCTATTACCATTCGCACCCTCGACCTGGGCGCCGACAAACCATTGGCGGGCCCCTGCGCGGTAACCACTGCCCCGGCCTGCAACCCGGCCCTCGGGCTGCGAGCGATCCGCCTCTGCCTGAAGGAACCTCGGCTGTTTCGGCCCCAGTTGCGGGCCATTCTGCGCGCCTCCGCCCACGGGCCCGTTAGGCTAATGCTGCCCATGCTGTCCAACCTGGCCGAGCTGCGCGAGGCGCTGGCGCTGATCGAGGCAACCAAACAGGAGCTCCGGAGCGAGGGCGCCGACTTCGACCCGAAGCTGCCGGTGGGCGGCATGATCGAAGTGCCGGCAGCCGCCCTCTGTGCCGACGCCTTCGCTCGACGATTGGACTTCCTGTCCATCGGCACCAACGACCTAATCCAATACACCCTGGCCATTGACCGCATGGACGACACGGTCAACTACCTCTACGAGCCGCTGCACCCGGCGGTGCTGCGCTTGATCAAGCTGACCATCGACGCGGCAGCTCGCGCCGGCATCCCGATCAGCATGTGCGGGGAGATGGCCGGCGACCCCCGCTATACCCGGCTGCTGCTGGGCCTGGGCCTGAACGAGTTCAGCATGCAGCCCGGGTCCCTGCCAGAGATCAAACAGGTGGTGCGCAAAAGTGACCGCGCGGCCCTGGGTCGTCGGGTGAGCGAGTTGATGGGACGCCTCGACGAGCTGGATGCGGAACAGCTGCTGGCTGAGCTCAATCGCGACTGAGCCGGCCAGGAAGCGCCCGGGCCAGCCACCGAGCCAGTGCCAACCCGGTGCCGGCTGCCAGCAGCCCGGTGGCGATGCCGAGGACGTCGGACCAGAGGTCTTCGAGCCCGGCCCCCCGGGCTGCGGTGAAATGCTGCAGCTGCTCACTGGCCAGCGCCAACCCCAACAGGTAGAGCGCGCTGCGCCAGAGCGGAATACCTGGGTAGAGCAAACGCCCCAACAACGCCAGCAGGCCGAACAACAGCCCATGCCCCAACTTGTCCGCAGCCAACTCCAGGGGCTCCGACGCCGGGCCCTGTTGCTGTAGAGGCCCGGTACCGGCCGAAGCCCCCGGCCCCGAAGGCTGTAGCACCCGGTCCCGCAGCTCGGCGACCAGGTCCAGGCCGAGTCGGGGAATCGAGCCGGGCGCCTCCTTCGGCAGCATAAGCAGAAGCAACATCGCCCCCGTAAGCAGCAGCAAAACAAGGCCGACCCAGGGCCGTGCGCTGCCCCGCAACAGCAGCACCAGAGCCATCACGCCGGCGAACACCCACCCCACAAGGGTGATTCGGCCCAGCCACAGAAACTCCGAATTCACCCGCGCCTGGCGCACCGAGAGCCCGCGCACCCGAAATTCGCCCTCCGCCTTATTCATGGCCACGACCAGGGTTACCCTGCGCGCCTGCTCGGCTATGGATTGCTCTGCGACCCGTTCCTGCCAGGGGTTATCCCCCCGCAGCGCCACCGCCAGCCCCGAACGGGTCGGCAGCACTTTGCCTGCGGCATCGCGTTGAAGCAGGTTGATGCGCGCCAATTGCCAGGGTTTGGCACCGGGAATAACCCCGCGCGAGGAGACCCGAGCCGAAATCAACAGCCGGCTGCCCGCCGCCACCGGCAGTTCCTGCGAAAGGAAATGGCCGCCCCGATCGAGGTTGCGCAGCAGCACTCCGCCTTCGATCAACTCCGCACCGCGCTTGAGGGCGTTGCCGGTCCAGCCCTCGGCGGAATTCAGGAATTGGGGATTACGCAGCAGCTCCGGGCCCTCGGGGCTGAAGCGAAGTGGCGGGTAGAAGCTGACTTCGGTGAGCAATCCAAGCAGCAACGTGAGCCCCAGCAGCCAGCACACCCCGGGCCGCATCGCCGGCACTGTTCGGGAGGCGAGCCGCCGCCCCAGCTTAGGCGCCGCTGTCCTGTCCGGCCAGGGTCATGCCCTCGACCAGCCAGGACCCGGTATGGGTGCTGCCGCGGCGGTCGACGTCGCAGCCCACCGCCTGCAGCCGTTGAAACATGCGACCGAGGTTGCCGGCGATCGTGACCTCCTCGACCGGGAAGGCGATCTCGCCGTTTTCGACCCAAAAGCCACTGGCGCCGCGGGAATAGTCGCCGGTGACCATGTTCACGCCGTGGCCCATCATTTCAGTCACCAGCAGGCCGCTACCCATCTCCCGCAGCAGGCCGGCCTGGTCCAAGGGGCCGGGATCGATACGCAGATTGCGCACCCCCCCTGCATTGCCGGTGGTCTGCATACCCAATTTGCAGGCTGAGTAGCTGTCCAGGACATAGCTGCGCAATATCCCATCGCTCACCAGGTCTCGAGCCCGGGTGGCAACCCCTTCGGCGTCGAAGGCGGCGCTGGCCAGGCCTCGAGGCAGTAACGGGTCCTCGTGAATATGCACGAACTCGGGAAAAATCGGGTCCCCCAGCCGGTCAAGCAGGAACGAGGCGCCGCGGTACAGGCTGGCCCCGCGCACCGCCGCCACCAAGCTGCGCAGCAGGCTGACCGCGGTATCGGCGGCGAACAGCACCGTGCATTCGCGGGTGCCGATGCTGCGGGACCCGAGCCGGCGCAAGGTACGCTCGGCGGCGGTGCGCCCGACCTGGGCCCCATCCTCGAGCGCTTGGGGGGCGCGAGCCTGGGTGTACCAGTAATCGCGCTGCATCGAGTCGCCCTGTTTGGCCACAACCGAGCAACTGAGACTGTGGCGCGAACCGGAGTAACCGCCGATGAAGCCATGGCTGTTCCCATACACCTGCAAACCGCCGTAGGTACTGAGTCCGGCCCCTTCGGAGTTCACGATCCGGGGGTCCAGTTCCAGGGCTGCCGTCTCGCAGGCCAGGGCCAAGTCCACCGCCTGATCCACCGCCAGTTCCCAGGGATGGTAGAGATCCAGGTCGGGCAAATCCCCGGCCATCAGTCCGGCGTCGGCCAGACCGGCGCAGGGGTCCTCCTGGGTATAGCGAGCGATATTGCAGGCTGCCCGGACGGTTTCGCGCACCGCCTCCGGGCTGAGGTCGGAACTGCTGGCCGAGCCCTTGCGGCGGCCGAAATAGACCGTCACCCCGAGGCCGTTGTCGCGGGTATGCTCGATCGTCTCGACGCTGCCCATGCGTACGTTCACCGCCAGGCCGGCATCGCTGCTGACCGCCGCCTCGGCGGCGCTGGCGCCTTGGCGCTTGGCCTCTGCCAGGAGGTCGGCTACCAGCTGTTCCAGGCGCGCCTGGCGGGCGGCCTGATCGGTCACCGAATCTAGGACTGACTGCGTCATATTGGTCCTATCCGAAGAGACTAGCGAATTTCAAGCGCTGGTGCCGCCGACGGTCAATTCATCCACCCGCAGGGTCGGCTGGCCCACCCCTACGGGCACGCTCTGCCCCTCCTTGCCGCAAGTGCCGATTCCGTCGTCGAGCTTGAGGTCGTTGCCGACCATACCGACCCGGGTCAACACGTCCGGACCGTTGCCGATCAAGGTAGCACCTTTCACTGGCTGGCCGAGCTTGCCGTTCTCGATCAGGTAGGCCTCGCTGGCGGAAAACACGAACTTGCCGGAGGTGATGTCGACCTGGCCGCCGCCGAAGTTGACCGCGTAAAGTCCCTTGTCTACCGAGGCGATAATCTCTTGCGGTTCATATTGGCCGGCCAGCATGTAAGTGTTGGTCATGCGTGGCATCGGCAGGTGGGCATAGGACTCGCGACGCCCGTTGCCGGTGGAGGCGACCCCCATCAGGCGCGCATTGAGCCGGTCCTGCATATAGCCCTTGAGAATACCATCCTCAATCAACACCGAGTTCTGGGCCGGCACCCCCTCGTCATCGATGCTCAGGGAGCCGCGGCGTCCCGGCAGGGTGCCGTCATCCACCACGGTGCAGCCGGGAGCAGCCACCCGCTCGCCGATGCGCCCGGCAAAAGCGGAGGTACCCTTACGGTTAAAATCCCCCTCCAAGCCGTGGCCGATGGCCTCGTGCAGCAGCACCCCGGGCCAGCCAGGGCCCAGCACCACGGTCATGGCGCCGGCCGGCGCGTCCACCGCCTCTAGGTTGACCAGGGCCTGGCGCACCGCCTCCCGGGCATAGCCGAGCGCGCGATCTTCACCTAGGAAAAAGTCAAGGGAGGCCCGCGCTCCGCCACCGGCGCTACCCTGCTCGCGCCGCCCTCCCTGCTCGACGATCACGTTCACATTCAACCGCACCAGGGGCCTCACGTCACCGCTCAGGCTGCCGTCCGCGGCGGCGATCAGCACCAGATCATGGGCCGCCACCAGACTGCAAATGACCTGCTTGACCCGAGGGTCCTGGCGCCGGGCCTCGGCATCCACCCGTCGCAGCAGATCCACCTTCTCCTGCTCCGGCAGACTGGCGACCGGGTCCAGGGCCGGGTACAACTGGCCAGCGGGCAGCATGCCGCGCACCCGCACCTGGGCCTCGCCGGCGCCGCGGCTGATGGCGCGGGCGGTACGGGCGGCCTGCAGCAGGGTCGGCAACTGGATTTCGTCCGAATACGCGAAGCCGGTTTTGTCGCCGCTTACCGCGCGAATGCCGGCCCCGCGCTCTATATTGTGCGAGCCTTCCTTGAGGATGCCGTCCTCCAGCATCCAAGACTCCAGCCGGCTGCTCTGAAAATAGACGTCGGCAGCGTCGATGGCGGGGCCCGTCAATTGCCCGAGCAGGCGGTCCAGGTCGGCCTCGATCAGGCCCACCGGTTCAAGGATGGCAGAGCGCGCGATATCCAGCGGGTTGTTCATGGAGTCCCTGCTGCGTGGTGTAATTCGCGATTCCGCCCTCAGGCGTTGGTTAGAGGCGGAGCGCGGAAATCGATTCTGTGGAGCCTAAGATTGCGCTCGCTCAGCCGCATTTCAAGCGCCGGTGATCGATGGTGGGGAAAGTGCGGCGGATGGTGTCCAGGCACTGCTGCTTGATGGTTGCGCAAACGAAACCGGTGCCGCGGGCGGCCTCTGCAAGCACCGAGCCCCAGGGATCGACGATCATGCTGTGGCCATGGGTCTCCCGACCGCTGACGTGGTAACCGCCCTGGGCCGCCGCCAGCACGTAGCAGAGGTTCTCGATGGCGCGCGCCCGAACCAGGGTCTCCCAGTGGGCCTTGCCGGTGACCGCGGTGAAAGCCGAAGGCACCGCCAGCACCTCCATCCCCTGGTCCAGCATGCTGCGAAACAACTCGGGGAAGCGCAAGTCATAGCACACCGCCACCCCCAGGCGCCCGAACGGGCTGTCCAACACCACCGGCTGTCCCCCGGCCTCGATGGTGGCGGACTCGGTGTAGCGCTCGTCGGACTGCAGCAACTGGACGTCGAACAGGTGGATCTTGTCATAGCGGGCCACCCGCCGCCCCTGATCGTCGAACACCAGACAGGCGGCGCGAAGCTTGCTCGCGTCGCGGGCCAGCAGGGGGATGGTGCCGCCTACCAGCCAGATGCCGTAGCGGCGTGCCACTTGACGCAGGAAGTCCTGCAGCGGACCGTCCTCCGGCCCCTCGCGCAGGGTCAGCAGGTCCTGATCCCGCTTACCCATAAAGGCGAAGTTCTCCGGCAGCACGACTAATTCCGCCCCGTCCTCCGCCGCCTCACTGATCAGACGCTCCGCCTCCAGCAGGTTGGCCCCGACGTTGGGGCCGGAGGCCATCTGGATAGCAGCCACCCGGTTGCTCTTGCTGTTCATCAGCCTTGACTCTAGTTCGGCGCTGCCCGATCAGACCGGCGCCGTCTATCTATGGTCGATGGTCGGTGTGTTGGCCGGAGCCTCTTGGGGACAAGCTCCGGGCCTTGAAGAATAGCACCAAATCGGAGCGTCGAGCCAGACGGGGTGAGGGAAACGCCAAATTTCGGAATCCCGGGAATCGTTTGGCAGGGCGTCCGCAACCCGCGTCCTAGCATCCAGGAGTCGCCGCCCCCTACTCCTGTTCCAACAACCCGAGGCCGTCGCCCCCGGAGGCTTGGTTGCGGATTTGGATGCGGCTGATCTCCGGTTCGTCCCAGGGGCCGAGGACCTGGTATTGATAACTGGCGATCTCTTCCAGCCGCTGGCCCACCAACTGCTGGGCCAGCAGGACTGCAGCGCCCACGCCGGGCCCGCCGGCCAGGGCTGCGGCCACCGGGATGGTGGAGCTGACCCTGGGGGTTACGGTGACGTACTGGTCGTAGCGGCGCGCACTCAGGTCAGTACGGCCCATAATGTCGATGCGGGCCGCCGGGCCTTCCAGAAAGGAGCTCGACGTGTAGGCGCTGCCACCGTCGAGCAAGAAGGCCCCCTGTATGTTGTCGAAAGCGAAGCCCTCGCGGAAGGTATCGCTGAAATCCAGGCTCAGGCGCCGCTGCAGGGCGCTCAGGCTGAATAGTCCAAGCACCCGGCCGAGTCCCGGATCCACTTCCAGGAAGCGGCCTGCGCCGATGTGGAAGTCGAACCGTCCCTGCAATGCGTCCAGCGACGGCGGCAAGGGGCCGCCGGGCCAATTCAGGCTGGCCTCGACCTCGGCCACACCCTGCTCCATCAAGCTGTTTACCTCCAGCGAGCGCAGCAGGCCACCGACGTCCGGGCTGCGCGCTTCGAGTTCCAGGCGCGCGCCCGGACCCTCGGGGCCGACCTCCCAAGCGCCGCTGGCCTCTACCTGCAAGCGTGGACCGCGCAGCTCCAGGCGCTCCAGTTCCAGCCCCGCGGGTCGTTTGCGGCTCAGCAGCCGCACACTGCCCAGGGGCTCCGATTGGTAACTCAGCTGCTCCAGGTTTAGCTCCAGGGCCGGCACTGCGCGCGGGTCCGGCGGCGGCCCGGACTGTGCCTCCCCTGCGATCTCGTCCAGCGCCGTCAGAGGCAGATCCAGGCGCTTGAGATTGAGCGTCAGCGGGCCCCCGCTGTCCCCCCGCGGCAGGTAGAACTCCCCCCCCAAGCGGGCGGAACCGATCCGGCCGAGCCAGGCGGCTTTGCCCGCGCGCAGGGCCAGCCGGGTGTCGGCGAAACGGTAGCCGCGCGCGTCCAAGGTTTCGACCTCCAGATCCACGCCCTGCAGCAGTTCAGTTCCGTCTGGACCCGAGCCCTTGCCGCCGTCTCGCGCCTGCAGCCAGTCGATCCAAGGGTCCAGGGCCAGGTAATCGAGTCGGCCTTCCAGGTGCAGGCCCGGGCTCGACCGCAGCTCGGCGCTGCCGCCGCCGAACAGCACCTGGCAGCGCTCCATCGCGGAGCCGCCATCCGGCAAGCGCTCCAGCACCAGGGCTGTATCCACCAACTCACCGTAACGCAGGTCCAGGCGGGTCAGTGGCTGCCCGGACAGCTCGGTGGCGAGGCGGAAGGTCCGGCTCTCCTCGGCCCCCTTACCCAGGGGAGCGGGCAGGTCCAGGCTCATGCCGACCAGATCCGACTGCACTTGCAGCCGCCGGGTCGGCAAACTGCCGTCGTCCTTGTCCGTTGTATCCATCTGCAACCGCCAGTCGGCATTACCGGTAAGATGCTCCAGGCCGATGTCCGGATAGCGCGCCGCCAGGGTCGGGGCCGCCAGGCGCCCCTGGGCCAGCACCCGATGACCGGTGTCGGTCGGCCGCACATCGATGCGCACCTCGGTATTCAGGGTCTGGGCCGCGATGCCTTCGGCGCTCAGGCCGTCAAGGCTGAAATGCAGCTTCCCGTCGAGCCCACTCAGCAGCAGTTCGGCGTCGAGCAGTTCCAGGGCGGCGGCGCCATCCCAGACCAGGTCGCCCTCGACCCGAGACGGCCGAGCCCCGGGTAGCAACGGGACCTCGAATGCCAGTTCCAGGAGGCTCTCGCCGCTCCCCCGCAGCAAGTTAGCGAGCGCGCCGAAGCGCGCCTCGAGCGGGGCCTCCCGAAGCACCCGCAACTGGTCCTCGAACGGCCCCCGCAGACGTCCGCTGACCTCCAGCGGGGCGGTGGGCTTGAGGTGGGCAAACCGCACCTCGGCCTGCTCGATGCGGTTGCCAAGGATCCAGCCGTCGCCGACCTCGATCTCCAGACTGTTGTCGACAAAGCGCAGCTCCGCATTGATGCCTTCGATACGCGGCCAGTCGTCCAGGAAATCAAGCACCCCATCTTCCAATCCGAACCAGACCTCGAACCGGCCCTCGTTCGCATCGAAGGGAAACGCGGCCAAAGGACCCCGGAACAGGGCGGTGCCGGCGGGTACCCGGCCGCTCACCACGGCCCGATCCAGCCATTCCACCAAGCGCGGCTGCATGATCGCCACCGGGAGGTAGCGAGACACCGCAGTGCCGTCGCCATTGCGGAATTCCACCTGCAGGTCGAGCAGCGGCGAGGCCGCGTCCGCAGGCCGCTCCCAGTGCAGGCGGCTCCAGGTCTCCAGGTGACGATTACGGGCCAGGATGCGCTCGGAACTCAGCTGCAGCCCATCGGCGCGCCGCTGCCATTCGATACCGCCGGCCAGCCTCTGCAGGAACAAAGGGTCACGAAACAGGCGCGGCAGAGACAGCTCCAGGTCTCGGCTGTCCAGGTCCAGGCGCCCCGCCTCGGGCCCGGCGGCAAAGCCCAGGGCCAGGCCGCTCACCCCAGGCAACCGCTCCCAGGGTTGGCTGGACAGGCCCGTGACCCGCCCCCGAATCTGCCAATGCGGCGTCTCGGCCCCCGGGTGGGACCTTAGCTGCAGTCCGTGCAGCTCACCCCGGGGGGCGGCAGCGAGAAGCGCCGCGTGGATTTCCGCCGGCAGCGGCGCCAGTGCCAGAGCGGAGGCGAGGTCGCCGATGGGCAGCCGGTCGGCGCCGAGGCTGAGGCGCGGGCCCTCGGCGGCTTCCGCAGCAAAGTCAATGGCCAGCCGGCTGCCGGGCCAGCGCGCCGGCCCCCGATGCAATTGCAGCCGCGTCAGGTCGAGGCGCCAGCCCTGCCCTCGGCGCTGCCAGTCGAGGCCGGTGTCCAACCGGTCCAGGGACCAACGGCGCCGAGGCTCGCCGTTGGCCGCCAAAGCCAGACCGGCAAGGCCCAGGCTTCCGCCCAGGCGCTGCATTCGGAAGCCGTCGAGCCGGCCCCAGAGCTCCAGTTCCAGCGAACCGGCCTCGGCCCGGTAGGCGCCGGCGGGCAACATACCGGCCAGAGCGGGCAGGGGTAGCTGTTTCGCCTTGAGGTAGAAATCGGCGCCGAAGCGTCCCGCCGCATCCAGTCGCCCCTCGAGGTCCACGGCAAACCGCACCCAGGCCCCGGGTCGGCCGCCGACCTGGGCCCGGCCTTCGAGCTGGTGGCGCTCACCGTCGTTGCGGATCGCCAAATCCAGCCCCTCCAGCATCACCCCCGGGCCCGGGCCAAGCTCGAGCAGCAATTCGCTCTCGCGCAGCTGCAAGCGACCGTCGCGCAGCAACGGTTGAATCAGATCCAGGGGGTTGCGTTCACTGGCATGCAGGCCGCGCAGGCCCAGCCTTCCGTCGGGCCGGCGCCAAAGCGCCAGCTGGGCGCCGGACAGCTCGACGTCGCCGAAATGCAGAACCCCGCCCAGCAACGAGTCGAGCGGCGCGACCGCCACCCGCAGGGCCCCGAAGACAAGCTGCGGAAGCCGCGTCTCGGGGTCGAGCAGCCGCACCCGCTGCAGTTCCAGCTCCGGGGTGAGTCCGCGCAGGCGCGCCCGCAAGCCGCCGATTTCCACCGGCACCCCGAAAAATTCGGCCGCCAGCGCTTCGGCCTCGGGCCGCAGTTCCTTGACCCAGGGCAACCCCAGGCGGGCGATACCAACACCGATACCAAGCAGGATCAGGGTCAGGATCGAGGCGGCCCAGAGCTTGGCGGCGGCGGAGCGGAACAGGTGGATCATCCGGGCTCAGATCAGCACTACGTCGTAGTTCTCCTGGGTGTATAGAGCCTCGGCCTGGAGCCGAATCGGCTTGCCGATGAACTCCTCCAACTCCGCCATGTTGTCGGACTCTTCGCCCAGCAGCCGGTCCACCACCTCCTGGGAGGCCAGCACCAGCAAGGATTCGACGTCGAACTGGCGGATCTCTCGAAGGATCTCGCGGAAGATCTCGTAGCAGGTGGACTCCGCGGTCTTGAGCGAACCCCGGCCGCCGCAGCA
>CBDUCL010000056.1:0-14688 GCA_965365625.1 uncultured Chromatiales bacterium | reverse complement strand
CGCTTCCTCGCCGGCGATGAAGCCGTTGGGCCGACCGTGGTCCTTGAACGCCTTTTCCACCACTTTCCCCAAGCCCTCGGCACCGCTGCCGAAGAAGCTCTGCGCCTCCTGCAGAACCGTGGCCTCGTCATAGGTGGCCTCGTTATCGGTGCCCTCGTCGTCGGCCGCTGCCGCACCGACGCTCAGCAGCAACAGCGCAACCAAGCACCAGAGGGCGTAGAAAGGACGGGGTCGGGACATGCGACTCACCTGCTGCGGATCGGTGTTGGAAGTTCCCAACCCTAAGCCAAAACACCGCCTACCGCCAGAACCGGTTTCACGAGCCGATTCGCCGGTAACGGGAATCCGCGCAAGAAAAAAGCCCACCCCCCGCAGGGAGGTGGGCTTTGGGTAGAAGCGCTGGTCCGGATCAGCTATTGATGGACTGGTAGTAGTCCATCAGGATCTGGGCCACCTCGGGACGGGAGAACTCCTTGGGCGGGGCGATGCCGTTGCCCAGCATCTCGCGCACCTTGGTGCCGGACAGCAGCACGAAGTCTTCCTTGCTGTGGTCCGGAGCTTCGCACATCATCACCACCTTGTTGAGCTTCTTGGAGTAGGCGGTGTGGTCGGCCTTGAAGATCTCGATCTCCAGGGCGCCTTCCGGCACCTCGTCGTCAAAGATGGTCTGGGCGTCGAAGGCGCCGTAGTAGTCGCCGACACCGGCGTGGTCGCGGCCGACGATGAAGTGGGTGGCACCCATGTTCTGGCGGAAGTAGGCGTGCAGCACCGCCTCACGCGGGCCGGCGTAGAGCATGTCGAAGCCGTAGCCGGTGATCATGGCGCTGTTCGGCGGGAAGTAGAGTTCCACCATCTTGCGGATGGCCGCATCGCGCACCGGGGCCGGGATGTCGCCGGGCTTCAGCTTGCCCAGCAGCATGTGGATCACCAGGCCGTCGCAACCCAGGCGCTCCATGGCCATGTGGCACAGCTCTTCGTGGGCCAGGTGCATCGGGTTGCGGGTCTGGAAGGCGACTACCTTGTGCCAGCCGCGCTCCTGAATCTCGTTGCGGATTTCCACCGCGGTGCGGAAGGTGTCCGGAAAATCGTCCTGGAAGTAGGAGAAGTGCAGCACCTGGATCGGGCCGGACAGGGCGATGCGGCCCTGGCCATTGAAGGCGGCTACGCCCGGATGCTCCGGGTCGTCGGTGCGGTAGACCTTGTCGGTCATAAAGGCCATCTGCTCGTCGCTGACCTCTTCGACGGCCTCGACGTCCATGATCGCGAGTACCGGGTTGCCCTCCATGTTCGGATCGCGCAGGGCGATGCGCTTGGCGTCGCCGATCGCCTCGGTGCTCTCCACCAGGCACATCACCGGCACCGGGAAGAAGGAACCGTCGGTCATGCGCATGCTCTCGCAGGTGCCCATGGCGTCGGCCACTTTCATAAAGCCCTTGAGCGGAGTGAAGTAGCCACCCCCCATCATCACCGCGTTGCCGGCGGCTTGGGAGCTGATCACCACCGAAGGCAGGGACTCCGCCTCGTGCAGCAACTCGTGGTGGGTATCGGGATCGTAGACGAATAGCGGTTGCAGGGTATCGGAACCTACCGGTTTGATCATGGGCTTCTTCTCCTTAACGTCGGTATCGGATGTGAGGGCGCGGCTGCCGCGTGCAGAGATCGGCAACCGACGGCATTCTGTCCCCGCGGGCCCGCCCGGAACCAGGCGAGCGATCTGAAACAAGCCCGCAATGGCTTGTTTTTTAAGCAATTATGCCGTTTCCTTACGGCTGCCGCGGTAATAGGTGCCGATACCCTATCACAGGCAATACCCGGCCCGCCCCCAGTTTTTTTTATATACCCAATAAAATGGGGGCGGGGATCAAGCCGAGCCGCCCCAGAGGGCGTCGCGCAGTCCCGAGGCCCGGGCCAGGCGCCGTCCCACCGCTTGCGCGAGCAGCCCAGCGGGGGCTCGCAGCCGGAAACCAGCGCGGGCTCGGGTAATGCCGGTGTAGACCAGCTCCCGGGTCAGCAGGGGGTTGTCCTCGTCGGGCAGCACCAGCAGCACCTGGTCGAACTCCGAGCCCTGGCTCTTGTGGACGGTCATGGCGTACACCGTCTCGTGGGGGGGCAGCCGCGCCGGGGCCAGGCACCGCGAGGCGCCGTCGGCGCTCAGGAAGCAGACCTGCAGCCGCCCCGGCCGCTGGGGATCGTCGACGGCGATGCCGATGTCGCCATTGTAGAGATGCAGGTTGTAGTCGTTGCGCACCACCATCACCGGGCGACCCGGATACCAGCCGGCCCGGGGCGCGATCAGTCCGGCCCTCTGCAGCTGGGTTTCAATGGCCTGGTTCAACCCCGCCACCCCAAATGGACCCTGGCGCAAGGCGCACAGCACCTGGAAACGGCCGAAGGCGGCGTACACCTTTCCCGGCTCGGCGCCCGCCGCGAGCAGCTCCAGGTAGTCCCGGTAGCCGTCCATCGCCGCCCGAGCCGGCTCCAGACCGGGCTCCAGCCAGGCGACGTCCGTTGGCTCCGGCGCATCAAGCAGGGCAAGAGCCGCCTGGCCCTGGCCCTGGTTGACCGCCTGGGCCAGTTGGCCAATGCCGCTGTCGGCGCCGAAGCGATAGCTGTGGCGCAGCACCGCCAGGCAGTCGGCCAGGGGCGGCGGCCGGCCCTTGGCGGCAGGCACCTCGGCCCCTGTCAACGCTGCCAGCTGCCCGGCAAAGGACGGGGAGAAGCCCGGCACAGGGCCGCAGATGTCCCCCAGCACCGCGCCCGCCTCGACCGAGGCCAACTGGTCGCGATCACCTAGCAAGATCAGCCGGGTGCCTGCTCCCAGGGCTCGCAACAGCCGCGCCATCAGCGCCAGGTCCACCATCGAGGCCTCGTCGACGATCAGCAGATCCAGGGGCAAAGGATTATCGCGCCGGTAACGGAAGCCGGCACCGTCCGGACGCCAACCGAGCAGCCGATGCAAGGTCTGGGCAGCGTCGGGGATGGAGGCGATCAGCTCCGGCGCCAGCCCCAGGCGCTGCTTGGCGGCGCGGATCGACTCCTGCATCCGGGCCGCCGCTTTGCCGGTTGGGGCAGCCAAGCCGATCTTGAGGCGGTCGCCACCCGGCTGCTGGCGCAGCAGGGTCAGGATGCGGACTACGGTGCTGGTCTTGCCGGTGCCGGGGCCACCGGAGATGACGCAGAAGCGCCGCAGCAGGGCCTGAGCAGCGGCCAACTGCTGCCAGTCCGGGCGGATGCCGGGTTGCGGCGGAAACAGCTCCCGCAGGCCGGCGGCCAGCCGCTCCCGGTCCAGTTCCACCACCGTCTCGCCGGCACGGGCCGCCAGGTCGGCGGCCAGCTCGCTCTCGTAGCGCCAGTAGCGTTGCAGGTAGAGCCGACCCGCCGGGCCCAGGATCAGGGGCCGATAGTCCCCCGGGGCACCCACCGCCGGGCTCTTGGCCAAGGCCTGGATCCAATCCGCCAGCTCGGGGGCGATCAGGTCCGGATGATCCGGCATCAGCCCGCGCCCGGCCACTTGCTCCAATTCCAGGCAGACGTGGCCGTCGGTGCTCCAGTTGCTGGCCAGGGCAGCACCGAGCGCCAGCTCCCGCGACTCGTCGTCGCCCAGCCGGCAGATCAGGGCGGCGAACTGCAGATCCAGCTCGCCCAGCAGCCCTGCCTCGCGCAGGCGATGCAGCTCGGTCAGGCTCACGATATCTCCCCCTCGGCCAGATAGGCATCCAGGGCCCGGATCAGCTCGGCCGGCGGGCGATCGAAGAAAACGCCGTTGGCCGGGTCCAGGTCCGGGCCGGGCTGCGGATCCATACCGCGCAAAAACAGGTAGAAGACGCCGCCGAAATGGCGCTCGTAGTCGTAATCGGGCAGGCGCCAACTCAGATAACGGTGCAGGGCGATCGCATAGAGCAGATATTGCAGAAAATAGGCCTCCTCGGCGATGGCCTCGGCCAGGCGCTCGGGCCGATAGTCCACCGCCGCGGCGCCGAGCCAGTTGGACTTGTAATCCGCCAAGTAGTAGCGTCCGTCGGCCTCGAACACCAAGTCGATAAAGCCTCTCAGATAACCCTGGATATCCGCGAACGCGAGCCGATTCAGAGCCCGTTGCAGAGACGGGGCGGCCGCCCAGTGACTGGCCGCCAGCAGCCGGCGCAGGCCGGCGGCGCGGACCGGCGCCAACGGGTAATGGAACTCCAGTTCCACCAGGCATTGGGCCGGGGCCAGCCGCCCCAGATACAGGGGCTCGGCGAAGTCTTTCCCGGCATCGAGCAAGGGTGTGGCGAGCACCCGCTCGACCATGTCCGCCACCGTCCCCACCCAGTCGGGGCCAAAGCCGTGGGCGACCAGCTTGGCGGTCACCAACTGCTCCAGGGCAGCGCGGTCGCGGGCCGTGAAGTCGAGCTGTTCGAACACCGCGTGCAGACAAGTGCCGGCCCGGGCCCCCCGCGGGAAGGCGAAGATACCGCTGGGCGCCAGGAGCTCGGCGAATTCCGGCGGGGTGGCGGTGCCGGCGTCGTGGTCCGGCAGTTGGGCGGCGGGGGTCACCCCGGCATCGCTCAGGCCCCGGGCCAGGGCGGTGAAGCTGGTGACGCGACCCCCGGCTTCCAGGGGCCGGCCGAGCTGGCGCGCCGGGCCCAGGGCTGCCCCGCCCCGCCCGGCTCCGGCAATCGGCCCGGGGGCCGGCAGTGACTCGATGCAGAGCTGGCCCTCTGCCTTCGCGGCGAGCTGCTCCAGGCGCTGGTGCAGATCGGCGTCCTTCAGGCCTTTGAAGCCCTTGGCGACCCGGCCCGCCGGGTCTGGGTCATCGGGGTCTGAAGGCGGGTGCAGCAGCCAGCCGAGGGCAGACTGCTCGGCACCGCTGATCCGGCCCCAGCCCAGGTAGCAGCGGTGGGCGGCTCGGGTCAGAGCGACATACAGGAGACGCAGACGCTCCGCCAGCTCCTCGCCCAGGGCCAGGGGACGGTCCTGCTCCATGCGTTCGGAGCCCAACTCCAGCACCGCCGACCAGTCATGGGTCGGGTCGTGGAACTGGTAGCACCGGCCGGTCTTGCCCAGGCGCAGGCCGCCGTTCCAGACGAAGGGACAGAACACGACCGGGTACTCCAGGCCCTTGCTCCTGTGGATTGTGACGATCTGCACCAGGTTCTCATCGCTCTCCAGGCGCAGCTGCGCCTCGTCGGCGGCTCCGGCATTGGCCCGCTGCTGGCCGAGCCATTTGACCAGGCCCTCGGGGCCCGGGCGCTGAGCGCTGTCGTGCTGGTGCAGCAGCTCCGCCAGGTGCAGCAGGTTGGTCAGCCGGCGCTCGCCGTCGGCCAGGGCGAGCAGCCGCCTGGGGGCCTCGCGCTCCCCCAGCAGGTGACGCAGCATGCGCACGAAGCCCTGCTCCAGCCAGCGCTGGCGGTAGTCGCGGAAGGCCTCTATATGGGACTCCAGGGCCTGCTCGTCCTGGCTCAGCGCAAGAATCTGCGCGCCGTTCAGCCCGAACAGGGGCCCGCACAGGGCGGCCCGCACCCGCGCCTCCCGGCCCGGCTCCAGCAGGGCTTGCAGCAACAGCTCCAGTTGCTCGGCTTCCGCCGAGTGAAATACCGAATCCGGCGAACGCTGGACGCTGTAAACCCCCTGTTCCAGCAGGGCCTGGCGCACCCGCCGGCCCTCGCTGTGGGTGGCCACCAGCACCGCGATATCCCCGCCGCTCAGGGGCCGGCCGCCGAGCGCCAGGCCGCCCTCCGCCGCCAATCGCAGCAGGCGGGCGATCTCGGCCGCCGTGGCCTGGGCCAATCGCACCCGCGCCTCCTCCTTGTTCAAGGGCTTGGCGCCGGACTCCAGCAGCCAGACCCGAAACGGCTCGGTTCGACCGCCCCGCTCCACCAGCGGCTCGTGATCGCGCTCCGCCGCCAGGGCCGAGCGAAAGCCAATGTCGGCGAACAGGAACGGCCGTTCGCAGGCCCCGAACAGGCTGTTCACCGCCTGGATCACCCCGGGGTCGGAGCGCCAGTTATGCTCGAGGGTATGACGGGCGTCGATCTCGCGGCTGGCCCGCAAATAGGCAAACAGGTCGGCGCCGCGGAAACCATAGATGGCCTGCTTGGGGTCGCCGACAAAGAACAGGGGCAGGCCGCTGCCCTCGTAGATGCGCTCGAAGATCGCGTACTGGATGGGATCCGTGTCCTGAAACTCGTCGATCAGGGCGGCCTGGTATTGGGCGCGCAGGGCGGCTGCCAAGGCCGGGCCGCCGACCCCCTCGAGCGCCTGGTGCAGATTGAGCAACAGGTCGTCGAAGGCCAGGGTACGGCCGCGTCGGCGGCGCGCCGGCAGCTCTTGTCGAGCGTATTCCAGCAGGGCGAGCCGCAGGGCAGCCCGGGCCTGCTGGTAGGCACCTTCCAGGGCCTGGTGAGCGGCGAGCAACTCGGCGCAAAGGTCGAAGAAGGGGTGGGCGAGGGGCGCCCCACCCTTGGGCGCGGCGGCGGCCAGCTCGGCGGGGGTGAACTTGACGAACTTATCGAACCAAGGGCCGTCCGGGCGCTGTAAAAAGGCGTCCATGGCCGCCAGCCAGCCGGGGAGCGAAGCCAGGCGGTACTTATTGCGGTTAATCTTGCTGTTTAGCAGCAACTCCGAAATCTCCTGCCGCTGTTCCCGCCAGGCTTCGCTGGCGGTTCGGTGGGCTGCCTCGAAGGCCCGCTCCAAGGCCGCCAGATTCGCCGGGATTTCGGCAGCTCTGGGCACCAGATAGGGCTTGCCCAGCCCGTCTTGCACCTCCGCCAGCAGCCCCTCGGGTCGCAGGTCTTCCGCCGCCAGCCGCTCCGCCAGACCGGGGGGCAGGTCCTGCACCCGCAGGCGCCAGAAGTCGTCCGCCAGCTCCTGGATTAGCTCGCTCTGGTCCGGCTCCAGCTCGCTGTCGAAGGGCATGCCGCTCTCGAACGCCTGGTCCCTCAGCACCCGCTGACAGAAGCCGTGGATGGTCAGCACAGGGGCCCGCTCAAAGCCGAGGATAGCGTGGGTCAGTCGACGCTGGGCCAGGGCCCGGTCGGGGCAGGCGGCGAACAGGGCCCGCAATAGGGGATCCGCGCTCTCCCCCGCCGCGAACGCGGCCCGGGCCTGACTCAGACGGCGGTGGCGGGCTTGGTGTAGGTGACCACCAGGATGCGGTCGATGCCCAGGCCCTGCTCCAACACCAGGCGCAGCACCAGGCCGCTGATGGTATAGGTCTTGCCGGTACCGGCGCTGGCCTCGATCAGGTTGGGGCCCGCGATGGGAACGTAGGGCAGCTCGAGTGGGCGCATCTCAGTCTGACTCCTCCAGCGCCTCCAACAGCGGCAGCAGCAACTGCCGGCTGTAGCGGTCGAATTCCTGGCCGAATACCACCCCCTCGGGGAAGGCCAATCGATAGTAGGGGTTGTCTCCTTCCGGATTGGGGGTGAATTCTCCGCCCCAAACCTGCTCGGCGGCCTTGAGCGCATACTCCGGGTCCTTGCCGGCGGCGAGCTTGCGAACATAGGTCAGGCTGCTCTTGGGGAACAGGGGCAAGGGGTGACACAGACCCTGCCAGTAGGCGGCCAGCAGTTCGGCCAGGCGTTCCCCGGCATCCGCCAGGGGCGGAAATCGATACAGGCGCTCCGGATCCAGCCAGCGGCTGACGAGTTCCACCCCGGGCGGAGCCAGCATGTTGAGCACCAAGTGACGCAGCCAGAGCTCGATCAGCTGGCCGTCCCAGATCTTGTGTACGCTGTAGCCGAACAGACCGTCCGGGCGCACCCCCGAGAGGGTGCCCACGAGCCGCAGCCCGCCCAGGGGCAGGTCAACCGCTAGCGAGCTCTCGGGCGCGGACGCGTAGACCTGAACCAGGTTGGCGGCATAGGCAGCAGCCTGATCGGCCTGACGGGCGAACAGGCGGGCGCCGATATTGCCCTGGGGCAAGCGTCCCGCCGCCCGCCAGCGGGCCTCCAGCTCTGCCCCCCCCTGCCCCTCCAGGGCCTGCTTCACCAGTCCTTGGGCCAATTCCTGGCGCGGGAAGAAGTCGAGGCCGAAGGGGTCGCGGGTCTCCAGCAGCCCCTCCCCCGGCTCCAGCCGGATGCCCAGTCGCTGCTGCAGCAGAAAGCGGGTGGGATTGGCATAGAAGTACAGCAGCTGCTGCAACTCGATCTGCCGCCATTCCGGCTGCGGCTCCGGCAGGTCCTGGGCCAACAGGGGCTCCAGCGCTGCCGCCGCTTCGCCCAATCGGCGGGCGGCGGCAGCCATCGCCGCGGAATAGCTGAACAGGCCTCCTTCCGGCTGAAAGTAGTGCCGACTGAACGGCTGCAGGGGGTGGTGGGTCACGAGCTGTTCACGCGCCGCGCCGGCGGTGAGCTGGTCCAGGTAATCGAGCAGCTCGCTGATCAGGGCCGAAGGCGGCAAAGGTGCGTTGTCGCGCTGGTCCTGACCGATGTAACTGAGGTACAGGCAACGCCGCGCCGAGATCAGGGTCTCGAGAAACAGATAACGGTCATCGCCTCGGCGTGAGCGGTCGCCGAAGCGGAAGCGGCGCCCCATCAGGTCGAACCCGGGCGGGCGCTGCTCGCGGGGAAAGGCGCCGTCGTCCATGCCGAGCAGGCAGATCGCGGCAAACGGCAGGCTGCGCATCGGGGCCAGGGAGCAGAACGCGACCCCGCCGCCGAGAAAACCGCCCCCGCCGGCTCCGGCCTGGAGCTGGGCCTGGAATTCAGCGCGCAGCACCGCCAGGCCCAGGTCCCCCTGGTAGCCGGCGAGTTCGGCCTGCTCCAGCGCGGTATCGAGGGCGGCGCGGACCCGCTGCAGCTGGTGCGCCTCGTCCTCCTCGGGGTTGAAGAAACGTTCCAGCATCTGACCCAGTTCCCGCACCCAGGCCGCCATCGGGCGCGGCCGCTGCAGACGCTGGCGCAGCCCGGTCAGGGCGTCGACCAGGGCCAGCAGGCAGCCGGCCAGGCGCGCCGAGTCGGCCCCGTCCACCCCGTTGTAGGGAAGAATCCCCTGGAACAGACCCTCGCCCTCGTCGGCGAGGGCGTAACCCAGCAAGAGACGCTCCAGACCCGAGCGCCAGGTGTTTTCGGCTTCCGCCGGCTGGCCTTGGGCGGCACGGTCCTCAGCGTCGATGCCCCAGCGGATGCCGGTCTGTTCGATCCAGCGGGCAATCAGGGGCAGGTCCGAGCCCTCGATGCGGAAGCTGCGACGCAACGCCGGCAGTTCCAGCAGGGCCAGCACCCGGTTGGCATCGAGGCGCCGCTCCGGCAACTCCAGCAGCTGCAAGCAGGCGGCGACCAGGGGCCATTCGTCGGCCGCGGCGCGGTCGGCGATATGGTAGGGGATGGCCGGGCGGTCCCCGGGCTCACCGAACACCGCCTCGATAAAGGGGGCGTAAGCGTCGATGTCCGGGGTCATTACCATTACCTGAGCCGGCGCCAGTTCCGGGTCCCGCCGGAACAGCTCCAGCAGCTGGTCGTACAAGACCTCCAGCTCCCGCGTCGGGCTGTGGCAGGCGTGAAACTGGAGCGAGCGGTCTCCGGGATCCAAAGCCCAGGTAGCCTCGGCGTCGGCCGGGTCGCGCAGGTCCAGGATGTCGGCCTGCACCCGCCCCAGCAGATTGGTCGCGTCCGGGGCGACAAAGCCCTCCTCGGTCTCGGCCTCGACCTCCAATAGGCCATCGAACAGGTCGCGCCCCTGGCGACCGAGGGAAGCGAGTAGCGGGTTGCCCACCTCCAGGTAGAGCTCGCTGCCGTCGGCCTCGACCTCGCGCCGGGCCTTCTCCCCCGGGTCGACGATCTCGCTCCAGTGGGCCCGGCAGGGATTGAGCAGGAACAGGTGCAGTTCCATGCGCTCTCCGAGCCGCTGCAGGATTTCCAGATAACCCGGCGATAGGGTCGGGACACCGAACACCGCAGCCCGCGCCGGGAGACCGCCGACGGGCAGTTCGCCGGTCTCCAAGGCGGCGAACAGGCGCTGCTGCAGGCCCACCCAGTGGGCATCGCCCGCCGCGCTCAAGCGGCGCCAGAGCCAGGCCTGCCACTCATCGCCGGGCTGGGCCGGGCGCCCCGCTTCCCAGGCCAGAATCCAGTCCGGGCGGTATACCAGATACTGATCGAAGACGGCGGCGATGCGCTGGGCCAGTTGTAGGCGCTTGAGCGGATCCGGATCGCCACCGCCTGGATCCAGGTAGCCGTGCAGGGGAGCCAACACTGGCTCCCCGGGCAAGGCATCCAGCTGCCCCAGAACACGCCAGGTCAGCACCCCCGGTTCAAAGCGGTTGTGTTCCGGCAGACCCGGGAGCAGGGCCGCGAGCAGCCGCCAGACAAAGGCCGCCGGCAGCGGAAACTCCACATTGGCGCACACGCCCAGGCGCTCGGCCAACCGCAGCGAAAGCCAGCGCGCCATGCCAGGATGCTGCACCACTAGGGTCTCCGGGGTCAGGGGGTTGCCCTGCGGCGCTTCCAGCAGCTCGGCCAGCCGGTCGGCCAGGATCTCCAGGCGGTTACTTTGGTAGAGTCGAAGCATGGGTTGTCCTTGTTTCGACCCATCGTAAACCATGGCGGGCTCAATTGGTGAGCCCGCCTCCATGCTGTTTGACGGTTTTGTTACTCGGCCCCGCCATTGGGGTTTTTCAGGGTTGCGGCCGGCCGCTTTTGGGTTATTATCGCGCTGGAGGCTAAGCCGCCAGGATCGCGGGATTTACTTACCGTACAGGTTCTATGGCGGCATCTCGATCCACATCCCTTTGAATCATCCGCGAGGCAGCAGCATGGCAAGCGAAGACAGCACCCCCGTTAAGAAGAAGGCGAGCGCCAAGAAGAAGGCGAGCGCCGCGCCTCGCAAGAAGGCAACCAGCACCCGGAAACCGGCCGCGAAAAAGGCCAGTGCCAGCGAGAAGACCACGGCCCGCAAGGTCGTAAAGAAGGCCCCGTCCCGCGCAAAAACCAGCCCGCGCCCATCGCCGGCCGCCGCCCCGCGCCAGAGCGTGAGCCCGGAACAGCGCCGAGAAATGATTGCCACCATGGCCTACTATCGAGCCCAAGCTCGCGGCTTCGGAGGGAGCGCCGAGATGGAAGATTGGCTGGAAAGCGAGCGGGCGGTGGATCAGCTGCTCGAAGGGGTCAAGTAGTAACCCGCTTCCTGGCTTTCCTGCCGACGGGCAAATCCAGCTCCGGCGCCGGATCGGCGTCGGGGTGCATCTCCAGGGCCACCGGTGTAGTCCGTACCAGGACGACGTACTCGCTCTGCTCGGCCACGGGCGGAGCCGAACGCCTCGTCATGCGGTAAAGCCCGAACAAACCCAACAGAGCGGCCACCGCCGCCGACAAAACGGGTAAGCCCACCGGTCCCACTGCGTCCATCGCCAGTCCGCCGAGCACCGGGCCGCAAAGGGCCCCCAACCCGTAGACCAAAAGCAAACCCCGGGGCGGCGAAGGCCGCGAAGCAGCGTATGTGGCCGACGTGGCGGATTACCCTCGGCACCAGCATGGTTCCGGCGATATAGCCGATGTAGTAACCGGACATGATCAGCCCGGTTTCCGAGTTTCCGAAAGCGGCAAGTGTGGCACGCACCCCAAGCAAGGTTCCAAGCAGTCCCACGCCCACCAGCAGCAGCGCCAGGCCACCGACAAGAACCAGGATGGTCGGGGTCATACAGCGGCGCGAATAATGTAGCGGCTAGGGGCTATTGACCACGCCGTGAGGTACATGCCCGGTGGGAACATGAGCATTGGCCGAGGTACAGTGGCTTTGCTGGTCGTCAAAGAAAATGTCGGCCCCGAACGCCTTGAGAAAGGCGCCCTTGTCCTGACCACCGAGAAACAGGCCCTCGTCGATGCGGATCTGCCAGTCGCGCAGGGTGCGGATCACCCTTTCATGAGCCGGCGCGCCGCGGGCGGTGATGAGGGCGGTACGCAGTGGGGAGTCTTCTACCGGCAGGCGGGCCTGGAGATGATGCAGGGCGGAGAGAAATCCCTTGAACGGACCACCTGAAAGGGGTTTGCGGGCCGATGCCTTCTCGCTAGCCGAAAACACTTGCAGCCCGTGCTGCCGATATACCCGCTCGGCTTCGTCGGAAAACAGCACCGCGTCACCGTCGAAGGCGATCCGCAACTGTCCGGAGGCGGTGCTCTCGCGCGGCGCCCGGGCCGGCAGGATGGTGGCGGCCGCCAAGCCGTTGTCTAAGGCCAGGCGCACGTCGTCAGGATGTGCCGACAGGAATAGGTGGGCACCGAACGCCGAGGCGTAGCGATAAGGACTGCTGCCGCCGGTAAAGGCGGCGCGACTGATATCCAACCCATGGTGCTCGATGGAATTGAATACTCGCAGGCCGGTATCGGTGCTGTTGCGCGAGAGCAGGATCACCTCTACCTGCCCCTGACTCCCCAACAACTGATTGAGCCCCAGCAGCTTTCGGGTCAAGGCAAAAGCGACGCCGGGCTCCAAAACGTCATCCTCATGGGCGATTTGGTATTCCCAGTAGGCATCCATGCCCTGGCTCTCGAACACCTGATGCGACTCGTCGAGATCGAACAGCGCACGCGAGGAGATAGCGACAACCAGGCGGGGTTGCTCGGCAGAGGAAGTCATGGTGCCCCCAAACGCCCGAGACAGAACTGAAAAACCCCCGGGCAAAGGCACCGAGGGCCGACTAGCTGGGACATCCTAAAAACTAACCCGAAGCATTACCAGGGCATGAAGGTATTAAAGAAGGACATCGGCCTACCCATGCTTTGGTTGAGTCCGTACATGTCGGTGCGCATACCCGCCATATTGCCCTGCATATTACTGGTAGTAACGGTGATATGGCGCATGGAATCGTTCATGTCGGAGATATTGGCCAACATCGGCTCCAGGGTGCTGACGTCCCGCGACATCGACTCTACGCTCACCGCCATGGTCCGCACGTTGGCGGTCATCTGGCCCATGTTGTCGGAGACTGACTGCATGTTGCTGGCCAAGACGGTCATGTTGGAGTCGACGCTGATAGCCAGATAATGCACGTCCCTGGCTAAGCTGAATATCAGGTAAAACCCGTAGGCAGCGAGGATGATGAAGGCGAACAGGGTTGGATATACGATCAATTCCCAGCGCCGGGCGCTGGTCTCGAAGGCGAGGGACAACCGGTCCATCGAATAGCCGGTACCCGCGGGCGGCGGCTTGGCGCCGGACTGGGCTTCAGGCTTGGTGTTGGTTGTCTGGTCCTGTTCCGACATAAGGCTCTCAATCCGAAAGAAGGCTTGCTAGGCTCACCCCATCGTCGCCAAAGCTTAACACAGGGGTAATAATTTTTTAAGCGGGCAAAAGTAAATTTGATGGGCATTCGCCGGCTCCCCCGCGCCCATTCCATCTGGCCCGCTCGCGCCTCCTGGCTGCTGGAACCGACTCCCTCAGGGAAATCCCGCTCTTGTCCTAGCACTTTAGACGGTATTTCCGGGGAAATCCAGGCACACAATTTATCCGGACTTCTTATAGAGTGGGACTGGGTGCCGCCTGCAGAGTTCCCCCCGGTTCGCGAGCTGAGCCGGCACCCACAAGCCGACCGCGTAGCTCGGCGGCAGCTCCCGCATCCAGCCCATCTAGGATCTTGGCCAGGGCCTCGGCCCGAGAGCGCTCGCCCCGTTTCAGCAGCAGGCGGGCGGAATCCAGGTAGAAGCTGGCCGCCAACTGGCGTGCGCCCTGCTCATAGTAGATGTTGCCCAGTTCCCCCGGGTAATCGGGCTGATCGGGATAGGAGTCGATCAGCCGCTCGTAACTGCGCACGGCCAGGCGGATATCCCCGTTCCAGTAGGCCCGGCGAGCTTGGGTGAGCATTTCCTGGCGGTTCGGGAGGTCGGGCAGGGATTCAAACGAAGCTCCATCCAGAGGTCGGAAGCTGAAGTCGCCGGCATCCGCGAGTTCCTCCGCCGTCGGCGCCTGGGGCGCCACCAAACGGGCCTTTACCAAGGTCTGCGCCCCCTGGACCGGAACTCGCCTGGGCTCGGCAGGGGCCGGCTCCGGATTCGCCGGCAGGGCATCTACGCGGGCCAAGGCCCGCTCGCTGGGAACCGCCACAGACTCGCTTTCAGGCTCCAATCCCGCGGCCAGCCCGAAATGTTGGTACAAATCCGCTCGCAGCCAGTAGCCGCCAGCGGCCAGCCCGATAAAAATCAGCAGGACCAAGTGGCAGCGTAGGCAATACAGCAGGGCCTTGAGCCGCTCCATCCGCAGACCCCTCGGAATGCTACTGGACCAGATGCGGGTAGAGGGCGGCGCTGAGGGAAGTCAGTTCACGGGCCCCCTTACTGCGGGGATCGAGTTCGAATACCGCGAGGCCTTCACTGAACGAGCGACGATAGATGGTGCGCTGGCCCAACCGCTGCTTGATGAATTTTATGCCGGGCAGGGAGACCAGGGCAGCGGCGGCCTCGTCGGACTCGCGCACCGCGTGGTGAGTATCGCCGCGGTTGATGAAGCCGAGGATCTCGGGCTTGGTGGTTTTCTCGGTATTGATCTCGACGAAGCGGATGAAACGCTGGGTCGACCAGATATCGGCTTGACTCGGCGGCACCGGCACTACGATACGATCCGCCATCTCCACCGCCTTCTACGACCACAAACAGGTCTCTTTCCCCGCTCTACAGGGGAATGGGCGGGGAGGGTGCGGAAGGCGCGCTGGGCCGTGGCGGGCGCGGCGCACAGGAAGAGGGTCGAGGTGAGGAGGGTCAGGGACGGGAGATGTCG
>CBDUCL010000055.1:0-15006 GCA_965365625.1 uncultured Chromatiales bacterium | reverse complement strand
CCTCCGAGGACATTGGCAACGCCGACCCAAGGGCCCTGGATATCGCCCTCAGCGCCTGGCAGGCCCAGGAGCGCCTGGGCAGCCCGGAAGGCGAGCTGGCGCTGGCCCAGGCAGTGGCCTACCTGGCCTGCGCGGCCAAGAGCAACGCCGTCTACACGGCATGGCAGCAGGCCCAGGAGGACGCCCGCGGCTCCGGCACCCTGGAGGTGCCCGTGCACTTGCGCAATGCCCCCACCCGACTGATGAAAGAGCTTGGTTACGGCCGCGCCTACCGCTATGCCCACGACGAGCCCGACGCCTATGCCGCCGGCGAAACCTACTTCCCCGAGTCCCTGGGCGAGCGCCGCTACTATCGGCCGGTACCCAGGGGCCTGGAGATCCGCATCGGCGAAAAACTGGAGCGACTGCGAGAACTGGACCGCAGGGCCCGGGGAGATGAGGCCCAGGAGTCGGAAGGAGAGGAGTCTTGAGGCGGGGACCGCTCGCCATCGACTCCCAGGTGCAGGCAACTCTGGATCAGCTGCTGCTTGAGCAAGGCGGCTACGAACCCCTGGACTTGCTGCTGGCCCAGGGGCTGCTCTTGTATACCGACTACGAGGACTGGCGGGCGGGAGAACTGCCTAGGCTGGAGGAGCGCCTGCAGGGTCCGGGTGTCGAGGCCTTGCTGGAGCAGGCCGAGCACTATGCCCGGGCCCTGGGCCTGGTGCCGGAGTCGCGGACCTACCGGGACTGGAGCGGAGACGATGCGGGGGGGCGGGAGTTGACCTTCAGCCGCGACGCCCAGCGCCAGCAGGCCTTTGCCCACCGCTATTGCAAGCCCGCGGATGCCCCGCAGCTGGACCTGTTCATGGACACCAGCGAGACTCTGCTGGCCAACGGTGTGATCCAGGCCCTGGGCGAGCGCGACCTGCGCGGCGCCGCCCGTCAGCTCCAACGTCTGGCCGCCATCAATCCGGCGCATGCCCAGCGCGCCGACTTGGAGCAACTGCTGGAAGCGGCGCGCTCGGTCCGGGAGCCCGCGGTCGACCCGCTGGCCGACCTGGCCGATCTGGAGCAACAGCTGTTGCCGCTGGCGGAGCGGCGACTGGGAGGCTATGCCCGCCACTTCCTGCCGCCCCTGTGGCGGCGCCTCACCCAGGCCCTGGCGGGCCAGCGCTTGGACCCGGCCCACCCCGAGCGCCACGCCAGCTACCCCGCCCTGCGTGCCGAGGACTGGCAGGAGGTGGTCGAACTCGTCGAGGCGGAACCCGACTGGCAGCGCCAGCCCCATCTGCTGCGCCGCCACGCCCGCGCCTGCGGCCGTCTGCGTCGAGATCCCGAGGCCCTGTGGAGCTGGTTCCACTTATGTTGGGGCTGGCCGGACCAGGCCGATGCCTTCGGGCGCGAGGCGGAGCCGGCCTGGCGCCGGGATTGGCCGGTGTTCCTGGATCTGGAGCCGGAATTGGCCTGGAGCGAATTCCCGGCCTGGCTGCTGTTGCGCCACCCGGCGCTCGCCCGCGCCCTGCCCGAGGCGGAGGTGCCGACAGCCGGCGCCGGCTTTCGCCAGGTCCGCGCCCTGTTGAGGCTGCCGGCGGATAGCCTGGGTAAGGACCTGATCGCCCGCCGTGCCGCCCTCAAACAGAACCACCCGGATCTGTTTCATCACTATCTGACGCTCTACCAGGGCCCATGAGCTCTCGAACCACCGCGGTCCAGGCCGCAGCCAGGTTCTCCAGCTTGTAGCCGCCGCCCCCCAGGGCCAACAGGCGGCCCCGGCAGCAGCGTTCGGCGATGGCGCACAGGCTGCGGGCGGCCTGGGCATGGGCCGCGCTGGTCAGCCGCAGGTCGGTAATGGGGTCGCCGGCCAGACTGTCGGCGCCGCACTGGAAGAGAATGAACTCCGGCGCGGCAAGCTCGACGAAGCGCTCCACCTGGGGCCAGACCCGCTCGAACACGCGATCATCCGCGAACGGCGGCAGCGGGATATTGAGTTTACAGCCGCGGGCCGGGCCACGCCCGGTCTCGCTGACGGCGCCGGTGCCCGGGTAGAGCACCCGGCCGTCTTCGTGCAGATCGGCCAGGATCAGGTCGGGGTCATCCTCGAACGCGTAGAACACGCCGTCGCCGTGGTGGGCGTCGATGTCCACATAGGCCAGACGGCGGATGCCGTGGACCTGGCGCAGCACCTCGATGGCTACCCCGCAGTCGTTGAACACGCAGAACCCCGCCGCGGCGTCGCGCCGGGCGTGGTGCAGTCCGGCAATAGGTACGAAAGCGCGCCGACAGGCGCCGCTGAGGATGCGATCGATGGCGTCGAGCACACTGCCGACCACGAAGCCCGCGGCCTCGTACATGCCAGGGAAGGCCGGCGTGTCACCCTGGTCCAGATAGCCCTCGCCGCTGGCCGACTGGACCCGTACTTGGGCCAGGTATTCGGCACTGTGAAAGCGCCGCAGATCTCGTTCCTGGGCCGCTACCGGGGGACGTATCCGCACCTGGGCCTCCAGCCCCTCGGCCTGCAGGCGTTGGCGGAAGGCGTGCAAACGGTCGGGACCGAACGGGTGGCCCGGGCCAAAGCCATAGCGGGCCAGGTCTTCACCGGCGTAGACACAGACCTTGGCGGGGGCGGGCATGGGCGAATCCTGGTAAATTCTGTGGGCGAGCTTTGCGGCTTGAGATCGGCTGGGGGAACCCAGATAATAGCCTGATTTTTCACGAGCCTGCCAGCGCTCACCCCAATAAGGCAAGAATCTATGAAGATAGGCATACCCAAGGAGAGCGTGGCCGGGGAGACCCGGGTCGCCATCACCCCGGATATCGTCAAGAAGCTGAGCGTCAAGGGCTTCCAGCTGTTGCTGGAGTCGGGCGCCGGGGCCGCCGCCCAGTTCCCGGATGCGGATTACGAAGCGGCGGGGGCCGAGATCGTCGATCGGGCGTGGGCGCTCGGAGCCGAGTTGGTGGTGAAGCTGCGCAAGCCGATCCGGGAAGAGATCGCGGCCATGTCCAAGGGCGCGGTACTGATCGGTCTGCTGGAGCAGTGCGAGGACGACGGCACCCTGGCGGCCCTTGACGCCCAAGGGGTGCAGATGCTGGCCATGGAACGCATCCCCCGCATCTCCCGGGCCCAGTCCATGGACGCCCTTTCGTCCCAGAGCAATATCGCCGGCTACCGGGCGGTGCTGGAGGCGGCCAACCGCTACGGACGCTTCTTGCCGTTGATGATGACGTCTGCGGGCTCTGCCAAGCCGGCCCGCCTGGTAGTGCTAGGGGCCGGGGTGGCGGGTCTGCAGGCGATCGCCACCGCACGCCGCCTGGGGGCCGACGTCTGGGCCTACGACGTGCGACCCGAGACCAAGGAGCAGATCGAGTCCCTGGGTGCGAAAGCGATCGAGCTGGACCTGGGCGAGAGCGGCAGCGGCGAGGGCGGCTACGCCAAGGAGTTGTCCGCCGAGGCCAAGGCCAAGCAACAGCAGCTGCTGGCCGACGAGTTGGCCAAGGCCCATATCATAGTCACTACCGCTCTGATTCCCTGCCGGCCGGCCCCGGTGCTGGTCACCGAGGAGGTTGTACAGCGCATGCGCGAGGGCTCGGTGATCGTCGACCTGGCGGCCGCCACCGGCGGCAATTGCCCGCTCACCGAGAAGGATCAGGTCGTGGTCAAGCACGGGGTGACCCTGGTGGGCTACACTAACTTTCCGGCCCTGGTGCCTTCGGATGCCAGCGCCTTCTACGCCGGCAACCTCAAGAACCTGCTCGACATCATGGTGGAGCAAGGCGAGCAGGGATTGGCGCTCAAGCCCTTTGCCGACGACGAAATCACCCAGGCCATGCTGGTCACCGCCCAAGAACAAGCCCAATAGGGGAGCCCTGCCATGCCCGAAACACTGGTTGCACTCTATGTATTCGTACTCGCCTGCTTCATCGGCTACTACGTGGTCTGGGGCGTCACCCCGTCGCTGCACACGCCGTTGGTGGCGCTTACCAACGCCATCTCCGGCATCGTCATCGTCGGCGCCCTGCTGGTGACCGGCCTCGAAGAGGTGGGCGGAGCGGCCGAGATCATGGGTTTTATCGCCGTGCTCCTGGCCTCGATCAACGTCTTCGGCGGCTTTCTGGTGACCAACCGGATGCTGTCGATGTTCAAGAAGAAGGACAAGTGAGCCGCTGACCTATGGAAATATCAATCAACTTTCAGGCTACGGCCTATCTCGTCTCGGCGGTACTGTTCATCTTCGCCCTCAAGGGCCTGACCCATCCCAGCACCGCCCGCCGCGGGAACTACCTTGGTATGGCCGGCATGGCCATCGCCATCGCAGCCACCCTGTTGGGCGGTGAGGTCCAGTCCTACGGTTTCATCATCGCCGGGGTGGCCGCCGGTGCGGTGATCGGCTCGGTGGTGGCGGCCCGGGTGCAGATGACCGCGATGCCCCAGCTGGTGGCGGCCCTGCACAGCTTCGTCGGTATGGCGGCGGTGCTGGTGGCCATCGGCACCTTTCTTAACCGCCAGGCCGCCGGTACCCTAGATACGGTGCTGATGGGGGAGTTGTCGGCCGGCATCGTGATCGGCGCCATCACCTTCACCGGCTCGGTGATCGCCTTCGGCAAGCTGCAGGGCTTGATCAGCGGCAAGCCGGTGGTGTTCAAGGGGCAGCACGCGCTGAATGCCGCGATCGGGCTGGCCACTTTGGCCCTTGCCGTGCATTTCGCCCTCACCGGCAGCATGGTCTCGCTGGGCCTGATGACCCTGCTCGCCTTCGTCATTGGGGTTACCCTCATTATCCCCATCGGCGGCGCCGATATGCCGGTGATCATTTCCATGCTCAACAGCTACTCGGGCTGGGCGGCGGCGGCCACCGGCTTCACCCTGGGCAACAACTTGCTGATCATCGTCGGCGCCCTGGTCGGCTTCTCCGGCGCGATTCTGTCCTACATCATGTGCAAGGCGATGAACCGCTCCATCATCAACGTGGTGTTCGGCGGTTTCGGTAGCGATTCCAGTGCTCCCAGCGCTGCCGGCCAGGCGGCCCAGAAGGGCGTCAAGTCGGCCGCAGTGGAGGACGCCATCTACTGGATGGAAGACGCTAACAAGGTGATCGTCATCCCCGGTTACGGCATGGCCGTGGCCCAGGCCCAGCATGCGCTCAAAGAGCTGATGGAGCAGCTGGAGGCGCGCGGGGTGGAGGTCAAGTTCGCTATCCACCCGGTGGCCGGACGCATGCCCGGACATATGAACGTCCTGCTGGCCGAGGCGGACATCCCCTACGACCGGGTGCTGGAGATGGACGAGATCAACCCCGAGTTTCCCACCGCCGACGTGGCCCTGATCATCGGCGCCAACGACGTGGTCAATCCGGCCGCCAAGTCCGACCCGTCCAGCCCGATCTATGGCATGCCGATCCTGGATGCAGCCAAGGCGCACCAGGTCTTTTTCGTCAAGCGTTCCATGCGCCCGGGCTACTCCGGGGTGGACAACCTGCTGTTCTATCAGGACAACACCTCCCTGGTGTTCGGCGACGCCAAAGACGTGTGCGAAGGCATGGTCAACGCCCTCAAGGGCGGGGGTCATTAGGCAGCGACCGTTTCTCCGCCACCGCATACGCTGATCCCCAACATCTGCGTCGAGCAACTCCGATGCGCCGAGAAGCCCTGTTCAGCCGGTCCGGGTTTTACCGCTTCCTGCTGGATACCAACGCCCTGATGCACCGCGAGGCCAAGGCTGCCGCCCGCAGCGTGCTGGGCGAGTTGACGGTCGCCGCCCCAGGGCGGGCGCTGCGGGTGCTGGACCTGGCCTGCGGCGGCTGGCCCCTGAGCATTGCCGAGGCCATGGAGAGCTTCGCCGACCGGCGTTTTGAATATACGGGGGTTGATATCAACCCGGATCAAGTGGAATCGGCCCGCTCCCTGTTCCGCTTTCCGGACCCGGTGACCAAGGTGCGCATCCTCGAGGGCAATGCCTGGGATCTTGCCCCGCTGGGCCTGGAGCCGGGCTTCGATCTGGTCTTCAGCGGCCTGAACCTGCACCATGGCACGCCGGAGGAGATCGCTTTTCTGGCCCGGGAACTGCTTCGTTTGCTGGCTCCTGGGGGACGCTTCCTGAGTCACGACGTATACCGGCCGGAGGCCGCCCGCTATCGTCGCCGGCCTGCCGTCAACCCGCAGGATCCCGCCGAGTCGTTCCGCTTGCTGGCTCCCGAGCAGCTCGCTGCCGCCGGCATCCCGGACTCACCTTTGGCGGTGGATTCGGACCCAGAGGAACCGTCTTGGCGGGCCGAATACCTGGAGAGAATGCACCGGCTGCTGCTGGAGCGCGGGGCCGATGCCCCCGGCGCCGACAGCACCGTCGCCCATATGCGCGAGCGCGATTACCCGATTTCCCTGAGCGAGCTGCGGGGTATATTCGAACCCCTGGGCTTCCTGGTTGAGACCGGCCGCTACCGGGGGTCAGAGCATCCGTTGGCGCCCTACCTGGGCTGGGCCCTGGCGACTGTACCGGTTCGATAATGGGTGCCGGCCGCGTTGCAGTCGGATTACTCGAAAAAGCTCTCTTCGATGCGCCGAATATAGGGCAGGGCGGCCAACGCCAGGAGCCGCTGGCGGTGGTCGTTCTGGTGGCTGTCGCCCAGGCTGAGGCATTCCCCAGGGCCACAGCCGATGCGCCCGGGGGAACTACAGCTGAAGCGCACGGAGGGGTCAATGGCAGCCACCTCGGCCCGGGCTTCGGGCGTGTTCGGGGTGCAGAATTCGTAGCTCAGGGAGCGCTTTCCGTCGGGTGGGCCTTGCAGACCCTCGGCGTCGAGGCGGCCGAGGTCGAACTGGATCTTGTTGCGGGGATCGGGGGCGTTTGAGCAGGCCGCCAGCAGAGCGCCGGCCATCAGCAGGGGCCAGGCCGCTGGGATCATGTTATCAGCAGGTTGAGCCCTTTCCCCAGACGGCTGTCGGCAACCGGCTGGGGAAAAGGCTCGCGCCCCCTGTGCTTGTCGTGGCGTTGGTATTTGCTGCGGTCGCGAAAGCTGGCCGCGCGTTGAAACTGGCGGGCATGTTTGGCCACCAGGTTGCGCCTTTCCGGCGCCGGCTTGGTCTTGGGCATCGGGTTTCTCCCTGGTCTGCTTGGTTTGCAATCTCCCGGCAAGTCTATGTTACGCGTCTGAGGTTCCCGGCTTGAAGGGACCCGGAAGATTGGCTGTTGGTCGGGTTGGGAGGAGAAGGGGGGAGCGCCCGCGGGGATGGCGATACTGCGGACCGGCGATACTGCATGTCGGCGTTCCATCCCCGCGAACTGAGTACTATTAGAGCATAATAAAACTCTAATATCAAGCCTTGCGGCTTCGTCAGGTTTGCCGCGCTTGTTGCGCCGCATTGCCGGTATAGGTCGCCGGGGTCAGCGCGCGTAGCGCCTGTTTGGCCTCGTCCGGCAGTTCCAGGCCATCAACGAAGGCCTCCAGCTCGCGCTGCCCGATGCGCTGGCCGCGGGTGAGTTCCTTGAGCTTCTCATAGGGCTTTTCAATGCCGTAGCGGCGCATCACGGTCTGGATCGGTTCTGCCAACACCTCCCAGTTGGCGTCCAACTCAGCGGCCATATTGGCGCCGTCGGCCTCCAGCTTGCGGATGCCGCGCAGGGCCGAGTTGAGCGCTATGCTGGTGTGGCCGAAGCCCACCCCCAGGTTGCGCAGCACGGTGGAGTCCGTAAGGTCGCGCTGCAGGCGCGAGATCGGCAGCTTGCGGCTCAGGTGGTCGAATAAAGCATTGGCGATGCCAAGATTGCCTTCGGCGTTCTCGAAATCGATGGGATTGACCTTGTGCGGCATGGTAGAGGAGCCCACCTCGCCGGCCACCGTCTTCTGTTTGAAGTGCCCTGCCGAGATATAGCTCCAGACGTCACGGCAGAAGTCGATCAATATGGTGTTGAAGCGGGCCACCGCGTCGAACAGTTCGGCCATATAGTCGTGGGGCTCGATCTGAATGGTGTGAGGGTTCCAGTCCAGGCCCAGGGACTCGACGAAGGCTTGGGCAAAGCCTGGCCAGTCCAGCGCCGGGTAGGCGCTAAGGTGGGCGTTGTAGTTGCCCACCGCGCCGTTGATCTTGCCCAGCAGGGGCACGGCGGCGATCTGCTCGCGTTGGCGGTGCAGGCGATAGACCACATTGGCCATTTCCTTGCCCAGGGTGGTGGGGGAGGCGGGCTGGCCGTGGGTGCGTGCCAACAGCGGTTGGTCGGCATGCTCGTGGGCCAGCTGGCGGATTGCCTGGATCAGCTCGTCGATCTGCGGCAGCAGCACCTGGCCCCGGCCCTCGCGCAGCATCAGGGCGTGGGACAGATTGTTGATGTCCTCCGAAGTGCAGGCGAAGTGGATAAACTCACTGACCGCCTCCAGCTCGTCGTTGCCGGCGATCTTCTCCTTGAGGAAGTATTCCACCGCCTTGACGTCGTGGTTGGTGGTGCGCTCGATGTTCTTGACCCGGTGGGCATCGGCTTCGCTGAAATTGTCGACGATGGCATCGAGCAGGTTGCGTGCATGGCCGGACAGGGGTGGTACCTCCGGAATTCCGGGCTCGGCGGCCAGGGCCTGCAACCAGCGTACCTCCACCAGCACCCGATGGCGGATCAGGCCGAATTCGCTGAAGATAGGGCGCAGGTCGGCGGTCTTGCTCCCGTAGCGGCCATCGACCGGGGAGACGGCGGTAAGACTGGAAAGCTCCATGGCGGTTCCTGTTCTGGCTGGGCTGGAAAAACGCGGCGATTATACCACCGGACCGTGCGCAATCGCCGGTTCAATCCCTGGGCGGGCGGCGGTAGAATTGCGGCTTTGAGCGGACGAAGGGTGGGCGCCGGGGTGATACAGCTGATCGCCATCGCCGCCGGCGGGGCCGCCGGGGCTTTGCTGCGCTTCTGGGTCTCCACCGGGGTCTACGGTTGGTTGGGCCGCGGCTTTCCCTGGGGCACCCTGGCGGTGAACCTGCTGGGCTCCCTGGTCATGGGGGTGCTCTATGTGCTGTTTATGGAGCGCATGAATGTGACCCCGGAGCTCCGTGCGGGCCTGCTGATCGGCCTGCTGGGCGCCTTCACTACCTTCTCCACCTTCTCCCTGGAGACCCTGAACCTGATCCAGGGGGCGGAGCTGCTGAAGGCCGGACTGAATATCCTGCTCAGCGTCAGTGCCTGTGTGCTGGCCACCTGGCTGGGCGTGCTGATGGCGAGGTCCCTATGAAGCGATCGGAAGTCACCGTGGTGCGGCTCTATCTGACCGAGGGCGACCACCAACTGGAGCGCCTGCTGGCCCTGCTGCACGACGAGGAACGGGTCTGCGGCGTCACCGCGTTTCGCGGTATCGCCGGCTTCGGCCGCTCCGGGCGTATGCATTCGTCGAGCCTGCTCGACCTGTCCCTGGACATGCCGCTGGTGCTGGAGTTCTTCGACCGGCCGGCCAAGGTCGAGCAGGTGCTGCAGCGTCTCAACCGAGAACTGGAGCCGGGACACATCCTGTCCTGGCCGGCAACCATCAACGCAGAGTAGATCCCCATGCTGGACCCCCGATTGCTGAGAACCGAACTGGAAGCGACCGCCGAGCGCCTGGCGCAGCGCGGCTTTGTGCTGGATCAGGCCCGCTATAGCGAGTTGGAGGCGCAGCGCAAGGCGCTGCAGGTGGAGGCCCAGGAACTGCAGAACCAGCGCAATGTGCGCTCCAAGGGCATCGGCAAGGCCAAGGCCGCCGGTGAAGACATCCAGCCCCTGCTGGCCGAAGTGGCCGACCTGGGCGAGCGCCTGAAGGGGGCTCAGGAGACCCTCGGCGAGGTACAGCAGGCCTTGCAGGCGTTCCTGCTGGAGATTCCCAATCTGCCCCATCCGGACGTGCCGGCGGGCCGGGACGAGGCCGACAACCGGGAGGAACGGCGCTGGGGCGAGCCGCCCGCGTTCGCTTTTGAACCCAAGGACCACGTCGACCTGGGCGCCCGCAACGGCTGGATGGACTTCGACGCCGGGGCCAAGCTCACCGGCTCGCGCTTCGTCGCCCTGCGCGGCCCCATCGCCCGCCTGCACCGGGCCCTGGCCCAGTTCATGTTGAATCTGCACAGCGGTCAGCACGGCTACACCGAGACCTATGTACCCTATATGGTCAACCGCGACAGCCTGTTCGGCACTGGCCAGTTGCCCAAGTTCGAGGCCGACCTTTTCGGGCTCAGCGGCGAGCAGGCCTACTACCTGATACCGACCGCCGAGGTGCCGGTGACCAACTTGGTACGCGACGAGATCGTCGACGCCAAGCACCTGCCGCTTTGCTACGTGGCTCAGACCCCCTGCTTCCGCAGCGAGGCCGGTTCCTACGGCCGCGATACCCGGGGCATGATCCGTCAGCACCAGTTCGAAAAGGTGGAAATGGTGCAGATCGTGCGGCCCGAGGATTCCGAGCAGGCCCTGGAGACTCTGACCGGCCACGCCGAGACAGTACTGCAGAAGCTGGAGTTGCCCTACCGGGTGGTGACCCTGTGCAGCGGTGACCTCGGCTTCTCCGCCACCAAGACCTACGACCTGGAAGTCTGGCTGCCGGGCCAGAACCAGTACCGGGAGATCTCGTCCTGCTCCAACTTCGGCGACTTCCAGGCCCGGCGCCTGCAGGCGCGCTGGCGCAATCCGGAGACCGGCAAGCCGGAGTTGGTGCACACCCTCAACGGTTCCGGCCTGGCAGTGGGGCGCACCCTGGTAGCGGTGATGGAGAACTACCAGCAGGCCGACGGCAGCATCCGGGTGCCGGACGCGCTGCGTCACTACATGAGCGGGTTGGAAGTTTTGAAATAAGGGGTTCGAAGCGAGCATAAAAAAACCGGGCCTCGGCCCGGTTTTTTTGCATAGGCGAAGGATTAGTCCTCGCCGGCGAAGACCCCCAGCAAATGCAACAGGCTCAGGAACAGGTTGTAGATGCTCACGTACAACCCGACCGTGGCCAGGATGTAGTTGGTCTCGCCGCCGTGCACCATGGCGCTGGTCTGATACAGGATCAGGCCCGACATCAGCAGGATGAACATGGCCGAAACCGCCAGCGACAGGGCCGGGATGCTGAAGATGGCCGCGCCGATACCGGCCAGGAAGGCCACCAGGATGCCGACCATCAGGAAGCCGCCCATAAAGCTGAAGTCCTTGCGGCTGGACAGGGCATACCCCGAGAGACCGAGGAAGATCACGCCGGTGCCGCCCAGGGCCATCATCACCAACTGGTTGCCGTTGCTGAAGGCCTGGGTATAGGCGCTGATGATCGGACCAATGGTCAGCCCCATAAAGCCGGTCAGCGCGAACACGCAGAGCAGGCCCCAGGACGAGTTGGCGAACTTGGTGGTCGCCCACAGCAGCCCGAAATAGCCGACCAGGGTGATGATCATGCCCGGGTGGGGCAAGTTAAAGACCATCGACAGCCCGGCGGTGAAGGCGCTGAACAGCAGCGTCATCGACAGCAGGATGTAGGTGTTCTTGATCAGCTTATTGGTCGCCAGCACCGACTCTTGCGGGCGGACAATGGAATAGTCTTGGTTCATGAGGCGCATCACTCCTAATAGCTTTCTGTTTGCTTGCGGATTTCTCACTGGTAAGACCAGTACTCCGATGACACGTTCCCAAGGATACCCATCTGGTATCAAACTGCAACACGAATCATTACGGTTCTTTATCTGGTGCCTTGATGCCGAAGAATCAAGGGGATAGGGCCTGGATGGCTGTTCGCAGGAACCAATCAGCTGGTTTCCGGCTCCAGTTTCACTATCGGCAACCGGCACCGAACGGCATGGCGCCTGCGGACCTCCGCGCCGTGAGTTGCTTCGGGAAGGGGCCAGGGGATAAGACGCGGCACGCTCTCATTCCGGGGTGCATCGCTGCCGGCGTAATCACTATACTGATCAGGTCAGGACAAACGATGATCCGGCCCAGTGGAGAACAGTCCATGATCCTAAAAACCGCAGTTGACCGCTCTATTCTTAAAGTAACGGCATGAATTTAAAGGAAATCATGCTTGGGTGCCTACTCACCAATTGGGTGAACCCACGCTACAGGGCGGATGGCACGCTTGCGGCGGCACATGGCTGCGTTGCACCTCCTAGGAATAGAATAACTATTCCGCGTCGTCGCGCCTTGCCCTGTACCGCCGCAAACGCACCCTCCACCCTGCCCAACTGCGGTTTCTAGGATGATCCGTCGCATACCCCACCCATGGGCACTGTGTCTCGCCGCGGGCCTGGTTCTCTGCGGCTGCGTCGATCAGGATTCGGCGGATCTGGTGGGAACGGTCGAGCGCACCACCTTCGAACTCGCGGCGCCGGCTTCCGAAGCCATCATCGAACTACCGGCCGAGATCGGCGACCATGTCCCGGCCGGGGAGGCGGTGGTCCGGCTGGACGATGAGACAGCGCGCGCCGAGCTGGAAGCCGCGGAGGCGATGTTGGCCGCCGCCGCTGCGACCCTGGTTGCGGCGGAACGGGAATTCGTCCGCTTCGAGAACCTGCGCGGTAAGCGGGCCGCCTCCGCCACGACGCTGGACGAAGCGCGACGCGTGCGGGACGAGGCCTTGGCCATGGCCGCCGAGCGGCGGGCAAGGGTAACCCAGGCGCACAAGCGACTGCGGGACCTCACGATCCGCAGCCCCGCTGCCGGGATCGTGGATCAACGTCCGTTCGACCTGGGCGAGCGGGTGCCGGAAGGGGTGGTGGTGGCGGTGGTGATCGCCGACGAGGAACCCTGGGTCCGGGTCTGGTTGCCGGCCCGTATCCTGGCACAGGTGGGCGCAATTGTCGGGGCCCAAGTCCAGGTCGAGGGCTACGAGCAGAGATTCCGGGGCATTATCCGGGATGTCGCCCACGAGCCGGAGTTCACCCCCCATTACGCCCTCACCGAACGGGAAAGCGCCCATTTGGTGTATCGGGCGCGTATCGCACTCCAAGACGCCCCGTCCGACCTCAGGCCCGGACTCGCCGCCCGCGTCTGGCTTGAGTTCAAGCCGTGAGCAGCCGCGAGGCGGTCATCGAGGCCAAGGGCGTGACGCGACGCTTTGGCCGCATGCTGGCGGTCGATGCGGTCGACCTGCGGGTCTACCAAGGGGAGGTGTTCGGTTTTCTCGGACCCAACGGGGCCGGCAAGTCCACCCTGATCCGTATGTTGACCGGCCTGCTTTCCCCAACCGCCGGCAAGGTCGAGGTCCTCGGCCTAGAAATTCCCCGGCAGGCGGAAACGCTGAAACCGTTGGTCGGCTACATGACCCAGCGTTTTTCTCTCTACGAAGACCTGACCGTGCTGGAAAACCTCCAGTTCGCCGCCGAAATCTTCGGTCTCGCTCCCGCCACCCGCTGGCAGCGATTGAGCGCGGCCCTGGCCGAACACGGGCTGGAAGCGCGCAGCGGACAACGGGTGGGCTCCCTGTCCGGGGGCTGGAAACAGCGCTTGGCCCTGGCGGTGGCCACCATCCATCGGCCGCCGTTGCTGATCCTCGACGAACCCACCGCCGGGGTGGACCCCGAGCGGAGACGGGAGTTCTGGGAAAAGTTGTTCGAACTCGCCGCAATTGGTACCACGGTGCTGGTCTCCACCCACTACATGGATGAAGCCGTGCGCTGCCACCGCCTGGCCATGCTGCGCGACGGCCGATTGGCAGCCGTTGGGGCACCCTCTGCGCTGACGGCGGCGCTCGACGACCGGGTGGTGGAGTTGAATGCAGCGGCGCCGGAGGCCGCCATCGCCGCCCTGTGGCGGTTCACGGAAGTGGCCTCGGTGACCCAGCTTGGCAACCAAGTGCATGTGCTACTGAACAAGGACGGTCCCGGCGCGGTCGACGCCGCCCCCCGATTGACCGATCACCTGACCGCTGCAGGCATCGCCGGAGCGCGGGTGGTGCCGGCGGAGCCAATCCTCGAAGATGTTTTCGTGGCCTTGTCCATGGGCTGGGAACTCGACGGCGCGGCCGAGGCTTCCCGATGAAACTGGTCGCCGCCTTGCGCCGCATGCTGTCGGTGGCACGCAAGGAGGTGCGGCAGCTGGCACGCGACCATTTGACCATGGGTTTCGTGGTCGGGGTGCCGGTAGTGCAATTGCTGCTGTTCGGCTACGCCATCAATCAGGACGTACGGCATGTCAAGACAGCCCTGGTAGATCATTCCGCGACCTCGGTTTCCCGGCGCATCGTCGGCCAGCTGGAGGCGACCCAGACCTTCGACATCGTGCGGCGCCTGTCCCGGGAGGACCAGGCCCTGGGGCTGCTCGAGCGCGGCGAAGTGGACGTGGTGCTGCTGGTGCCCGGGGATTTCGCCATCGACTACTACCGCGGGCGGGGGGCGCAGGTCTCGCTGCGGGTGAACGCCACGGATCCGGTTCTGGCACGCGCAGTGGGCACCTCGGCCAGCGGCCTCGAAGAGGAGATCAACCGCCAGCTGCAGCCGTTCGTGGTGGAGGGTAGGGGGCTCGCGCTGCGCTCTTCGGAGCGCCGGGAAGGCGCCTTCGCCAACCCGGACCTGGTGCACCTGAAGCCCCTGCGAATCTCGGTGGTGAACCTCTTCAACCCGGAACTGCGCACCGCCGTATTCGTGGTTCCCGCCCTGTTGGGGGTGATCCTGACCACCACCATGATATTGATGACCGCGCTGTCGATCGTCCGCGAGCGGGAACGGGGGACCTTCGAGTTCCTGATCGCCACCCCGGTGCGCCGCCTGGAGCTGATGGTCGGTAAGATCGCTCCCTATGTCGCCATCGGGATAGTACAAGTCGTCCTGGTGCTGCTGATCGGCCTGCTGCTGTTCCGGGTGCCGGTGCGCGGCTCGCTGCTGGATCTGGGCATCTGCTCGATGGTGTTTATCGCCGCCAACCTCACCCTGGGCCTGGTGATCTCTTCGGTGAGCGCGTCGCAACTGCAGGCGACGCAGATTTCCTTTTTCTTCTTCCTGCCGTCGGTGCTGTTGTCCGGCTTCATGTTTCCCTTCGAGTCCATGCCGCGACCGGCCCAGTGGCTGGGCGAACTGCTGCCCCTCACCCACTACATTCGCAACGTCAAGGCGATCCTGCTGCGG